>DLPX01000035.1:0-24246 GCA_002477475.1 Proteobacteria bacterium UBA7447
GGCAGAGGCCAATGCCGTCAGTTTGTCTGCCCGTTTCACGGTTGGTGTTACAAGTTGGACGGCAGTCTTTTTGCGGCACCGAGAATGGAAGGGGCTCAGGGTTTTGAGTCAGCAGATTTCGGCCTGGTGCAGGCACGCAGTGAAGAGCGGGCCGGGTTTCTGTTCGTCAATCTTGATAGGGAGGCACCTTCTCTGGACGACTGGCTGGGTGACTTCGAGAGCCTGCACGAACCCTGGCGGTTGGAGTCGCTGGTGACAGCGAGCCAAAGAGAGTTCACCGTTAAGTGCAACTGGAAGCTTTTTATCGAGGTATTCAACGAGTACTACCATCTTCGCAAAGTCCACCCGCATACGCTGTCGACGCTCTATGCCGCGCCGGATCCGGTCGATCGCACTGACGGCGCTTTTGTCAGCCAGTTCGGCGAGCATGCCAGACGCGGCAGCGTTGGTGTGCTCACCGAAGCCGGCAGGGGTTTTGAGACACTGCCTGGGCTATCAGGTCGGCTGGCCAACGGCACCCGCTACACCTGGGCCTATCCCGGCCTGACGTTTGCCGCGTCCCGTGATGCAGTCTGGGTGCTCGAAGCTGCCCCGGTGACAGTGTCCAGCACCGCGGTACGATTGACGTTGCTGTTCGACGATGCCAGCCTGTCGGTACCGGACTTTGAGCAGATGCTCAAACGCTATGAGAGCCGGATGGCGATCGGCATGGAGGAAGATATCGTGGTCCTCGAAGCGCAGCAGTTGGGCCTTCACTCCCGACTCGCACGCCCCGGGCGGGTTTGTCCAGAGCTTGAGCCCAGTGTCCATGGTTTCCATCGCTGGTATGCCCAGCAGTTGATCGACGCCGGATTGGGAACGGCTTGAGCCTTGCCGGCGCTCAGGGCCGGTGTGCGCTGGCGAGATAGTCTTCCGATTGAAATTCGTGAAGTCGGCTGGCTGTCCGGACAAAATCCTCAGCTAGGCGGTCACCCTGATAAAGCTCGTTGGCCGGCGCCGCAGCAGAGACGATGACATTCACCTTGCGATCATAAAGTTCATCGATCAGTTCGACCAAGCGGCGGGCTGCGTCCTCGCTTTCGACGTCAAAGCGAGGGATGCCGCTCAGCAGCAGGGTGTGAAAACTTCTTGAGAGCTCGACGTAGTCCACTTTGGACCGCGGCCCGTCGCACAACGCTTCAAAGTCAAACCAGATGACCCCGTTACCTCTTGCCCGAACCGGGATATCCCGGCCGTTGAGGTGAAGTGTATTGGCCCCAAGAGTGGCCGTGCGGTCAATCTCCAGCAGCAGTGCGCGCATGCTGGTTTCAGCCTGTGCGTCATCGGGGATGTGATAGGTTGGCCTCGCTCCAAGTGCTTCCAGGCGGTAATCGTGATCCCCATCAAGGTGGATGACCTCCGTGTGGCGCTGTATCAGATCAATCGCAGGCAAAAACCGGTCTCGCTGTAGCCCCTGCTGGTAGAGCAGTCGGGGAGGGGTGTTTGAGGTAAAGATCAGTGTCAGACCATTCTCGATCAAAGCGTGCAACAGCCCCGACAGGATCATGGCATCACCGATATCAGTTACCTGAAATTCATCAAAACCGAGCAACCGTGTCTCGGAACTGATTTCCCGACTGATACGCCGCAGCGGATCTTTTTCGTCTTTCAGTCGGCGCAGTCCCTCGTGGATCTCAAGCATGAAGCGGTGAAAATGCACCCGCCGCCATGTGTTTGGTGGAAGTGCTTCTAGCAGGGTATCCATCATGAGGGTCTTGCCGCGCCCGACCGAGCCCCAAAGATAAAGACCCGTTACCGAATTTGCCGGTGTTCCTTGGAGCCAGCGCAGAGGAATTAAGCTCCACAGCCCCCTGGCCGCCGATTCGGCCAAGCGCTGGTCGAGTCGCTGGACGAGTTCAGCACACGCGTTTAAGGCACGTTGCTGGTGCGCGTCCGGTTCGGCGCCGCTGCGGCCGAGTCGTCCGATAAAGTTCTGGTGAAGGGAGGCGGAATCCACCACACTCAGGTGAGGAGGCTGTCAGCCACAGCAATCCCGTCTGCATCTGCCCACAGATGGTGACCAGGCACAAAGACGATGTCGGCGAAGCGAACGCTGACCTGGCTCTGACCCTCTCCCCGCTTTACGCTTTTTGCCGGGCAGGCGGCGAGCGCTTTGATGCCGATGGGGAGTCCGGCGAGCTGCTGACTGTCCCGGATGCAGCCGTTGATCACCAGGCCGGACCAGTCGTTGGCGACCGCGAGTGCCCCGATCTGGTCACCGACGAGGGCACAGCGCAGGGATCCCCCACCATCCACAACCAGTATGCGGCCGTCGCCTTGATTTTCCAGCATGGAGCGGACCAGCGTGTTGTCCTCGAATACTTTCACGGTTGCAATCTCCCCCGAAAAGGATGCCGCGCTGCCGAAATCCCGAAACAACGGGGCACCGACCTGAAGGCGGGTGCCGTGCGCGTCATAGAGATCCGCGGTACCGGTCATAAAGCCTTTGCCTCATGAGTCGGCTGAAAATACCCGAGGATGTCCTCGAAGGCATGCAGGCTTGGGAACTCCTCTGTGTCCACGGGCGCTAATGTGGAGTCGGGTTTGGGTACGGCCAGCAGGTGTGAAATCCCGTAGGTGCCCGCAGCCCGCAGCACATCCAGGTTATCATCGATAAACAAGGTTTTCGTGGGAACAAACGGTTCAATCTCCTGCAGCAGTTCCCAGAAGCGGTCTTTTTCTTTGGGGTAGCCCAGTTCATGCGAACTGATGATGCGGTCAAAAAGCGGCGCAATGCCGGTCCGGCGCATTTTGATGTCGATCGTTTTCGGGTGGGCGTTGGTGACCAGAACAACGCGGCGCCTATCTGCGTGCAGTGCGGACAAGAAGTCTTCTGCTCCCGGCCGGGTGCGGATCAATTCCCGCTTGGTGTCCTTCAGTGCAATGATGTCCAGATCCAGTTCGCGACTCCAGAAGTCTGTGCAGTACCAATCCAGCGTGCCGCGCAGCTCTTTCATCCGGGCGAGAACCCCCTCCCGAGCGGTTTTCGGAACGAGGCCGTGATGTTGGGCGTAGTGATCTGGAATGAATTCGACCCAGAAATGGTTATCAAACCGCAAATCGAGCAAGGTGCCGTCGAGATCCAGAAATACCGATTCGATTTGGTTCCAGTCGATCATAAGTTTTCCGGCAGTGTGTCAACACCGTAGCCGGCTGAGTCAGTGACAGCGTCTTATTCTAGCGTCCCGGCAGGATCGGGCGACCGGATCTTATGCGGCCACGCTGTTTTGGTTGTGTGACCTGACCGGCTGCGTTAATCTGACCGAGCTGCCCGCTTTGGGCGATTTTTGCCATGACGAACGCCTTGCCCGAAATTCTGAATACGACGCCTGTGGCGACCAGTCGGCTGTTCTCAATCGAGCAGGTTGATCTGCGTTTTTCCAACGGAACCGAGGCGTGCTTTGAACGGCTGGTCGGAGAGGGGGAGGGTGCCGTGATGGTGGTGCCCATGCATTCGGATCAGGAGCTCATGCTGATCCGCGAGTATGCGGTCGGTGTTGAACGGTATGAACTGAGTTTCGTGAAGGGCCGCATTGATTCAGGAGAGACGCCGGAGCAGGCGGCACACCGCGAACTTCGTGAAGAAATCGGTCGCGATGCTGCCAAGATGCAGGGATTGGCCACAGTGTCGCTGACGCCGGCTTATTCGAACTACCGCACCCATATTTTTCTCGCCCAGGAGCTGTTTGCCTCTCCGCTGTCGGGCGATGAGCCGGAACCGCTGGAGACCGAGGTGTGGCGGCTTTGTGATTTGCCAGCGTTGCGGCAGCGAAAAGATTTTTCTGATGGCCGCAGTATTCTTGCAACCTTTCTCGCCGCGGAGCGGCTCAATTCATGAGCGCCATGGATGTGGAGGATGTGGAGATAGAGGCCGTCGTAGAGATCGCCAAATCAGCCGGCGTTGCCATCATGGATGTCTACGAGCGTGAGTACGAGATCATCGAAAAGGCGGACGGCTCCCCAGTGACGACCGCCGACCATCGGGCGCATGACATTATCGTCGCGCAACTGCGCGAGCTGACGCCAGAAATCCTGGTGGTCTCAGAAGAATCCAAGGATATCGATGACAGAGAGCGGCTTGAGGCCGACCGCGTTTGGATGGTGGATCCCTTGGACGGGACCAAGGAGTTTATCCGCCGCAATGGGGAGTTCACCGTGAATATTGGTTTGGCAGACCATGGCAGACCCGTTTTGGGCGTCGTGTATTGCCCGAGTTCCGGTGTCTGTTATTTCGCCATGCAGGGGCAGGGTGCCTGGCGCCAATCAGGCTCTGCCGCGCCTGAGCCGATTCAGGTGAGCGTCTACGATCCCGCACAGCCTCGGATGGTGGCAAGTCGGTCGCATGCCGGTGAGGCCGTCACTGCATTTCGTCAGGCGCTGGCAGCCAAGAGCGGATCCGACCCCGCCATTGTCAGCATGGGCAGCGCTTTGAAAGTCTGTGTAGTGGCTGAGGGGAATGCTGACGTCTACCCCCGTCTTGCGCCAACGTCTGAATGGGATACCTGTGCATCTCACTGTGTGCTCAATGAAGCCGGGGGGCGACTGGTGGACTGCAACGGCACCGAACTCAGTTACAACAGAAAAAATATTCTCAATCCCTGGTTCGTCGCGATGGCCGATCCGGACGTGGATTGGCTTGAGTTCTGTCCCCCGCAAGAACATTAACCGTTCAACGGCGGTTGTCTGTGCCAAAGGCGGTTTGCGCCAGCGGACTATAATGAGCGCTACCCCGAGCTCACGGAATTCCCAGTCCTCAAAGATAAAGTGGACACGCTTCCCTTCACGAAGATGCACTCATTGGGCAATGATTTTGTCATGCTCGATGGGGTCAGTGCACCCGTTGCGCTGACTCAAGAAGCCATTCGTGGCATCGCGGATCGCCATCACGGTATCGGCTGTGATCAGTTAATTGTGGCGGAGCCCGATGCGCATGGTGCCGATTTTTTCATGCGCATTTACAACACGGACGGCAGTGAGTCCGGTCAGTGCGGTAACGGGGCCCGCTGTTTTGCCCGGTTTGTCCGGGAGCAGGGGCTGACCCAGAAAAAAGAGCTCGCTGTCCAAACGATCAGTACGCGATTCCATCTGACGATGGGTGTTGAGGGTGAAGTCAGCGTGGAACTCGATGTGCCCGAGTTTGAGCCTGCAAAGATTCCTTTTCGCAGCGCCCAGCCAGCCGAACGCTACTCTGTTTTGGTCGATGACGAGGACATCATGATTGGCGTTGCCTCGCTCGGGAACCCGCACGCAGTTTTGCTTGTTGACGATATCGATGAGGCCCCGGTCAGCCGGGTAGGGCCAGTCATTGAACACCACACTGACTTTCCCGAACGTACCAACGTTGGTTTCGTTGAAATAAAGAGCCCCACACACATCCGGTTGCGGGTCTGGGAGCGGGGGGTGGGTGAGACCCTGGCCTGCGGCAGCGGCGCCTGTGCGGCGGTGTCAGTGTGTCAGCGTTGGAACTTGATCGAGAGCAGTGTTCGAGTAAGCCTGCCGGGAGGGGTGCTCCAGATTACCTGGCCGGGGCACGGACCGATCCTGATGTCAGGTCCAACGACGCGGGTCTTCGACGGACTCTGGCCGGTGCAATAAAGTGGATCCTTCAGAAGACACCGATCGCCAGGATCACGATAGAGCCCCAGCGCGTCTGAGCGAGGATGAAGTGGCCGGCTACCTGCGCGCCTGCCCGGACTTTTTTGAGCGCCATCTGGCGTTGTTGAGTGAGCTTGTCGTTCCGCACTCGGCACGCGGCGGGGCAGTGTCTTTGCTCGAGCGCCAGGTCGGTGTGCTGCGAGACCAGCTTAGCATTGAAAGAAGCCGGCTCGCCGCCCTGATTGACAAGGCCAAGGAAAATTCCCGGCTGCAGCAAAGACTGCAGCGATGTTTTGAACGGATTGCGCGAGCACGCGATATGGCTGAATTGTGTGACGCCGTGCCCCGGGTACTGCAGGCGGAATTTGGCCTGGTCACTGCAGTCATGCAGTTTACCAATCATGCGCCGAAAGACATGTTCCCGATCAACGCGTTGGTCTCTCAGGATAATGAAAGTGCCGCCTTGGTGATGCGCCGCCTGGCGGGGAAGGTCTGTCTGCTGGAGGCGCCCCTGTCCAGGGAAACCTCAGATCTGCTGGATCCGGACAGTGTGGCGCAGGCAGCTTCGTGCGCCGTTTTGCCGATAACGGCCCGTAGTGATGAGCCAATTGGGTGGATTATTCTGGTGTCACGCGATCCGGAACATTACCGTCCAGATCTGGACACGGTTCTGCTAGAGGGGCTTGTCGGTCTGATCGGCGCGACGTGCATTCGCCTTGGGATGTCCTGAGGGCGCATCATGGCAGGCAACGACAAGAGCATCGAGGCTTTCGTTGAGCACCTGCGTTACGAGCGGCGACTGTCCGAGCATACGGTCACAGCCTATCAGCGGGATCTTTCCCGCTTATGCGATTTTCTGAAAGAGCGGGGTATCGGCAGTTTCAACGGATTGACACCCCCCCAGGCAAGGCTGTTCGCGGCAGGGTTGCGCCACGCAGGTCTGTCAGGCCGCTCGATCAGTCGAACCCTGTCGGCTGCGAGGTCCTGTTATCGGTATCTGCTGCGCGAAAAGCAGGCAAAGCTGAATCCTTTTGAAGGCATCTCCGCCCCGCGCAGCGAACGCAAACTGCCCAACACACTGAATATTGAGGAGGCGGCACAACTCGTTTCCATCAAACCGGTATCGGATCTGGATTTTCGGGATCATGCCATTTTGGAGTTGTTCTATTCTTCCGGTCTCAGGCTGTCGGAACTCGCCCGCACCGACCTTAAGGATATTGATCTGAGTGCCGCCACAATGGTGGTTACGGGCAAGGGCGACAAAACGCGCATGGTTCCGGTCGGCCGCCATGCGGTTGCCGCGATCCGGGATTGGATCAAGCGCCGCGCCGTTTGGGTTGAGGCGGACGAGCCGGCGCTATTTGTCAGTCGTGCCGGGACGCGGCTCGGTGCCCGGGCAATCCAGAAACGCCTGGAGTTCTGGGCCCGTCGGCAGGGCCTGGATCGGGGAGTCCACCCGCACATGCTGCGCCACTCTTTTGCAAGCCATCTGCTGGAATCGAGTTCTGACCTGCGTGCTGTGCAGGAATTGTTGGGTCATTCAGATATTTCCACCACTCAGGTCTATACCCACCTGGATTTCCAGCATCTGGCCAAGGTTTACGACAAGGCGCATCCCCGGGCCCGCCGCCGGCGCTGAGCGCACTCGCGCCCAGCAAAGTGACTGGGCTCTCCCGGCAGATCCCGCCTGGAGCTGACTCTGCCCGGTTTTGACCGCGCGTCTCAAACATTGGCGCCGCCGACAAAGCGCTTTCAGGCGCAAAGAGTACTTAGGAACAGAATAAGCCCCCGATATACATGATATTATTAGGGTTACACCTAATCGGTCCCGATGGGGTGTTTCGCAAACTGTTTCCCACCTGAGAGGGGTTAGTTATGTCTTCTGTTGCTTTGATTCCAGTGATTCTGGGTGTCATCGGTCTTTTGGCGGCGTTGCTGGTTTATCGCTCGGTGCTTGCCTATCCGGCGGGTACCGGAAAAGTGTCTGAAATCGGAGAGAAAATTCACAAAGGCGCTTTGGTGTTCATGCGGCGCGAATATACCTATCTGGCGATTTTTGTCGTCGTGGTGGGTGCGGGGATCTTCGTCTCAGACCTTGGCTGGAAAACCACTGTCGCGTTTTTCGTTGGTGCTCTCGCTTCTGGTACGGCAGGGTACATTGGGATGTTCACGGCGACCCGGGCGAATGTCCGAACGACCACCGCAGCAGCCCAGAGCGGGGCACCCGCCGCACTGACGGTCGCATTTTTCGGCGGCTCCGTCATGGGCCTCACGGTAGCCGCCATGGGTCTGCTGGGGTTGGGTATTCTTTATCTCGCTTTCGGCGGTGATCCGCATACTGCCCACGTGATTCACGGATTCGGCATGGGCGCCTCGTCAGTGGCCTTGTTCTCCCGTGTGGGCGGCGGGATCTTCACCAAGAGTGCAGACGTCGGTGCGGATCTGGTCGGTAAGGTGGAAGCGGGTATCCCAGAGGATGATCCACGCAACCCGGGTGTTATCGCGGATAACGTCGGTGATAACGTTGGTGACGTCGCAGGCATGGGATCAGATATCTTCGAATCCTACTGCGGGTCCATGATCGCTTCGATCGCGATTGCCGCCACCCTTACGCCAGAAGTGATTAGCTCGCTGGCAGGGGGCGATCAGTCGAAGCTGATGTTCCTGCCATTGGCGTTGGCGTCGGTCGGAATTCTGTGCTCCATCGCCGGCATTGTGCTGGTCAAGAGTGCATCGGGTAAGGCGCCGGATAAGGCACTTCGTACCGGGACCATCGGTGCAACAGTGATCTTCATTATCGCGGCGCTGGCGCTTACCTGGTGGTCGGATATCAGCCTTAATATCTGGTGGTCTGTCGTGGTCGGCGCGCTGGGCGGCATCGTGATCGGACTCGTCACCGAGTACTACACAGCTGGTCCTCCGGTGAAAAAGATTGCCGACGCAGGCGAGACGGGCCCGGCCACAATCATGATCACAGGACTCTCAGTAGGAATGCAGTCTGTGGTGGTGCCTGTGCTCATGCTGTGCGTCATCATCCTAGTCTCGAGCTGGCTCGCCGGGCTTTACGGGGTGGGTATCGCCGCAGTCGGAATGCTGGCCACGGTGGGTATCACGATGGCGATTGATGCCTATGGACCGGTCGCGGACAACGCGGGAGGCATCGCTGAGATGGCAGGGTTGGGTGAAGAGGTCCGTGAGATCACCGATACCCTGGATGAACTGGGCAACACCACCGCAGCTATCGGCAAAGGCTTTGCCATTGGTGCGGCCGCCTTGGCGGCGCTTGCCATCATCTCGGCCTATATCGAAACAGTCACCTTGCATGTTCCGGATTTCAGTCTTCAAATCAATGATCCGGTTGTGCTCGCCGGAATGTTCCTTGGCGGCATTTTCCCGTTTTTGGTCAGCAGCATGACCATGACGGCGGTCGGGGACGCCGCTTTCGACATGATTCGCGAAATCCGCCGTCAGTTCAAGGAGATTCCCGGGTTATTGGAGGGTACTGCGGAGCCGGACACGGATCGCTGTGTTGAGATCGCAACCACGGCGGCACTCAAGCGAATGGTGCCTCCCGGGGTGCTCGCGGTCGGTGCGCCAGTGGTGGTTGGTTTTACTCTTGGCCCTGCGGCGCTGGGCGGCATGCTGGGTGGTGCTCTTTTGGGCTGCGTCCTCCTTGCACTGACCATGGCGAATGCCGGTGGTGCCTGGGACAACGCGAAAAAATACATCGAGAAGGGCAATCTCGGGGGTAAGGGTTCCGACGTGCATAAGGCAGCGGTTGTCGGGGATACGGTCGGAGATCCGTTTAAGGATACTTCCGGACCATCGATGAACATCCTGATCAACGTGATGGCGATTGTCTCTTTGGTGATCGCACCCTTGCTGGGCTGATTGCCAAAACCATTGTCTGGAGGGCCGGCATCTGCCGGCCCTTTTTTTTGCGTGCGTTCGGGTTAACAATAAAGTCTCCACTGGCCAACTGGAGTTCATGGACGATGACCGGACCCATAATTCGCTCCGCCGTCGAAGCTGACCTTGAATCGATTCGTCGGATCTACGAGCACGAGGTGCTGACAGGGACGGCCTCTTTTGAGATCGATCCGCCGGATCTTAAGGCGATCCGCAAGCGCTGGCAGATGATAGGTGAAGCCGGTTTGCCCTATCTGGTGGCAATGATTGAAAACCAGGTGGTGGCCTTCGCGTATGCACTGCCGTATAGGCCAAGGCCCGCCTACCGCTATACCGTGGAACACTCTATCTACGTTGATCGGTCCTGGCGCCGCCGGGGTATCGGCAAGCAGTTGCTGGATCGTCTCGTGGAACTCCTCACAGGATGCGGCATTCGCGAGATAATCGGCATCATCGGAGACAGTGCCAATGAGGCTTCTCTCTTGGCTCACGAGAGCGCCGGGTTTCATCAGGTGGGTACGCTGCAGAACGTGGGTCGCAAGTTTGATCGCTGGCTGGACACCGTGATCGTGCAGCGCAGTCTTTCACCTTCCCAGAATGAGGCCGCCCAGATCCAATGAGAACGTCACCGATTCGTTGCGAACTCGACCACCTGGTCGTGGGCGCGCAAAGCCTAGATGAGGGCGCTGGCTACATCGCAGATCTCCTGGGAGTCTCCCCGGTGAAGGGTGGCGTCCATCCGAATATGGGTACCCATAATGTCCTGCTTTCGCTGGGGGGCTCGGTCTATCTGGAAGTGATCGCAATTAATCCTGACGGTGACCCTCCTGAGCATCCGCGTTGGTTTTCTCTCGACAACCCGACCGTTCGGCAGACTCTTGAGCAGGGCCCTCGACTGCTGACCTGGGTAGCCAGGACTCCGGATATTTCGGGCCTTAAACGTCTTGAGTCCTATGCATCCTGTGACGTGCGGGAAATGTCCCGCGGCGATCTTCGGTGGCTGTTTGCATTCACCCCAGATGGTGAGTGTCCGGGCGATGGAGTGCTGCCACACGTGATTGAGTGGCGCGGCAACGTACATCCGACCGATACCCTGCCTGATTCGCAATGCCGCTTCAAAAGCCTTAAGGCAAACCTGGCGCCGGGTGGCAGTATGGGGTCCACCATCGCCGCGATGGGTCTGAATCCGCTTCTCACTTCACCGGGGTCGAAAAACGATGCGGTCGGACTGCATGCCGTGATCAAAACGCCCCGCGGCGAAATCGTTCTTTGACGAAGAAGGCTTTGGGGTATGAACGGGTCTGGCACTCAACGAAAAGCCCACGCTGACTGGAAAAGCGCGCTCAAACTGCTGCTGGCCTTTCAGCGGCACAAGACACCGGGTACGCTCGAAACCGTGGTTTTTGGAAAGACGTCGGTCGATGTGTATCAGCCGCCGTCAACACCGGCTGCGACAGTGATTTTTATCCCTGGCCTCTCGATACGTGGCCGAGAGGATCCGAGAATTCGACGATTGGGCTGGGCACTGTCAGCCGGGGGTCTGCGGGTGCTGATACCGGATGTCCCGAGCATTCGTGCTTTGACGATCTCTACCCGTCAGCCTGATGAAGTCGCCAACCTGATCCGGTCTATGGCGCAGGATCGGTCTCTCGTGACGACCCGTCGAGTCGGCCTCATGTCAGTCTCTTTTTCCAGTATTTTTGTTCTGCGCGCAGCGCTCGATCCGGTGCTGAATGATCGGATAACTGCTGTTGGACTCATCGGGGGGTATTACGATATTGAGCGGGTAGCCAACTTCCTGATTACCTCCGAGCAGGCTGATCCCTACGGTCGACTGGTGATTGGGCGAAGTTACTTTGCCGAAGTTGAGCCTGAGCACACGAACGCGATAGCGGCGCTAAAAGCAGCAGTGGAAACGGTTGCCACCCACAACAACGAACCGATACGCCTGGATGCGCTGTTTGATACCAATGACCCACTCGAACAGTCGTTGCATCAGTTGATGACAGAGCCCGCATCGCGGCAGGCATTTCTAGAGAAAATCCTCGATGTGTTCGACAGCGCCTGGGCTGGGTATCGCGTGCCGCCTGAATTTCCTCAGAGTACGCCTCCTGTCTTACTGCTGCATGGCAGCCATGACCCGGTCATCCCGACAGCAGAATCCCGCCACCTGGCGCACCGCTTGGCCCGCCAGGGGCTTGCACATCACTTGTGCATCAGCGAACTTCTTGAGCACGGGAACACCGCGATCTCATTTCGTCGGATTGTTGATGTCTATCGTCTGGTAGCAGGTTTCGCCTGGTTTTTAGGCCGCGTGCAAACTGATGGCGCCAAAAAAAGGGCGCCCCTGGGCGCCCTTTTTTGATTGAGCGCTGAGCCCGTTTACAGGTAGTAAACCACGCCTGCCATGATGGCGGTCAGGACGACAGAAGAGGTGATCACCGCGCTGACGGACTGGATAGTGCCGTTCATCTTGCCCCAGATTGCGTTCGCTTCGATGATGGCCAAAATGATTAGGCCAACAAGCAATGCAACTGAGCTCATCGCCATATCGCCAGCGCCGCCCCAGACGCCTCCATTGGATATCGGGCTTGCGTGAGCAGACGTGATCATGAAGTACAACATAGGCAGGGAGAAAAGCGTGTTCGTGCGTGATGCGAGCGCTGCTTTCGGTCCTGCCGCTGCCTTATCGCCCGACGCCAGACCGATGACGATTTTCTGGTTGGGCCAGATGATCAGCCAGACGTTGAGCATCATGATTGTTCCCATCAGCGCACCCAGTGAGATAGCAAGGCTGAAGCGCATGTTGTGTATCCAACCTAGCAAAAGTAGCCCGCTTAGGAATGTAAACATCGCTGCCCAGCGAAACCACCATAATGCCCGCGGGGCGAGTTTAGCCATGACATCAGCTTTGGCGGAATCGTCCGCTTCTTTAACGTATTCAGTTTGCACAAAGTTGAAGTAGTACAGCAGACCGACCCACGCGATGCCAAAAACCACATGACCCCATCGCATCACAATATCCATTATGTACGCCATTTGATTCCTCTCCCAGATACGGGTTGCTTGAGCGCCGTCCGGCGGTTGAGCCGTTCGGCAGTTAGAAAGCGCAGACCGGCGGTTCGCGAATTACCCTACGAACAGCAAGTGTGCAGACCCCTACGACAGGTGGATTTTAGTGCAGGTCTCCCCGTTGCGCCAACGTAGTGATGCAGCGGGGATAAAGGCCTCAGCCGACCGAAGGTAGGCCGGCGAGCGCCATGGCAACTTCAGACTCATCGTAGGCGTGATCCTCAAGTTTTCCGGCGTTGTAGTCGGTATATGCCTGCATGTCGAAATACCCATGTCCGCACAGGTTAAACAGAATGGCGCGGGACACCCCTTCCTCTTTGCACCGCATGGCCTCAGCGATTGCGCCCTTGACGGCATGGTTGGCCTCCGGCGCCGGTACGATGCCCTCGGCGCGCGCAAAGGTGATCCCAGCGTCAAAACACTCGGTCTGTGTGTACGCTGAGGGCGCAATCTCACCAAGTTCGACCAGTTGGCTGACCAGTGGCGCCATCCCGTGGTAGCGCAGGCCGCCCGCGTGGGAAGCCGGCGGTAAAAACGAAGACCCGAGGGTATGCATTTTCACGAGAGGCGTCAGGTTGCCGGTATCACCAAAATCATAGGCGTACTTACCCTTGGTGAGGGAAGGGCAGTTCGCTGGCTCCACAGCGACTACCCGGGTATCATGCTCTCCCCTCAGTTTGGCGCCGATAAACGGAAAACTTAAGCCCGCGAAGTTGCTGCCGCCGCCGGTGCAACCCACGACCACATCCGGATAGTCGTCCGCGAGTTCCATCTGGCGCATGGCCTCCTGCCCAACGACGGTCTGGTGCAGCAGGACGTGATTGAGCACGCTGCCCAGGGAGTACTTGGTGTCATCGCGCTGAGCGGCCACTTCCACGGCCTCACTGATGGCGATACCAAGACTGCCGGTACTGTCGGGATTATCGGCGAGGATCTTTTTGCCTGACTCAGTCAGGTTGCTGGGACTCGCATGACAGGTGGCGCCAAAGGTTTCCATGAAAGCACGCCGGTAGGGCTTCTGGTCGTAACTGATCCGTACCATGAACACCTCGATTTCGAGGCCGAACATCGAGCCGGCCAGAGCGAGTGAGGATCCCCACTGACCCGCGCCGGTTTCTGTCGCGATCCGTTTAACGCCTTCTTCTTTGCAGAAAAATGCCTGGGCGATGGCTGTGTTCGGCTTATGGCTTCCTGTGGGACTGACGCCTTCGTATTTGTAATAAATGCGCGCTGGCGTATCCAGAGCCTCTTCCAGCCGACGGGCCCGGAACAGCGGACTCGGCCGCCATTGGCGGTATATCTCACGGACCGGCTCCGGGATATCGATCGTGCGCTCCCCACTGACTTCCTGCATGATGGATGCCATAGGAAAAAGGGGCGCGAGATCATCAGGCCCAACGGGCTGGCCGGTGCCGGGATGCATCACTGGAGCGGGAGGCTCGGGCAGGTCGGCAATGATGTTGTACCAACTGCGGGGCAGTTCTTCTTCGCCAAGCAGAAACTTAATCTGGTCTGTCATGATGTGTCCTGAAATTTGATTAACGCCTTAAGCCTGTTTCTTTAAACCATTGGTGAGGGCCGCGATAAACAAAACGGCATCGATAACGCTTTCTGACCGCAAACCTTACACCAGGTTGGGTAGTTGAGGAGAGAGCGGCGCTGGATTCAATTGGAATCCAGATTACTCAGGCACGCAAACGCTTACTGTGAGTCAGGAGGTAAAGGCTCAGCGCAAAAAAGCAGACGATGAAGGATCCGATCATGGCGAAGGAAATTGACAGACTGACGTCGCTGATACCCAGAAAGCCGTAACGGAATGCATTCACCATGTACAGAATGGGATTTGCTTTGGAGAGTTGTTGCCAGAAGTCCCCAAGCAGGTGAATGGAATAAAACACCCCGCCCAGATAGGTCAGCGGCAGCAGGACAAAGGTGGGCACCATAGTGACATCATCGAAAGTCTTTGCAAAGATCGCGTTGATGAACCCTGCAAGCGCGAACAGGATCGCCGTCAGGATCGCGACGCTGGTCAGCATAACGATACTGAATACATTGAGATCAGTAAACAGCAGGGAGATCCCAGTGACGATCAATCCGACCAGCAAGCCCCGAGCCACACCGCCGGTGACATAGGCCAGCAGGATAACGCTGTTGGGGGTGGGAGAGACCAGCAGCTCCTCAAGGGACTTTCCCCACTTGGCACCGAAGAAGGATCCGACGACGTTCTGGTAACTGGCGTTGATGACGGCCATCAGTATCAGCCCTGGCACTAGAAAGTCCATGTAGTCAAAACCATCCATCTGGCCGATCCGCTTGCCAATCAAATTGCCGAAGATCACAAAGTACAGCAGAGTAGAGATGGCGGGAGGCACCAGCGTCTGCTGCCAGATCCGCATAAAGCGCGTGATCTCCTTGAGTACGATGGTCGCGTAGGCGATCCATTGCTCGCGGGGTGTCACTTACCCTCCACAGAGCTAGGGCCCACGCGGCTAATAAAGAGCTCTTCGAGTCGATTGGCTTTGTTGCGCATGCTGTTCACACGTATATCGTTGTCCGACAGGAGGCGATAAAAATCGTTGAGATGTTCTTCCTTTTTGATATCGATCTCGAGAGTCGTCGGATCGATGAGCCTCGCTGCCTCGTCGAGGGCGACCGGTATCGTCGCCAACGGTCGCTCCAGGTCAAGCACGTAGGTTTCAAGATGCAACTGGCGCAGCAGTTCGCGCATGGAAGTGTTTTCCACCAGTTTGCCGCTATCGATGATGCCGATGTTGCGACAAAGGTGCTCGGCCTCTTCGAGATAGTGGGTGGTCAGGATAATCGTGGTTCCCGAACGATTAATCTCCCGAAGGAAGTCCCACATCGACCGACGGATTTCAATATCGACGCCGGCGGTTGGTTCGTCAAGAATCAGCAGGCGCGGCTCGTGCACCAGGGCGCGGGCAATCATCAGCCTGCGCTTCATGCCGCCTGAAAGTTGCCCGGCCTGATCGTTGCGCTTCTTCCACAGACCCAGCAGTGTCAGGTATTTCTCGGTGCGTGCCAGTGCGGTGCGCCGATCGATGCCGTAGTAGCCAGCCTGGTTTCGGACAATCTGCAAGGGTGTCTCAAAAATATTGAAATTGAATTCCTGAGGCACCACGCCCAAAAAGGATTTCGCTTGGGGGAAGTTGTTGTCGATATCGACACCGAACACCTCGACGCGCCCTGAGGTCTTGATGACCAAAGAGCCCAGCACGCTGATGACCGTTGATTTGCCCGCCCCATTGGGCCCCAGCAGGGCATAAAAATCCCCTTGGGGCACAGCAAGGTCAACGCCTTGTAAGGCCGTTACGCCGTTGCCGTAGGTCTTGGACAGTTGTGTCGTTTTGAGGGCGAATTTCAAACGGTATCTCGGTGCGATGATGCCGGGAAGAGAGTGGGAGATCGCGCCTTAGGGCGTGTTTTTCAAGAGCGCCAGAATTTTATTGGCGCAGGACGCACTTCTGATAAAGGTCTTTGAGGCGGTGGTCCGGATCGTAGCGCGCTTTCAGGGCTCGGTAATGGCTCCCGCCATACTGGCGATCGAAAGCCTCTTGCGTATAGAAGCTTTCTGAATATAACGACTTGATTCCGCCAAGTTTGTCCACTTCGTCTTCGATCAGTCGGTTGAAATGCCCGCGCGGATAGTTTTGCCGGCTACGGATTCCGTCCCAAAAACCGAAGTTGATATACAGGGTGTCATCCCGCATGGGGAAGAGCGGGTATTCACCCCGCGTCCGGTCGTGGCGGGCCGGGCAGATCCAGACCGGGCGAATGCCGATCTCGCGCTCAAAGAAGTAAAGAAAAGCTGGTGCATTTTCTAAGGGGATGTCGACATCCTGAATAACAGCTTCGCGATGAATACCCGTCAGGGTGTTCAGTCGTCGTGTCAGACCGACTCGAGTATTCCATCGCATCACCTTCTGGTAGGTGATCGAGTTGAGTCGTCTGCGTCCCAGCAGGCGACGCATCAGCGGGTTTTGCACATAGAGGTTCTTGGAGCACCAGAACCAGTCGGTATCCCAGCGCCACAGGTAGTCACGAGTCGTGAGGTAGTCCTCACTGCGCTGGCGAAGGGACCGGTAGAAGATATTCAGATAGGTGTAGTCGCTGGTATAAGGCGCTTCGTCGCAGAATTCACCCAATACGAGGTAGTGCTCACCCGGAGAAAAAACGACCCCGTCGACAAAATCATAAGGCTCGCGGGTGGCCGCTTCGAGTCTCGCAAAAAATTCTTCCGGATCCCGCAGGTGCAGGTGCGTCAGCCGCACATAGGGCTTCACGGGAATCCCTTCAATCTTGAGGCGCAGGATGTATCCCAGCGAACCATAGGAGTTGGCGAGGCCGAAGAAAAGATCCCGATGCTCGTTATTGGGGGTGCAGCAGATAATGTCGCCGTTGCCCAGTAGCACGTCCATTTCCAGCACGGTTTCGTGCGGCAGGCCGTATCGGAAGGAGGACGATTCAATCCCGATGCCGCCTATTGCGCCGCCGATGGTGATCGACTTCAACTGGGGCACCACTGCAGGCATCAGTCCGTGGGTCAGGGCGGCATCCGAGAGGGCCTCGTAGGTCACCATCCCTTCGGTTTCTATCACGCGGGTCTGTGGGTCGACCGACAGCACGTGCTGAAAGTCATTCACATCAAGTGCGCGATCCTGAGCCCGTCGATCACGAAACAGATTGGAGGTCGCCTTGCCAAGACGGATGTCTCCGCCGCGCTGCTGCCGCAGGTGTTCGGCAAGGCGGTCACGACGTTCCTGATAACCCATATCAGACCGCCTTAGAAGCCGACGGTTTGGCTGTCTTTTCGAGGGTCTGATCCGCCCGCATAGCCATGTTCGGTTCGCATGATGACCTGGCCACAGCCAAAGAGTCCGGGCTTGGGTTGGGGAACAAGGTAGTGGCCTCGGCGCTTGAGCTCCTCAGCGAGATGATTCAGGCCGCTTTCGATCGTGATGGAAAAGTCTTCGTGTACATGCCACCGGGGCGCATCCAGAGCTTGCTGCGGTGAGCAGTCGTCGTGAAGGATGGCATTCAGTACCTGGACCTGGCCTTGCGGTTGGTGGTGTCCGCCCATCACCCCAAAGGCTATGAACGGATGGCGGTCCCGCGTCGCAAAGGCCGGAATGATCGTGTGATAAGGCCGCTTGCGGCCTGCGACCTGGTTGGGGTGTCCGGGCTCGGTCACGAACCCTTTTCCTCGATTCTGCATTGAGATGCCGGTATGGGGCACCACCATCCCGGCGCCGAAATTGTCGTAATGGGACTGAATCATTGACACCATCATCCCGTTGGCATCCGCTGTTGCCAGATAGACTGTCCCCTGGTCGGGCTGAATCTCAATCGCTGGAGTGCTGGCGCGGTCGATGTGGATATCCTCGGCACAGCGGGCCAGGAAGGCGTCGTCAAGCAGCTGATCGGTCGAGATCCGCATGGTGTCGAGGTCGGAGACATGGCGATGCGCCAGAAAGAATCCCGCCTTGATTGCTTCGATCTGCAGGTGAATACGGTTGGCCGACAGGGCTTCATGGCGTTCAATCTCGAGGTGTTGCAGGATACCCAGCGCGATCAAGGTAACGATGCCTTGCCCGCTCGGCGGAATCTCATGGACGGTGAGGTCTGCATAGTCCAGCGCAATGCAGTCGGTCCAGAAGCCTTCGTGGTTTGCCAGGTCATCGGGTGTCATCACCCCTTGATGGCGGGCACAGTCTGCTGCGATTTTTTGCGCCAGGTCGCCGCGGTAAAAACTTTCGCCCTGTGAGGCGCAGATTTCCTCAAGCGTGTCGGCCATTGCCGGGCAACGAAACAATTCCCCTTCTTTAGGCGGCCGCCCATCAACGGTGAAGGTGTCGTAGAAGCCCTCGTTCTGGACGAATCGGTCGACCACCCGGCCCCATGCCTGGGCCAGCACGGGCGAGACCGGATAACCCTCACGTGCGTACCGGACCGCGTTGCCAAAGAGTGACTCAAGGGGCAGGGAGCCAAATCGTTTCCAGAGCTGGATCCAGGTATCGACCGCCCCTGGAACCGTTACGCTGTCCCAGCCATGCTCGGGAATCCCGTCGCGGCCGGCAAAGTATTCCGGTGTCCAGCCCGCGGGCGATTGGCCGCAACCGTTGAAGCCATGAAGCCCTGAGTCATTGGCGATGATGGCAAATGCGTCGCCGCCGATGCTGTTCATGGTCGGTTCAACCACGCTCAGGCAGATTGCCGTGGCCACGGCGGCGTCAACGGCGTTACCGCCCTGGCGGAGCATCTCGAGTCCTGCCTGGGCGGCCAGAGGCTGCGAGGTGCTGACCATCTGGCCGGCATATACAGAAGATCGGCGTGATGGGTGACGATGGTGTTGATCGACTTGTTCAAACATAGTTGGCGCGGTGGGCAGGAGTCAGTTGGGAACAATACCGCTTCGGTGTCAGCATTTTCTTCTAGCCCGTGGTTGGGCTTTGCTTAAAGAGCGGTTCAAAACACAGTCTAGCATCGGTCTGGGTCAGGTCGTGTCCGCGCAGATCATGAGGTGTGCGTGCAGACCTTTGCCAGGTGATCCAGCATTGCATCGAAGTGTCCCTGTTCCTTGGCCATGTCGGCACGCAGGCGCGCACTGCAGTGCATTTCAAGCGGCATATTGAGCAGATCCCAGCGATAACTTACGGACGCCTGTGGTTCAACTTCACCGATCAGGATGCGTGCACTTTTTTCGGCAGATTGCTTAAACCAGTCGACATGCCCCTGGCTTTTGACGATGTCCAGGTGGGCAAGGCCTTCTCCCGCAATATAGGTATAAAGACCCTGGTCGTCGCGTTCGATGGTGTTGTGAATATGCCCATTGAGAATGGTCCGGGCGCCGATCCGCAGTAGCTGTTCACGCAGCCATTCTCCTTCGCCAAAGTTCTCGATACTGTGATCAGAGGGCTGCTCTTCAATTGGCCTCAGATCAGTGATCGGGCGGTGACTGAAGACAACGTATTCGCGAATGCCGGGGTTATCGCGCAGCGCTGGCAGCTGACGGAGCAGCGCCCCCCGCATCCCCGCCGACCAGGGAATGATGTCTGCCGCTGTATCGAGATTGATGAACTGGATGCCGCCAAGACGGAACGTGGAGTTGCGCGGGCCGACGCCACGCTCAAACCAGTGCAGCAAGTTCCGATCGAAACCCCGGACGATATCGTGATTGCCGAAGGCGGAAAAAACGGGCACCGGGCTGTTGGCGAGGTGATGAATGACGCTGAGATCGTCACCCGGCTCGTAGTAGATATCGCCCAGTAAAAGGAGAAACTGCGCCCCGAGCTGATGGGTTCGCTGCAAGGACCATTCGAGTTCACGGCCCCCGCCGGTATCTCCGATAGCGGCGAACCGATAGCTGTCGGCAAACGGGACTTCCCAGCGCAGTGTGAGTGCGCGGTCGGAAGTGGCCTCACCCCGCACGGTTCGCTTAAGGCCGTCTATAGATTCATCATGGATCTGACCTGCTCCATCATGCCTCAGTGTCGCCAGGGGATGGATGTTATCGATCGTGATGTGGAAGACGCCTTGGGTCCGAAGCGCCGGTTCCGGAGTGAATGCCCGCCAGGAAAGAGACGGGCCTTCCGTTCCGATGAGAAAGGCGCCCTCTGCGAGCACAGGGAAATCTCCCTCAGGGTGGCGGGCCTCATGCTTGACATGCCGCGGTTCTGCCATGATCGGCACTCGAAGGCCCCGCATCGCCAGCGCATTGATGCCCACGCCGGCACCAACCAGCGTGAGTGCGCCGAGGAACTGTCGACGGGAGAAAGACTTGCTCATTGGTCTGATAACTTAACGTGCGATGAGGGGGTTCCGACCTGATCTGGGGCAAGATGTCCGGTGATTCAGGCTGGCCGTGATGGACGGCGCTTCGCGTGGTTCCCTGCTTATTAACCCGGACGATTTTAGCATCGCGCTGGCTCTTGGCCTGTGAACCGATTCGACGAAGTGCCGACTCAATCGGATTCTGAATCGCGGATTAACTGGGTCAGGGTGTCCAGGTCAAAGATCGTCAAACATTGGCGTGTGGCTTCGATGAGGCCCGCCTGTTTCAGTTGATTAAGCGTGCGGGTGACACTTTCTCGGGTGGTGTTGGTTCGGCTCGCCAGATCCGCATGGGTGGGTGGCGGCGTGATCTCGACGACCTTGTCTTTCGCCGGATGCGTGCGGGCGAGCCGAAGCAGTTCAGCGTGTATCCGATTGCTGGTGTTGAGCGTGCTGAACTCGAAAACCTTTTCGTCTGCCCGGCGGAGTCTTGCGGCGAGTTCAATCATCAGTGCCCGCATGACCTCAGGATGCGAGTCGATCACTTCACTAAAGACAACGGCCGGCAATGAGGCCAGCAGACTCTCTTCCAGAGTGACTACAAAACTGGATCGTGGATGACCGTCAAGCGCGGAGAATTCCCCAAAAATATCGCCTTGGACCAATTCGGCAAAGGTGATTTCCTTGCCCGCATCCGAGAAGGTCTTGGCGGTGACGCGTCCGCTGCAGATAAAGTAGACCTCGTCGCAGGGCGCATCCTGAGCCAGAACTTCACTGCCGCCGCCGTGGCGTGACCAACTGCATCTTTCTGCGAGCTTGGCCAGGGCCTCTTCTGGCAGGGTCGCCAGAATGCGTACTTGGGCTAGAGCGGTAACGCTGATATTGCCATCTGCCTGCTTTGCCATCGCACTGTTCCGCTGATCTTTGAGGGCTACCATAACCGATTAGTCGGGCGTCGGCGAGACAGGGCTTTTTCAACCTGAACGGGGTGCGGCGGCCAACCCAAAGCCGCTATGATCGAACGCTATGGAAGCGCGTTTGCCGAGCCGGATTGTCTGCCTGACTGAGGAAACCACCGAGACCCTTTACTGGATCGGTGAAGCCGATCGAATTGTCGGCATCTCGGGGTTTACGGTCAGGCCGCCACAGGCGCGCAAGGAAAAACCCCGGGTCAGTGCGTTTACCAGCGCGCGCATCGACCGGATTCTTGCGCTGTCACCCGATCTGGTTTTGGGCTTTTCAGATCTGCAGGCTGACATCGCTCAGGAACTGATTCGAGCAGGGGTGAGTGTGATGGTGTTCAATCACCGATCGGTCAACGGCATTTTGGACATGATGAAGACACTGGGCGCCATGGTGGGCGCGCTGGACTCGACCGAAGCCCTGATTGCGCAATGCCAGGCGAATCTTGACCGCGCCAGGAGACAGGCGCCGCCCGTGCGGCCCCGCGTGTATTTTGAAGAGTGGGATACCCCGCAGATATCCGCAATCCGCTGGGTCTCCGAACTGATTGAGATAGCCGGTGGGCAGGATATCTTCCCCGAACTCGCGCAGTGTCCGGACGGCAAGAGCCGCATCATTGCCGAGCCGGAAGAAGTGATCCGCAGGCAGCCGGACATCATTATCGGGTCGTGGTGCGGTAAGAAATTCCGCCCCGAAAAAGTGGCCGCCCGCCCGGGATGGTCCGAGATCCCGGCAGTCAAAAACAATGCGCTTTATGAGATCAAGTCAGCAGAGATTCTTCAGCCCGGCCCCGCTGCACTCAGTGATGGATTGTCACGGCTTTCTACCCTTATCGGCAATTGGCACACGGCGCCGGGCTAGCTGGTTTCTGATCCGCAGCCGGACCTTATTGCTCGAGCGTTTCGCCGTTCCAGACCTCAAAATCCATCGCCGCCTTGATGAGTGAGCGGGTGTAGTCGTCTTGCGGTGCACAGAATATTTGCTCTGCCCCGCCTTGCTCGACTACCCGACCCGAGCGCATCACGATGATCTCGTCCGCCAGTGCACGCACCACTCGAAGATCATGGCTGATAAAAAGATAGCTCAGCCCGTAGATCTCCTGCAGTCGAAGCAGCAGGTCAATCATCTGTGACTGTACGGCCCGATCCAGCGCGGATGTGGGTTCGTCGAGGACAATCAGTTCAGGTTTCAGGATCAGCGCCCGGGCAAGCGCGATCCGTTGGCGCTGCCCGCCGGAGAATTCATGGGGATAGCGCCATCGGGTATCTGGCTCCAGTCCGACTTCCCGCAACGCCTCGATAACCTTTGAATCCTGATCGGGTCTTTCGACGAGACCGTGGGCCTCAAGGCCTTCCGCCACAATGCCCCCGACGTTCATGCGCGGACTAAGGCTGCCAAAGGGATCCTGGAAGACGATCTGCATTTGACGGCGCAAGGGCTGGAGCGCTTTGCGGGACACGCCATCAATACGCTGGCCTTTAAAGCAGATGGCCCCGCGGCTTTGGGTAAGCCGCAGCAGCGCCAGCGCCAGCGTCGTCTTACCGGATCCACTCTCGCCGACCACCCCCACGGTACGCCCGGCCCGCAGCGTCAGACTGACGCCATCCACTGCCCGAACATAATCCACGGTATGCCGCAACAGACCCTTGCGCACATCAAACCACACGCCAAGCTCATGGGCTTCAAGAAGCACTTTGCCCGATGCTGTGCTCCCCGCTCGCCGGGTTTTGGGTTCTGCCTCAATCAGCGTCCGGGTGTATGTTTGTGAGGGCGCCTGAAAGATCTGATCCGTATTGCCGGATTCCACTACTTTGCCCCCCTGCATCACATATACCCGGTCGGTGGTTTTGCGTACCACCCCAAGATCATGCGTAATCAGCAGCAGTGCCATATCGAGTTGTTGGCAGAGCTCATCGAGGAGCACAAGAATCTGTGCCTGTGTGGTGACGTCAACTGCGGTGGTGGGTTCGTCAGCAATCAGGAGCCGGGGCTCATTTGCAAGCGCCATGGCGATCATCACTCTTTGACGCTGGCCGCCTGAGAGCTGGTGCGGCCAGGATTTCAGTTGACGTTCCGGATCCCGGATCCGCACCTGCTCCAACAGTTGCAATGCGCGCTGGTGTGCGACGGGCTCTTTCAGTCTTTTGTGCACGATCAGGGTTTCACAGATTTGTTTTTCAACGGTGTGCAGCGGGTTCAGCGACAGCATGGGTTCCTGAAAGATCATGCCGATGCGGCTGCCCCGCACACCCCGCAGGGTCTTCTCGTTGGCGCCAAGCAGTTCTTCTCCCTCAAAAAGAATGCTCCCGCCGGGATGACTGGCCTGGGGATAGGGCAGCAACCCCAGAATGGAAGCTGCTGTTACCGATTTACCCGATCCGGATTCGCCTACCAGCGCAACCCGCTCACCCGCATGGATTGTCAGCGAGACGTCTTTGGCCGCGTCAAACTCTTTGTTCGGAGTCGCAAACCGCACCGAGAGGTCACGAATCTCGAGCAGCGGACGGACAGGCGGGGAGGTATTCATCGCAAGTCGATTGCCTTTCGCGGGTCAAAGGCATCGCGGACCGCTTCGCCGACAAATATCAGCAGACTCAGCATCAGTCCGATGACGAAGAACCCGGTCAGCCCGAGCCAGGGAGCCTGAAGGTTTGCTTTACCTTGAGCGAGCAGTTCACCCAGCGATGCGGACCCGGGCGGCAGGCCGATCCCCAGAAAATCCAGCGAGGTGAGCACGGTGACTGAGCCTGCGAGAGTAAAGGGCATAAAGGTGATTGTCGCCACCATGGCGTTTGGCAGCAGATGACGGAACATGATCACGGTGTTGCTGACACCGAGCGCCTGGGCAGCGCGGACGTATTCAAAGTTGCGCGCTCT
>DLPX01000035.1:24647-36437 GCA_002477475.1 Proteobacteria bacterium UBA7447
TCCACGACGCTGGCCAGGATGATCAGCAGGTAGAGCGTTGGCAATCCGGACCAGACTTCAATAAAGCGTTGGCCCAAAAGATCGGTCCAGCCGCCGAAGTATCCCTGCACCGCGCCGGCGGCCACACCGATCACGGCGCTGATCAGGGTCAGGGTGAAACCGAACAGCACTGAAATCCGAAAACCGTATATGGCCCGGGCGAGAACATCCCGGGCCTGATCGTCAGTGCCTAGCCAGTGCTGATGATCAGGCGGGGCAGGGGCAGGCACGGGAAGATCCCAGGCTACGGTTTGATGGTGATATCGGATGGGCGGCCAGAGCATCCAGCCTTGCGCATCAATGAGTTCTGCGAGAAACGGATTGCGGTAATCCGCCTCGGTCAGGAAATCACCGCCGAAGGTAGTCTCGGGATAAGCCTTAAAGATGGGCATATAGACCTCGCCCCGGTAGATCACGACAAAGGGCTTGTCGTTGGCGACAAATTCAGCAAAAAGGGACACGATGAACAGAATCAGGAAAATCCACATCGACCACCATCCGCGGCGGTTGGCGCGGAAGTTATGCACCCGTCGTCGTGTCAGGGGGCTGAGTCTTGGGCTGTCCATTTAGGTGTCACGGTTTTCAAAATCGATTCTCGGATCAACGAGGGTATAGGTCAGGTCCCCGATGAGGCTCATCACAAGCCCCAGCAGCGAGAAAAAAAAGAGTGTGCCGAACATCACCGGATAGTCCCGGGCAAAAGCCGCCTCGAAGCCGAGCAGGCCAAGCCCGTCCAGAGAGAAAATGATCTCAATGAGCAGTGACCCGGTAAAGAGGATTCCGATGAACGCACTGGGAAAGCCGGCGATCACGATGAGCATGGCATTGCGGAATATGTGACCGTACAGTACCCGGCGCTCACTCAAGCCCTTTGCCCGTGCAGTAAGCACATACTGTTGATTGATCTGGTCAAGAAAAGAGTTTTTGGTCAGCATCGTCAGTGCGGCGAACCCGCCTATGGCCATGGACAGCACGGGCAGGGCGATATGCCAGAAGTAATCCAGAATGCGTGACGGCCAGGACAGCATTTCCCAGTTCTCTGAGGTGAGCCCCGCCAGAGGAAACCAGTCGAGATAACTGCCTCCGGCAAACACCACCAGCAGGAAGACCGCAAAGAGAAAACTGGGAATGGCAGTGCCGATCACTACCAGTACGCTGGTCCAGACATCGAAGCGGGTCCCGTCGCGAACCGCCTTGGCGATGCCGAGCGGGATTGAGATGAGGTACACCAGCAGGGTAGTCCAAATGCCGAGTGAAATTGACACCGGCATCTTGTCGAGCACCAGGTCCACGACCGAGCGGTCACGGTAAAAACTTTCACCAAAGTCAAACATCAGGTATTGCTTCATCATGGTGAAGAAGCGCTCGGGCAAAGGCTTGTCGAAGCCAAAACGGACCTCAAGTTCGGCAATGAAATCCGGGTCAAGACCCTGCGCACCGCGATATTTTCCGCTGAAGGCGTCACTGCTGCCCGCACTTGAAAGGGTTTCACTGGCGCCGGTGCGCGTGACTCGCTCGGTGATGTCGGCACCAACGCCCGTGAGTTGCGAAATGATCTGTTCCACCGGCCCGCCTGGGGCCACCTGGATGATCACGAAATTGATCACCATGATCGCGAACAGCGTGGGAATCATCAGCAGCAGTCTGCGGACGAGGTAGGCGCTCATGATCGTGTGAGGGTGAGGTGGGCTATTGGCGTTCTTTTTCGAGAGCACTGGCGCGCTCTGCATCGAACCACCAACGATCCGTCATGACGCCCGTACGTACCGGGGTTTCCGGCCTTCCAAACTTGTCCCAGTAAAGGATTCGGTCGGCCCGGATGTGCCAGTGGGGAACTACATAATGACCCCATGACAGCACCCGATCCAGCGCGCGGGTCCGCTGGTTGAGTTGTTCTCGGGAGTCTGAGCGCAGCATCAGGCCGATGAGCTCATCCACGACCGGATCACGCACCCCCGCAAGATTTCGGCTGCCTGCCGAGTCCGCTGCTGCCTGGCTCCAGTATTCGTACTGTTCGTTGCCGGGCGTTTCGCTTTGACCCCAGACCCACACCATCATGTCAAAGTCGAACTGGCGAAAGCGGTTGATATACTGATTCTCGTCCACCAGCCGTACCTTGGCTTCGATCCCCAGCCGCTTCAGGTTGCGAACATAGGGCAGCACAATGCGCTCAAAGGCGGGGCTGACAAGGAGGATCTCGAAGCGAAACGGCGCCCCGGTCTCCGCATCCACCAGTTGGAAATCCTGAACCGCCCATCCGGCGTCCTGGAGCAGGGCATTGGCCCGGCGCAGGTTTTCACGCAGCCAGCCGCTGCCGTCCGTCACGGGCGGGGCATAAGGTTCGCCGAAAACGGTCTCCGGCACTTGGCCGCGAAACGGTTCCAGTACGGCGAGTTCCTCCCCTTTGGGTTTGCCCAGGGCCGCAAGATCGGAATTCGAAAAATAGCTGCGGGTTCGGGTGTACTGACCGTTGAAGAGGTTACGGTTGGTCCATTCGAAGTCAAAAGCGAGCGCGAGTGCTTCACGCACCCGCGGGTCGGAGAACTGCTCGCGGCGGGTATTCATGACGAAGGCCTGCATGCCGGTGGGCCTGCGGTTTGCTACCAGTTCTTTTTTCAGCCAGCCTTTGTCGACAACCGAGACGTTGTAGTCTTCTGCCCAGGCCTTCGCCTGATTCTCCAGTCGAAAATCAATGTCGCCGGCTTTGAGCGCCAGGCGGATCGGCGTTGCATCTCGGAAGAAGTCCGTCCGGATCGTCTGAAAATTCTGCATCCCCCGACGTACCGCGAGACCCAGGCCCCAGTAGTCTTCAACGCGCTCCCGGATCGTAAAGCGCCCCGCCTCAAATTCGCGGATCTGGTAGGGCCCGCTGCCCAGTGGGGGGTCCAGTGTCGTGGCGCCGAAGTCTCGGGTCGCCCAGTAGTGTTTAGGCAGGATCGGCAGTTGGCCTACGATGAGGGGCAACTCACGGTTATTTGATTCCCTGAAGGTAAACCGTACCCGTGCGGCATCCAGCGCTTCTGCCGACGAGACGGCGCTGTAATAAAACCGGTACTGAGGATTACCCTGACTGACCAGGGTTTCAAAAGACCAGGCGACATCCTCGGCAGTGATGGGGGTCCCATCATGCCAGCGCGCTTGTGGGCGAAGATGAAAAATCACCCAGGAACGATCGGGGGGCCATTCGATAGATTCGGCAATCAAGCCGTAACCGGTAAAAGGTTCGTCTGCACTCGTAACGAGCAGGGTTTCCACTGCGCCGGTACTGACCGCGTTGCCCTTGGGGATGAAGGGGTGAAAACTGTCAAAGCTCCCCTGGGAAGCAAGCCGTAGACTCCCCCCTTTTGGAGCGTCGGGATTAACGTAATCAAAATGACGAAAGCCAGCGGGGTAGCGCGGGGTCTCGGAGTCGAACATGGAAATGGCATGAGCGCGCAGGACCTCTGCGGCCAGGGCCGGCAGGGGACTAAGGACGAGCCAAATCAGCAGGAGCCATCTCATGGTGGGCTCATTATATCTTTGGGTATTGCTGTGCTTTCATGGGATCTGATTCGATGGGGATGAGGCGATCACCTGTCGGCAGCGCGGCACGATCACCCGATTCGATTCGTCACTTTAACCGGACCGTATTGCGCTGGTTCCGCCAGCACGGCCGTCACGACCTTCCCTGGCAGGTTAAAGGCGATCCTTATCGGGTATGGGTTTCAGAAATCATGCTGCAGCAAACTCAGGTCACAACCGTCATTCCATTTTATGAGCGCTTTATTCGCCGCTTTCCCGATGTGGTGACGTTAGCGAGAGCCAGGGTTGATACGGTGTTGAGTTACTGGACGGGATTGGGGTACTACGCCCGGGCCCGTAACCTGCATCGCGCATCCAGGATCATTCTGCAGGAATATGACGGTGTGTTCCCGGATGAGTTTGAGAGTGTCTTGTCTTTGCCGGGGATCGGTAGATCTACTGCCGGGGCCATACTGAGTCTTGCCAGTGATCAACGCCATCCGATCCTGGATGGCAATGTCCGGCGGGTGTTGGCAAGGTACTTCGCAGTGGCGGGAGAGATCTCGCGCGGGGAGACTGAAGCGGCTTTGTGGCAGCACGCCGAGGCGGTCCTGCCCAAGAGTGACGCACTGGCTGCACCGTTTAATCAGGCGATGATGGATCTGGGTGCACTGGTGTGCACTCGCGCTAAACCGCAATGCGGGGTGTGCCCCCTCGTTGGGAATTGCCAGGCCTTTGCATTGGGCACGCCGAGGGCCTTCCCTATCCGCAGTAGGAAGCGGGTTCGTCCTACCCGAGAGGTGACCTTCATCATTTTGAGGGATTCAAGCGGACGGGTGTTGCTTGAACGCCGGCCTGCTTCAGGTATCTGGGGAGGCCTCTGGGGGTTTCCTGAGTGCTCGTCGGATGAAACGCCGGTGCAATGGTGTCGGCGCAGGTTCCATATCCGGGCAATCGGGTCTAAGGCATTGCCCGTGATACATCACGCTTTTACCCATTATGTCTTAAAGATCCATCCGAAGCCTTTGCGGGTGAGTGATGCCGCGGGCGCTAAAATCGCAAGTAAGGATCGCGTGTGGATCTCTCCCGGCGCGCCCGGAAGACGGGGTCTGGCTGCCCCTGTGAAGCAATTGCTGGAACAACTGGATAAAAGGGACAAGAAAGATGAGTGATGAAATTCAATGTGTGGTGCTGAATCGCCCGGCCGAGCCGATGGCCAGTGCGCCCTGGCCCGGGGAGCTTGGTCAGCGTATTCTGCGAGAGGTCTCCAAAGAAGGCTGGCAACAGTGGTTGTCGCGGCAGACCATGCTGATCAACGAGCAGCGCTTAAGTCCGATCAACCCGGAGCACCGCGCTTACCTCGAAGCGCAGATGACTGCGTTTCTGTTTGGTGATGGCGGTGATGAGCCAGAGGGTTGGGTAGCCCCCGAAGAAGGCTAGAGCTGGAAAAGTTGCTATACTGACGCCTTTAATGAAGCACTATCCCCGGCTGATTGCCCCCCCTGAATAAACGACAATGCCACTCGACCGCGTCAGTGCGGTTTGGGGTCCGGCATGAACCGAACCCGCAATCGCGCTGTCCCGTCGAAAATACGGCGCCCCCCGGTCGACTGCCCGCCAGGCGCTGATAACCATAATATCTTGGCATCGTGACCAGGTTTGTAGCTGACGGGACCACGACAAAGGAGTCATCATGATCGAAGCCAAAGCCCACAGTGCTTATGGCCTTGAAAACCACGGCCTGCGCAACCCGAAGGCTGTCCACTGGAACCTGACCCAGGCTGCGCTCATTGAGCATGCCATCCGCAAAGGCGAGGGGTCTTTGACCCGTTTCGGCCCGCTAGTCGTCAACACCGGACAACATACGGGCCGTTCTGCCAATGACAAGTTTGTCGTTCGGGACGAAACCACCGAGAACGAGATCTGGTGGGGCAAAGTAAATGTGCCTTACAGCCCCGAACACTTCGATGCACTTTTTGCGCGAATGTCGGACTATCTTGAAGGCAAAGAATGGTACGTGCAGGATTGTTTCGCGGGTGCGGACCCTGATCGGCGTCTGCCGGTTCGCATCATCAACGAACTCGCTTGGCACAGCGCCTTTGCGCGCAACATGTTTATTGTTGGGTCAGACGAGGAGCAGGCTCGCCATGAGCCAGGCTTTACTGTAATCAATGCGCCCGGCTTCTCTGCGGATCCTGCGGTGGACGGGACCAACTCACCGACCTTCATTATCGTCAACTTTTCCAAAAAGCTCGTCATTATTGGCGGTACGAGTTACGCGGGGGAGACCAAAAAGTCGATCTTTAGCGTCATGAATTACCTGCTGCCCCGTCAGGGCGTGCTATCGATGCATGCCTCGGCCAACATCGGAGACGATGGCAGCACGGCGGTGTTCTTCGGCCTGTCGGGTACGGGCAAGACGACGCTGTCGGCTGATGCATCGCGGACACTCATCGGCGATGACGAGCTCGGCTGGAATGAGAACGGCATCTTCAATTTCGAGGGGGGTTGCTACGCCAAAGTGATCAAACTGTCTGCTGAGCAGGAGCCGGAAATCTTCCAGACCACACGCACCTTCGGTACGATTCTGGAGAATGTGGTGCTGGACGAATCAGCCCGCGCCATCGATCTGGATGATGGTTCGCTGACAGAAAATACCCGCGCATCCTATCCCATTTCCCAGATACCGAATGCCTCCGAGACCGGCCGAGGCGGTCAGCCGAAAAACATCGTCTTTTTGACCTGTGATGCATTTGGTGTGTTGCCGCCGGTAGCCAAACTGTCTGCCGCTCAGGCCATGTACCACTTTATCAATGGCTATACCGCAAAAGTGGCTGGCACGGAAAAAGGCGTTACCGAGCCCTCACCGACGTTCAGCCCCTGTTTTGGCGGACCTTTCCTGCCCTTGCATCCGCGGCAGTACGCAAAACTCCTCGGGAAAAACATCGAAACCCGTGGGGTGAAAGTCTGGTTTATCAATACCGGATGGACCGGCGGTGCCTACGGCACGGGTCAACGCATGGCTATTCACCATACCCGCGCGATCGTCAACGCCGCGCTCGACGGAAAGCTCGATGATGCGGCGACCGAGACGGATCCGATTTTCGGACTCGAGGTGCCGACCGAATGCCCCGGCGTTCCGGCTGACGTGCTGAATCCGCGAAATACCTGGACGGATGCCGAGGCCTATGATGCCCAGGCCAGGAAACTCGCCGGACTCTTTCAGGAGAACTTTGCCAAGTACGCCGAAGATCTGCCGGATGCCGTGAAGGCTGCTGGACCACTCGGAGCCTGACCGGATGCGAGCGATGTCATCGAAATCGTCAGGTAACGTGATCGAGCCGTCGGGGTTGCATTGAGCCAAGAATCTTCGGTATCCCTAGCCGGGCGGCTGTGGGAGCGTGATGTTACGCTCTGGCCGGGTGATGATGACGTCCGGGCTGCGATTCGTGATCGTCTCGGTTGGCTGGATAGCCCCCGCTGGCTCTCTGACCACCAGGCAGCGTTAAACGATTGGGCCCGGGACATTCGTGCCCGCGGCTTTTCTCAGGTGGTTCTTATCGGAATGGGAGGCTCAAGCCTCGCGGCTGAGGTGCTCGCTGAAGTTTTCGGTCCGGCCGGTGATGGACTGTCTTTGACCATTCTCGACAACACTCATCCGGATGCCATCACCCAAGCGTTGGGTAACCGGGCGTGGTCACGGATCCTCTTTGTTTTTTCATCAAAGTCCGGTTCCACGATCGAGGTGCAGACCTTGTGCAGCTGGGTCCTGGATAACCTGGAAGAGCAGGGCGTGGCTGAGCCCGGCGGGCAATGTGTCGCCATCACGGATCCGGGCAGCCCTCTTATGCATCTTGCGGTGCAGCGTCATTTTCTTGACTGCCTTGAGAGTCCGCCCGATGTCGGCGGGCGCTTTTCGGCACTGACTCCTTTTGCAATGGCACCGGGCGCACTGCTGGGAATGGATCTAGCAGCGATCGTGCAGAGCGCCCTGGCGTTGTCCGGGCAGTGCAAAGCCGAAAATACGTCAGACAATCCTGGGCTCGCACTCGGAAGTTGGCTCGCGGAGCAATGTCTGGCCGGGCGCGACTGTCTGCAGTTGTGTATTGATGAACAATATCGTTCGTTTGGAACGTGGGTTGAACAACTCATTGCCGAAAGCACGGGCAAGGAAGGCAAAGGCATGCTGCCATTGGACGGTGCAGACGCCTCGGCACCGGGATCCCGTGTTGCGAGAGTGATTCTCGGTGCTGGTACCAATGAGACTTTTTGGCAGCGCTATCCGGAGGCGGATGACGACAGGATCCCGACCTGGCGGATCACGCTTGAGAAAGAGACAGATCTCGGCGGTGAGTTTTTCCGGTGGTGTTTTGCGGTCGCTATCGCTGGTTCGGTTATGCAGCTCAATCCTTTCGACGAACCCGACGTCGCCGCGACCAAAGCGGCAACCCGCCAGTTGCTGGACGGGGAGGGCGCGCTGGAATCCGGCGCGCCACTGACCCCGCAGGGTATGGGCGCATCGCTGGCTTCTGCGGGGCAGGGCGCTTATCTGGCCATCCTGACCTATTTGCCGGATGAGCCCGCGCTTTTCGATGTTCTGGAAGAGTTTGCAACGGCGGTGCGCGAGCACTTCGACCTGCCGGTAACGCTGAACCCTGGTCCCCGATATCTTCACTCGACGGGTCAACTGCACAAAGGCGGCAGCCCCCACGGCCTGTTTCTTTTTGTGCGGTCGGTGCCGGAGCGCGATCTTGATATCTTTGATGAGGACTTCGGGTTTGCGCATCTGAATCACGCCCAAGCGGAGGGTGATCGTGCGGTCTTGACCGATCGGGGTCGAGCCGTCTGCAGTATCGAACTGGTTGGGCCCACCATGTCGTGTGTCGCGCAGCTACGCGGTGCCCTTGCGTCGATCCTGTCTGCATGAAAGCGTTGCGCGCGATTTCCTTTGACCTCGACGACACGTTGTGGGCAATCTGGCCGGTCATAGACCGGGCAGAGAAGGCTATGCATGACTACATCTGTAGAGCATTTCCCCGAATCGCCGAAGCGCATGATGCAGCTGATCTGCGTCTTCAGCGGACTGAGATTTACGAGCAGCGCCCGGATCTGACTCACGACCTGACTGAGTTGCGAAGACTCTCCTTTGAGTTGTTGCTAGAGCGTCACGACTATGATCCGGAGGCGTCTCATGATCTCACTGCACGGTTTCTGGATCTTCGGCACGACGTGACGCTGTATCCGGATGTGATTCCGGCGCTTGCCCGATTGAGTGACCGGTTCCCCCTGATAGCGCTCTCAAATGGGAACGCGGATGTTTCCCGTCTCGGCATCGGCCAATTTTTTCAAGGGCAGATCAGCGCCCGCATGGCAGGGGTCAAAAAACCGGACCCTGCGATTTTTGCGATGGCCTGTGAGCTTCTTTCCGCTGAGCCATCCGAGATACTGCACGTGGGAGATCATCCTGTAGAGGATGTTGTTGGCGCCCAGCAGGCAGGACTGAAAGGTGCCTGGGTCAATCGGGCGAAAGCGACCTGGCCCGAGGAGCACGCTCCTCATTTGGTCGTAGAGGATCTGACACAACTTGCAGATCGGCTAGAGCAGATCGGATAACCACAATTACGGGTCAGATTCATGGAGCGAAGTGTTGATGTCGCCGTCATCGGCGCCGGGACAGCGGGTCTCGCTGCCGTTAGCCAGGTTCGACAGGCGAATAAGTCTTTTGTGCTAATTAATGGCGGTGAACTTGGGACGACCTGCGCACGGGTAGGGTGCATGCCCTCTAAAGCGCTGATCCAGGTCGGGCATGATCTGCATCGCCGGCAATTGTTCGATCGCGAAGGAATCGAGGGCGGAGAAGGGTTGTCCGCCAACCTGCCGGACATCCTTGAACATGTTCGGGATCTTCGCGACATTCTGGTAGATCGGGTGCTGGGGAACAGCACTGACCAGATGGAAGAGGAGTTTCTCGATGGCTATGCGCGCTTCGTTGAGCCCGGCAGGCTGCAGGTCGGCGATGACGTGATCCAGGCTGAGAACATCATCATCGCATGTGGGACCCGTCCGGTGGTGCCGCCGGCGTGGGTGGACTTTGGCGATCGGATTATCACCAGCGATACCCTGTTTGAGCAGGAAGACTTGCCGGAATCTGTCGCCGTGGTGGGCCTTGGCATCATTGGCCTGGAACTTGGGCAGGCACTGGCGCAGCTTGGCATAGCAGTCACAGGAATTGACCAGGCAGAAACCCTTGCCGGGCTGTCTGATCCGAGCGCCCGGCAAAGCGCGATCGAAGTGATGTCCAGAGCCTTTCCCTTGTGGCTCGGACACACCGCCGAACTGCGGGATGAAGAAGGACGCATCCGTGTGAGCGCGGGCGAGCAGTCCGTGGTCGTTGATAAGGTGCTCGCCGCGATGGGCCGGCAGCCCAATCTCGATTGGCTGGCGCTCGAGCATGCGGGTATTGCGCTTGATGATCAAGGCGCGCCGTCTTTCGATCCGGCCACCATGCGCTGCGGCGACAGCCGGGTCTTTATCGCCGGAGATATCAGCGGCTCCGATCAGGTGCTGCACGAAGCCGCGGCGGAAGGCCGTATCGCAGGCTACAACGCGGCGCGCGATAAGAGCATCGCGTTTGCCCGCAAAACCCCGTTGGCGATTACGTTTAGTTCACCAAATATCTGCACGGTCGGGACGCCATATGACGTGCTCGATCCTGAAGAGATTGAGACCGGAGAGATGCGCCTTGGTCCGGTAGGCCGCGCACTGCTCATGGGCGCCAACCGGGGCATCATTCGTCTCTATGCCGACAAACGCAATGGCGTGCTGCTGGGCGCAACAGTCATCGCGGAAAGAGGCGAGCATCTGGCACATCTGCTTGCGTGGTGTATCGGTGAAAAGATGACTGTGCTGCAGTTACTGCGAAAACCTTTCTATCACCCAACGATGGAGGAGGCGATACAGGGAGCACTTAAAGATCTGCTGCAGAAATTGGATCTTCCGACGAGCCCTCCGGATATCCCGCCGGAGCTTGAGGCGTTGAGCTGACAGGCTTTGCCCCCGGCTAGCGCCGTATCGGCGCGACCGTATCGACAAAAGGCGGGAAATGATTATTGGTTCGATCGGAGAAGTACCGACGCAGGGATTGGATCACCACCGGAAAAGCCATTTCGGACCAGGGAATCTGATTCTCATCAAAAAGTTCGGTCTCAAGGCTTTCCTCGCCGGGCGCGAATTCCCCATCGCTTAACTGGGCGCGGAAAATCATATAGACCTGGTTAACGTGAGGAATGTTGAACACGGCATAGAGGCCGTGAATCTCTACGCGGGCGCAGGCTTCCTCAAGAGTCTCACGCATAGCCGCTTGCTCGATGGTCTCTCCGTTTTCCATGAAGCCCGCGGGTATGGTCCAAAGGCCGTGGCGAGGTTCAATCCCGCGTCGGCAAAGCAGTACTTGCCCCTGCCATTCCGGAATGCAACCGGCAACGATGTTGGGGTTTTGGTAATGAATTTCCCCGCAAGCATCACAGACATGCCGCTCGCGGTTATCCCCTTGGGGTATCCGGATGCTGACTGTGGATCCACAGTGACTGCAGAATTTCATGACCAAATCGCTTTTTAAAAGAGATGTCACTATAGCACTGCCGATGTATTGCTGGTGAAGTCATGAATCTGTGCCTAAGGCGAAAGAGACGTTGAAAGTACCTTCGCTGAACATGGAGAATACGGACTTCCCTTAATTCAAGTGATGCGAGTGTGCTGCATGTCCGAAACCGATACCCCTGTTCAGCAAAATGTCTTTGGCGAGCCTCTGGATTTGTGCTCTGAAAAACCTCTCACCGGCTGGTTCAGAGACGGCTGCTGCAATACGGATGAGGGTGACCGTGGGGCGCATACGGTGTGCGCCAAAGTGACCGATGAGTTTTTGCAGTGGCTGAAGTCGGATGGCAATGACCTCATCACACCCCATCCTGAGTTTGGTTTCCCCGGCCTTAAGGATGGTGACTGCTGGTGTGTGTGCGCGGGCTCTTATGCCAGAGCGGTGGAGGCGGGAGTGGCCTGCAAGCTCTACCTGTCGCGCACCAACATCCGGACGCTTGAACTCATCCCGATCGAGAAACTCAAGCCCTTTGCGTTGGATCTTTCCTGATCCCCGGATTCTTCAGGCGCAATACGCTTGACGAAAGGGTGCGGGTGATTTGTAATCCCCTTCCCCGTTAAGGGGTCCCTTCAAAGGCCAGGTAGCTCAGTTGG
>DLPX01000035.1:36780-43209 GCA_002477475.1 Proteobacteria bacterium UBA7447
TCGGTGGTTCGATTCCGCCCCTGGCCACCATTTATCTAGTCATTGCAGTTCCGATAACAAAGCGGCTGAAAGAAAGAACACCATCAGCCGAAGATCAGACTTCTCCATTCAGACTCTCGTCCTGCCCGCGGCGACTTCCCTTCTGAGCAGGATTTTTGCGGTTCAATGAGAGTTCTGGAGAAAATCATTACTGTTCCGAGTCGCGCACTTTACTTAATGCTGATGCAACAAGTCCCGAGGGGATCGCGATCATCCCAATTCCGATGATCAAAACAAAAAAAGTGAAAATTTTCCCGCCTGCCGTAATGGGTACCGCATCGCCGTAGCCCACCGTTGTTAACGTTACTACGGTCCACCATAAGTCTTCGAATACAGATCGGAAGACGTCGGGTTGGGCTGCCCTTTCGCAAAAAAAATCCCCACCGCACTCAGGTAGATCAAAGCAAACGAAAATAATGCAAAAACCATTACTTCGTCTTTAACCAATTTGAATGCCATTTGCAGCCTTCTTGCAGCTTGACTGTATCGCACCAACTTCAGGATCACCGCCAAGCGGGCCAACCTAAGAATCCTCAGTGAACGCAAATCAAGGCCAACAGCAAGATAGAACGGAAGAATTGCCAAGAGATCAATGATCCCATAAAAACTAAAAATAAAAGCCCACTTACGTTTACTGAAGTAGAGGCGGAGTAGATACTCCGCAGTAAAGATCAACACGATAGTCGCCTCTGCTGCTTCTAGCACCATAAGTGCTCGGTCTGAAAGTCCAGGGAGGGTCTCAATTGAGAACGCGACTACGGATATGACGATTAAAATCTGAATCGTCCCATCAAACGCCTTTCCCAGCACGGTATCGTTCTGCTCTACTATGTTTCTCAGCGAGGTCATTTGTACGAAAACCTTTCCTGATTATTGAGCGCTAGATCAGTCGGAATGTTGAACACGCGTCTACTATTGCTGTCTCATCTTCTGAGACCGCATTGTACCGGGCGTGTTAGCTACACTCGAACCGTTAAACTTTTCATCGGAGATCCTCATGGAGTACCACGCTTTTCACGATTGGCTTACAACCCCGGGCTTTTTGCACGCAGGCGCAACCATCGGTGCAGACTTGGCATTAGTGTCTATGCTCTTTGTCGCGCTGTTGTTTACGTTTGGGGTGATCATGGCTATCAAACAACATTATGAGATTCACCGTTGGACCCAGACGACCGGAGTCATTTTCAGTACGGTCATCGCAGGATGGCTGATGGCTAGAGGTTTCGCCGAAGAGGTGATCAAAGAGGGTCCGAAGCCGGGCGGCGAGGTATTTTATGTGTTACTCGCGTCCCACGGGGTTGTCGGAATTATCGCAGTCCTGCTTGGCGTATTCATTGCGCTTCGTGCAAATGGACTCGTTCCGAAACGTCTCCAATTTAATAACTATAAGTTAGTGATGCGCTGCTCTTATGGGCTCTATATGCTTGCGGTTGTTTTGGGAGTATGGGTTTACGTAGTAATGCCGGATCGGGTGGCCGCTGCTTAAATGAGGATGGGCATCTTATGGGATTCCATGATTCAGTCAGGATCTCCCTGGGGTTAAATATTTGCAGATAAGTCAATAGTCGCTGTTCACGGAATTCGTCTATGGAATATTCTGATCTCGCGATCCTGTCAGGAATTGTTCTTCTTTTCGGCATTTGCTCTTCGAAGTTAAGGTCCTGGAACATCACCGGCCCTATGGCGCTGGTGACCCTTGGGGTGGTCGTTACGGTGCTCGCTCCGACCTCTTTCCAGGATGAGAGGAATGCCACGTTCATAGAAATATTTGCCGAGGTGACTCTTATTCTGGTGCTATTTTCAGACGCGGCAAACCTAAATCTTCGGACCTTTATTAAGGATCATAATCTTGCTCAACGCATGTTAATGATGGGAATGCCGCTCAGCATACTGCTTGGGACCATTTTTGCTCTCCTGCTTTTTGAGCAGATCGGTATCGTTGAGGCGGCGCTCCTCGCAGCGATTCTCGCTCCAACCGATGCCGCTCTCGGGCAGGCAGTCGTATCAAGCCCAAAGGTGCCCAGCAGAATCCGCCAGACGCTGAACACAGAGAGTGGACTGAACGATGGAATCGCGCTGCCGATGGTTTTGTTTTTTGTATGTATGGCAAGTGCTGTCCATGATCCGAAGACCGCCGAATATTGGCTTAAATTTGGCGCAATGCAACTGATATTGGGCCCGTTAGCGGGTTGGTTCGTAGCGTCGGTCAGCGCGAATGCGTTGAATAGGGCCATGAAGACAGCTGTGCTCCATCGATCTGTGCAGGGGATCGCCAATCTCAGCACGGCTTTTCTGGCGTTCGCGGGAGCGGAACAAATTGGTGGGAATGGATTTATTGCCGCGTTTGTTGCGGGGCTCGTCTTTGGAAATATGTTTCACGGGGATAAAGATTTTCTTTTCGACTTCGGGGAAACCCAAGGCATGCTACTGACTCTGGTGACCTTTTTCTTTTTCGGATTGACTATGGTGCCGATGCTGTTTAAGAGCATGGAGTGGAGTTTCGTGATTTATGGCGTCCTGAGCTTGACCCTTGTCAGGCTGGTTCCAGTCGCCATTTCTTTGATCGGCACAGGACTGCCAATTCGGACGGTTTCGTTTCTTGGGTGGTTTGGCCCCCGTGGCCTTGCTTCAATTCTTTTTGTACTGCTCATCCTGGAAGATGCCGAGATCGCTAACGAGGAACTGATTCTTGTCGTGACCATAACGACCGTAGTCCTCAGCGTTTTTGCACATGGATTGAGCGCGGGTCCAGCCGCGCGGCGATGGGGTATCGCATCTAACCCAACAGACACCACTTAACCGGCCGGAGCCAAGCCTATAGATCATGGCGGACTAGTGAATATAGGGAGAAAGAATGAAAAAGCTCAAAATTTGCAGTTGGGAAGATCTCCGGGTCGAAAACCCATACACGCATTAGTCTCAAATATCGACCTCGTTGTTGTGCGCTGCTACGAAAACGTGTCGGTGCTTTATGGAAGATGTGCACACCGGGGCGCCCTGATGTCAGATGGTTTCGTTGATGGCGACAACATAATTTGTGGCGTTCACGGTTGGGACTATCGAATCGATAGCGGCGTCAGTGAGTACAACAATTCAGAAACACTCCCAAAGTTCCAGAGTTGGGTTGAGGATGGAGATGTTTGGGTTAACGAGGATGAAATTAGCCAATGGGGGATAGCCAACCCCCAGCCTTTCAATCGAGAGGATTATCAAGGGGCTTTCCAGGATCCTCATGGATGCGCCGAGGAGCCCGAGGTAAAGTTAATCAAGAAGCTGGCCTCAGAGGGCCTTTCTAAGACTGGTCATCATGGTCCGGCGGCGGCGATGGGTGTTCCGATGTTAAGGGTCCAGAGCCGTTTGACTTGATCGAGATCAGGCTCAAATTAAGTTATCGATTGAATCCTACTCGTACTCTTCCCATTCCTTGGTAAAGCCTGTCATTGTGTTCATTAGGCGGCGCATTAGCTCATCGCATTCGGTTCGGGTAATGGTGAGTGGGGGTGAGAGCAAAAACCAGTCGCCATATTTTCCACCGGCCGTTCGGCGCGAATAAATCATCAGCCCGTTATTCAGACCGTGGATACGGATTTTCTCAGTGGGTAAAAATTGCGCCGCCATCGGTTCTTTGCTGACGGGATCGGCCACGAGTTCGATGCCCAGCAGCAGACCCTTTCCGCGGACATCGCCGATGATTGGGAATTCATCCGCCAGTGCCCACACACGTTCCCTGAGGTAGTCACCCATCGCGGCGGCGTTATCGATGAGACTGAGCCTCTCGTACTCATCAAGCACCGCAAGTCCCGTCGCGCAGGTGATGGGGCTGGCGTTGTAGGTGTGTGAAAAGTTGAATCCCGTCAGAGTAGACAAGTGGTCTACAAGACGAGCCGGGAACAGCGTAGCCCCAAGCGGCGCGTAGCCTGACCCTAGCCCTTTGGCCATGACCACGATATCTGGCAGGGCATCCGGATAATAGTGAGCATTCAGGAACTTGCCGGTACGCCCCGTGCCGCAGAGTACTTCGTCGAAAATCAAAAAGATCCGATGACGGCTACAGATTTCCCGTATCCCCTCAAAGTAGGCAGGCAGTGGAACGGTGCAGCCGGTGGCGAGACCGCCGACCGGTTCCATCGCAAAAGCCAGCACGGTATTCGGACCCAACTCCTGAATTTTGGCTTCGAGCGCTTCTAGTGAGAACTTTGCGTAACTTTCCGGTGTGTGCGACTTGGGCAGGCGATACGTGAGCGGGGCAGGGACTTTGTGACTGGTCATGCCAAAGCCATCAAAGAAGTCTCCCAGTGCCTCGTCTCCTGACATACCGAGGGTAGCGATGGTGCTGCCGTGATAGGACGGTTGGCACGTCAGAAGATGCCGTCGCTCAGGTTGGCCTGTTGCCACAAAATACTGACGGACAAACTTGATTGCGATTTCCATCGCCTCGCTGCCTCCGCTGGATAAGGCAACCCGCTCATAACCCGGTCCAGAAAGCGTCGCAATGCGATCAGTCAGTGCAATATTCGGTTGATGACGAGCCACTCTGGAGTAGGCAAAGTCCATTTGCCGGGCCTGTTCGGCCATGGCGTCGGCAACCCGCTCATTACCATGCCCGATATTGCTGACGACGGGACCAGAAGAAGCATCAATGTACTCGTTGCCGTTTTCATCCCACATATAAATACCTTTGGTGTGGGTAATCACCGGCAACGGCACGATATTGTTCTGTGCGTAAAAGACATCCTGGGCGCCGCCGCGCAGGGGCGGGGTATCAGCGAAAGACTTGACGTCAGAAGGGCTCATGACAGTGAGGCACCGCAGAAAGTTTCGATAGGTTTTGGTTGATTTGTGCGTCCGTGATTATATGATCAGGACGCAATCCAAACAGGCAATCACGGCGGTTACGATGACGGGAATGATGAGGAGGACGGTGTGAATCTCGCTGCGGCTGAGGTCGACAGTCCCGTTGCGATCATTACCGGCGGCGGGACCGGCATTGGGGCAGCATGTGCCACGGCGCTTGCTGCCAGGGGCTGTCGGATCGTGGTCAATTATCAGAGCAGTCATGAAAGCGCAAAAGAGACTGTTGCGCAATGCCAGGATCTTGGCGTCAGTGCGTTGTCGGCACAGGGAAGTATTGCCAAGGATGAAGACTGTCGCCGGATTCTTGATGAGACCTGGGAGGTCTTTGGACGGGTAGACCTACTCGTCAATAATGCCGGCGTTACCCGTTTTGCCGATCAGAAACATCTTGATGCACTGGATGCGTCTGATTTTGATTACATCATGTCGGTGAACGTAAACGGCACTTATCAGATGACCCGCGCGGCCGTGCCGTATCTTAAAAAGTCTGATCGGGCGGCAGTGGTCAACGTGTCGTCGCACTCAGGGATCAGCGGGATCGGCTCTTCTATGGCGTATGCGGCATCCAAAGGCGCGCTCAATACGATGACGCTCTCGCTGGCGCGTAATCTGGCACCCTTGATCCGTGTCAATGCGGTTTGCCCGGGCTTTGTGGATACGAGATGGCTGTCGGGAAAACTTTCAGATGAGGCGTTGACAGAATTCAGGGAGAAAGTCTCGGCCGCTGCACCGTTGCAGACTTTTGTCACACCGGCCGATGTGGCAGACGCTGTATGCTGGCTGGGACTGCACGCGCGTTCCGTCACGGGACAGCTACTGGTGATCGACGGCGGCACACACTTAACCACAGCGAACCCGCTTTAGGGTTCAGCGGAGAACATTATGACCAAACGAGAAGACTATCAGCCTGTCGACCCCTCCGTGGTGCCGCGCTTTGCGGGATTGGCCACCTTCATGCGTACCGTCACGAAGGAGATCATCGAGGAGGTGGATGTGGGACTGGTGGGGGTGCCCTTTGATTTGGGTCTCAACCACCGCACCGGTGCCCGGCATGGCCCCGCCGGGGTCAGGGAGATGTCGCGGCTGATTCGGCGGGTGCATCCGACCAGCGGAATCCGGCCCTTTGAGACCTGCAACGTTGCCGATTTGGGCGATGCGCCGGTAAATCCGATGAGCAAAGACAAGTCGATCGATATGATCAAGGATTTTTTCAGCGAGATGAAAGCTGCAAACATTGTGCCAATCGCGTGCGGTGGTGACCACACCATCCCGCTGCCGATCCTGCGGGCACTCGCAGTCGATGAGCCGGTTGGCATACTGCATTTCGATGCCCACGCCGATACGCTGGATGAGATCTGCGGCGATAAGGTCAACCATGCGACTTTCATGCGCCGCGGTTACGAGGAAGGGCTGATTGATCCCAAACGTGCCATTCAGGTAGGTATGCGCGGCAGCCGCTTTACGCCCGAAGATATCCAGTACGGCTATGACGTGGGGTACAGTATCATCACGATGGATGAGTATGAAGAGATGGGC
>DLPX01000053.1 GCA_002477475.1 Proteobacteria bacterium UBA7447
CTTATGACAACGCGTTTGTTTCGTATTCTGGCAATCAGCAGTGTGCTGTTGGCGACGCCGATCAAGGCTCCGGCAGCGGAAGGCACCGTCACATTCGAAATGCTTAAACCAGAAACTGCGCTCACGGCCGCTCAGGCAGCGCTTGAGCGCTGTCGTGAGGAAGGCTTTCAGGCAACCATTGCCGTCGTGGACAGATTTGGCGGCGTGCAAGTCGTCCTGCGTGATCAGCTCGCGAGCCCACGCACGGTTCGCACCGCTATCGGAAAAGCCAAAACGGCCGTCGGGTTCAGAACCAACACCACGGAGCTGGTTTCAGTAACAGATCACGGCGAGCCCGCATCGGGCTTACGCAACCTGCCTGGTATGGTGATGGTCGGCGGCGGCGTGATTATCGAAGCCGCTGGGTCGCTGGTTGGCGGCATTGGCGTTTCGGGCGCACCAGGTGGCGACATGGATGACCTGTGTGCATTTGCGGGGATCGACGCCATCGAGGACGAACTGGAATTTTAGATTCTGTGGTACCGGTGTGCCGGTTAGGTGATGGTCATCACGTTTCCATCCAAGGGCCTGGCCTAAATTTTTTATCACTTAAAGACAAACCAAACCGGAGAGATCATCCCATGAAAACCAGAACCATAGGTGCAGTTGTGCTCGGCGCTTCACTGCTTATCGCAGGCTGCAGCACGGTTCCGACCAAACAGGAACAGGGCGCGGCGGCTGGGGCAGTGATTGGCGGAGTCCTAGGGTCCGCACTGGGTGATGGACACTCCGACAAGGGCTGGGCCATCGCTCTAGGAATTCTCTTCGGCGCAGTGATCGGAGATCAGATCGGCGCCCAGCTTGACGAGCGTGACCGGCTGCTGGCGGCGCAGAATCTTCAATACTCACTTGAATCTACCAAGGATGGTGCGGTGACGACCTGGCAGAACCCCAACTCCGGCAATGGCGGCGCAGCAACCCCCACCGCGACCGTCGTGAAATCAGACGGCACACCCTGCCGTGAATTCACGACAGAAATTCAGGTCGGCGGCGAAACCCAGCAGGGTTACGGTTCGGCCTGCCGCCAGGCAGACGGCAGCTGGAAAATTCAGAGTTAAGACCCCGGACAGGCAGGTTGCCAACAACGGGTCGGACCAAGAGGCACGGCCGACCCGTTCAGTCCCTGATCAGGTTGTAGCGAAGAATGCACCAGATCGCACGAAGACCGTCTTTCCATCCGATCTTTTTGCCTTCCTCGTAGGTGCGCCCCGCGTAACTGATCCCCACCTCGAAAATCTTGAGTCGACTGCCGTCCGGTTTGCGGTACCGGGCAAGTCGCGCGGTCACCTCCGGCTCAAACCCAAAGCGGTCCTCGCGCAGAGGCAGGCTCTGAATGATCTCACGGCGAAACAACTTGTAGCACACTTCCATGTCGGTGAGATTAAGGTTACTCATCATGTTGGACAGCATTGTGAGCACCCGGTTTCCCACCGAGTGCCAAAAATAAAGCACCCGATGAGAATCACCTCCCGCAAAACGCGAGCCGTAGACGACATCCGCCTCAAGATTTTCGATGGGCGCAAGCAGCCTCGGGTAATCCCCTGGGTCATATTCAAGGTCGGCATCCTGAACCAGCACTACATCACCGGTCGCTGCGGCAAACCCGGAACGCAAGGCGGCGCCCTTGCCCTGGTTGACTTCATGGAGCACTGCCTTAATCCCCTCGGTCGCGGCGAGGGTCTGCACCACTTCGCGACTGCCATCAGAGGAGCAGTCATCCACCAGGATGATCTCGGTCGAAACGGGTACGCTCTTCACACGCTCAACAATGTTGGCGAGCGTGCCAATCTCGTTGTACACAGGAATGACAACGCTGATGATCATGCAGGCGGGTTCGGGCGGAAACGGGCCCTTTATTTTGCCATTAATCCTATTGAATTGACGAAGCCTTTCAAAACCTTTGTCGCCGGACAATCTCCACACGCCACTACGGCGAATCCCTTGTGGCAGACTTATGTGAGGAGATTTTTTAGACCATGCCAAGGTTGAACTTCATGGGGCCCAAGAAAGTCAAACTGGTTTCATTTTTCGGTCGCCCTGTTTACGCGTCGGGATTTACCCTGATCGAACTGATGGTGACGATCGCCATCATCGGCCTCGTGGCGCTCTTTGGCATTCCGGCTTTTGGTGACTTTGTTCTCAACAACCGAATTCGCGGCCAGACAAGCGATTTTGTTGGGCAACTCACCTACGCGCGTGCAGAAGCCATGCGCACTGCAACCCGCGTGACCGTTTGCCCGGGTACGTCGAGCGGCTGTTCCGGCACCCAGTGGGAGAGCGGCTGGGTGGTATTCAACGATACCAACGCCAATGCCGCAGTCGATAGTGGCGAAACGGTGATCGGGATCGGGGCAGCACTTGACGGGGGCAATACCCTGAGATCTGCTGCCTTCACGACCTATATCTCTTTTCGGCATGACGGCAGCTCAACGAATATTGCAGGCAGCGGACTCGCGGGCTCTTTTGCACTCTGCGACAGTCGGGGATACGGTGACAAAGCACAGGCGATTGCTGTGAGCGCCAGCGGGCGAGTGAAGGCACTTCCCGCCAATGCTGTCGGATCAGGAATGAGCGACTGCGGTACATGAAAACGAAAAACAGCCGAGGTTTCACACTGCTCGAGGTGTTGATCGCCCTGGTCGTTTTCTCCTTTGGCCTGCTGGCTCTCGCCGCGCTGATGGCCAAGGGCCTTCAGTACAACACGAGCGCGCTGCACCGATCCTACGCCTCCAGTCAGGCCTACGATATGGCCGATCGGATGCGGGCCAACCGCTTGGGGATCGACGCTGGAAACTACGAGTTGGTTTCCGGAGCAGGGAGCGATCCAGGCTGTATCACCAGTGGCTGTAATCCCGCACAGATGGCGCAATACGACGGCTGGGCGTGGAACAGCATGAACGCGGCCGTACTCCCAAGCGGCAGCGGCACGGTCGCCAAATCCGGCACCACCTATACCATCACCCTCACCTGGGACGATGACCGCGATGGCAGTGCGGACGACAGTTTTGTCTTTGAGTTCCAGCCATGACACAACAAAACCGCACAGACTCCCACTGCAAAGGCAATCGGGCTCTTCACCGACAACACGGCGTCACGCTGGTCGAGTTGATGATTGCTCTTGCCATCGGACTGTTGGTGACGGTGGCCATGCTCAAGGTTTACGTCGACGCCAGCCGCATGTACCGCTTCAACGAGGGTCTTGCCCGTGTTCAGGAAAACGGACGATTTGGGCTTGAATTCCTCCGCCGCGATGCCCGGGTAGCAGGCTTCTGGGGCTGTTACAGTGACGCCACGCTGACCAACGGCGTCTCGGCAACGAGCAACGCCTATATCAATGTTGACGCCGGACACATAACCGGCACATCCGACGATGGGCTGAACAGTTCGGACAGCATCACTTTTCGCAGTGCGACTGGCAGCGGGGCTCTGGTCACCTCCGGCATGTCAGGCACAGGCGGTAATGTTACTGTTGAAAGTGTCGGCGCCCTATCAACAAACACGGCAGTTCTCATCAGCGACTGTGAAGATGGAGATCTCTTTCAGGTCACCGGCATCGCTGGTACAGCCCTCGCCCACGCAGCAGGTGCAAATGCCAATGTCTCACCCAACCTCAACAAGGCTTACGCCGCTGGCTCTCGGGTCTATGAAGCCAGGGAGGCGACCTTCTGCATCGCTCCGGGCGCTGATCCGGCACAGCCCGCGCTGCGACGTCTCGTTAATCCCACGCCCGGACAGACTTGTGCGAGCAACGGTGATGAACTACTCGAGGGGATCGAAAATATGCAGATTCTTTACGGTGAAGACACGGATGCTGACGCCGATGGCGCCAACGGAGATGGGACTGCCAACCGCTATGTCACCTTTGGCGCCTCGGGTCTTGATATTGATCGCATCGTGAGCGTTCGAATCTCGCTGCTCGCGCGTTCAATCAATAACAATCTGACAACAGAACCCGCGCCTTATACCTTCAACGGAAGCTCGGTCACACCGGGGAGCACCGACAAATACCTGCGCAAGGTCTTTACTACGACCGTCACACTGCGCAATAAAGCAGGATAAGATGTGTCTCCATGAAAGCAAGTATTCCCGATAAAAATACCCAACGAGGCTGGGTTTTGGTGATCGGCCTGGTGGTGCTGGTCATGCTGACCCTTATTGCCATGGCGCTGATGCGGACTACTCTGCTCGAAGAAAAAATGGCAGGTGCAAGCCGCGACATCAACCTCTCTTTTGAGGCGGCCGAGGCGGGCTTGCGTGGAGCAGAAGCTTTTATCGAAAGTCAGGCGGATGACAGTGCTTTCACTGCGACAGGCTCAGGCCTCTATGCACAGGGAACAGCAGCCGGTAATCTGGAGCCAGCACCCTTTGGCACCAATTGGGTCAATGACAACTCCAAGGTCTTATCGAGCACGCCAACCGGCGTAACCAGCGCGCCACGGTATATGATCAAGAAAGTCGGCGAAAGCGGCGGCGAAGGCTCTCTCAATATCGGCGGCTATGGCGAAACCGACCTCACTCAAAAATCAGTGATCTACCGCATCACCGCACGGGGCACTGGCGGCAGCGACAGCACCCAAACTATTTTGCGCAGTCACTATGCGAGGGCCTACTGATCCTAAGCATTGGGCCAGGTCCAGGTATATGAAGCGACTGATCATCTCTGTTACGGTCTGCCTGTTCTGCGCCAGCGTCAGCTGGTCACAATCGGGTACTCCAGGGCGCGTTACCGTCACTGCGGCGCGTATCGGCGCGAATCTGCTGCTGACTGCGGAGATTCCCGCTGTCGCGGTGGCTGAGACGGCCAGCGCTGCCAATACCCGACTCCAAACGTTAAGCGTCGCGCTGCGTGACGTATCGCGCGCATTTGTGCTTCCTGAAGCTGCGGGCTGCGAAGTCAATGAAGCCGATGTGATCCGGCATTTCGGTAATGCAGACACCGGAGCGGGAATCAGCGCCGGATGGGAATTCACCTGCGCCAATCCGAATGAAGTTCAGGGGGTCGGGATCACTCTTTTCTCCCTTCTGGACATTGAATCAGTAGACGCGCTTACGTTCCCCGGAGGGCAACGTGTAATCTTTGCCAACAACCCGGTGCTGGCACTGTGATGGGTATTTTTTCAACGACCTCTCTGAAGACGGTTGCCCGCCTTTTGATAGCACTGGCCCTGCTCGCCTCATCGGCCATCGCTCAGGCGCAGTCAATGTCAGATGCGGGCTCCTGTCGTGCAGACGTTGTCTTTCTGATGGACAACACCGGCAGCATGGGCGGCCCAATCAGCAACACAAAACGCAATGCTTCAACGATTCTAGATGCTATCTCAGGAGGCGATGCGCGTTTTGCTGGGATTGATACCCGATCTGCGGTGGCCACTTATTGGGGGGATCCGCGAGAACACATCCCGGGCTCCGGGATCTACTACTGTCATCGTGCGACCTGTCCGTGGTCCTGGTGTTCGCGGTACTACTGTGAAAATCCAAGCGGCCGATGCCACAGTTGGTATCCCCGAGAGTGTTCATCGGCTGAACCAACAGAAGCAGAAAAAACCCGCGCTGCCCAGCGCGCATTCAAGATCAATCAGGCTCTGACTGACTCGAAGGCGCTGGTGAAGCGGGGCATGAATCAGTGGCGCCCCTGTAGCAGTCCCGGCGGTTGCGGCGGTGACTGGGCAGAGGCCAACTTTTTTGCCCTGCATCAACTCGCCACGGGGGGCGGACAGACTGACGGCAAATGTATCGATCCGCTTTACACGGGTGCCACTTGCTCTGATAAGGGTTATTCCACCGGATACGACGTAGGCTGGCGCGACGATGCGGGCAGGATTGTCCTATGGTTCGGCGACGCCTGCTCCTGGAGCACCACAGTAGACAAGAGTGAGGTCAACGCCGCGCTGCTGGCCAACAACGTCATCGTAGCAGGAATCAATACTTACAGTGCGGGACGGGGTATTGACTACCGAGCTGATACCAACCGAGGATCGTGCCTGTACAACAGGACTGATCCCGGCCAGGCAACACTCGTTACAGGAGCCACTTCAGGCACTCTAACTAATAACGTTAGCGGTACAGTAGCGACTATCAATGCCGTTCTCGAGGCGGTCGCAGGTGGCATTGCCCAGTCCGGATCTGCTGCTGCCGTCTCATTCAGCACCGGCTCACTAACCGAGGGCAGTCAGCTATATCAGAGCAAATTCAACGCGAAAGACTGGTCAGGAGATTTGGTGGCCTATGAGTTGGGTAGTGACGGCTCCCTGGGCAGCCAGGCCTGGAGCGCGGCCACCAGGCTCGACGCTACAACGCCCGGTAGCCGTGTCATGATGACCTTGGGTGCACAAAGAGGTGTAGCCGTAGGCACCCCCTTTCGCTGGAGCGCGATCACATCAATCCAAAAAAATGATCTGCGAACGGAGCCTAACAGCTCGCGCGGCAACGTCTCCAAGGGTACGGCACGTCTCGAATATCTCAGAGGGGACCGATCCAACGAAGGCAAAGGTTTTGGCTTTCGCGTTCGGGGCAGCGCGCTTGGGGATATCTGGCACTCCAGCGCAATTTACGTGGGCAAACCCGGCCAGTCGTGGCCGGACAGCGGCGGCGGCTTCCCCGACGGGTCTAACAAGTACTCAGTTTTCTCATCAACCCAGAGCGCCCGGACACCAGTTGTTTATGTGGGGGCAAATGATGGGTTTCTGCATGGGTTTCGTGCGAGTGACGGCAAGGAAGTACTCGCTTATGCCCCCAGTACACTCTTCAGCACCAGCATCAGCGCTGGCTATCACCGCCTGACTGATCCCAACTTCAATCACAATAATCTCTATGTGGACGGCACGCCCACCGTGAGCGATGCCTTTTTTGCAGGCCCCAGTACTAAGACCCAGACCTGGCACACAGTTCTTGCCGGGACCCTCGGCGGCGGAGGTCGCGGCCTGTTTGCGCTGGACGTGACTAACCCGTCTGCGTTTCGTGAAAGCAACGCTGCAAAAACAGTGCTTTGGGAATTTACGAATGCGACTGACGCCCATCTTGGCTACACCTACAGCCGGCCCACCATCGCGCTCATGAACAACGGACGCTGGGCTCTGATAACCGGCAACGGTCTTGAAGACACCGCCACCGACAGCACTGGGGGTGATGCACAGCTTTTCGTTATTTATCTGGATGGCGGTGTCGATGGCACCTGGACGTACGGCACGGATTACATCCGGATCACAACGGGTTCCGGCTCCACCAGCAGTCGTAATGGACTTTTCAGCCCGGCCGTAGTGGATCTGGACCGTAACGGCACAGCAGACCGTATCTATGCGGGAGACCTTAATGGCAGTCTCTGGGCCTTTGATGTGTCGAACAGCATCGATACCAAGTGGAGTCCGGCACACGGTCGGCAGCCGCTTTTCACTGGCAGTTCTGGCCAGTCAATCACGACCAAGCCCACCGTGATCCGTCATCCGACGGTATCCAACGGCAGCGCACCCAACCTGATGGTGCTGTTCGGGACTGGCCGATTCCTTGCCGATGGCGACAAGACCCGCAGCAACACACAGTCTTTTTACGGCGTCTGGGACAACGGCACCGGCGCCCTCACCCGATCTAGTCTCGCCAGCCAGACTTTTCTGCTGAATGACTCGGGGAAGCGCGCCCGCGTGCTCGATCCTTACCTCAAAGTAAAGTATGAAAAAAAGACAGGCCGTCAGTACGGTTGGTACATCGATCTGCCTGCCAAAGGCGAAAGAGTCGTATCCGAAGCGCTCGTGCGGGGCAAGATCGTTTACTTCAACAGCATCATCCCTGATGTCAGCGTCTGCGCCTCCGGCGGAAGCGGATGGGAGATGTCTGTTAAGACTGAAAATGGCGGCAGTCCCGATGCCCCCGTTTTCGACTTTAATGAAGACGGTGCTGTTACCGTCAGCGGTGATACCACCAGCGTGAGCGGGCGAGGTGGATCAACCGGCGAAGAGCAAACTGCCTATGCCGGCAAAAAACTGGAAGAAGAGCAGGGCATGCCAGCAGGTCCTTCTATCATTGGCAATCGCCGCTTTACTCCCGCCAGCGCCACCGACGAAGGCGTTGAAATGGAAGAAACGCTGCTGATCACTAACGACGCTACCGTTACCGGAAGGCTCTCCTGGGAGCAACTCTTCCCGGATTAATCTCAGGATCGCTTAAAATTCTTGACGAGGAATTGGGTGCTGCTATGCAAAAAAATCAAAAAGGTTTTACCCTGATCGAGCTGATGATTGTAATTGCGATCATCGGTATTCTTGCGGCAATTGCGGTTCCGCAATACACGGATTACGTCACGCGCAGCCGCCGGGCGGATGCCCAGAGTACGCTCCTGCAAGTGGCCCAGGAACTCGAACGCTGCTATACGCAATTTTCAGCCTACAACAATGCAAGTTGTGCAGTAGTGGGGGCCGGCGGGGTGAGCCAGACCTCTCCGGAAGGTTACTATGTGGTGACCGCGAGCGGCGGAGCGCTATCCGCAAGTGGTTTCACCCTCACGGCGACCCCCCAAGGCAGTCAGGCCAGCAACGACTCCGACTGCACCACCCTAACGCTGACCCATCTTGGGGTTCAGGGGGCCACCGGCGCCAATGCTGCCGGCTGCTGGTAACGACAAGTCGTTAATCCTGCCGAACAAGACGACCTTTTGAAGCCCGGGCACAACGTGTG
>DLPX01000004.1:0-72157 GCA_002477475.1 Proteobacteria bacterium UBA7447
GTAATAACGATCAACTGTGATCTTGCAAACGGGGATGGGTACCGACTCCTCCTAATAATAAGTTGGGCTTCCACAATCTCATTTTGAAGCGTTTCTGGGTACAACAATACACGCTAGCTGACTATCTTCAGCGAAAATGAAGACTTCTAGGGGCTTAGCGCTTTTCGCAACGCAGGTCCTTGAATGTTTACGAACTTACTTACTACTTGGTCTAGCTCTTCTAATTGAGACTCGACCAGGTAAAAACCTCTACTTGGAACTGATGAGCCAAGCTCTACGAGCAGCGGTCGGAGATGATTTTCCACTGCAAGCGCGTGCGTCGGACTCGCTCCAAGCATCACGGGCAGTGAGACAGTTCCCGACATTCCCCCAGTGTTATAGCGATCGAGGAAAGCTTTAAGGAGTCCTGTGTAGGAAGCTTTATATACTGGGCACGCAATAACGACCAAGTCACTCGAGGCGACTTTCTCACTTAATTTTGACAGTTCTTCATCCTCCCACTCGAATAATCTTCCTGCCACCTCAGCGAGTTCGATCGTATCTGCCTGAACATCAATTTCCAATTCCAAGAATTGGATCAGGCATTCACATACCGTTTGGGCGACACGTGTTGTACGGCCTCCTGCTTTTGGATTTCCAATTACGATACTAACCTGCATCTTTTTCTCCTTACACTAAAGTACGCTCACACGGTTTCCTGGAAAAACCACCCTTAATATTCAATAAATAAAGAATAGAGCGATCAATGAAGGTTTGCAATCGTGCATCATCTATCCAATAGCTGATTGATTCCCAAGCCAAAATTAAACCCTAGTGCGGGGTGTTAATTGCACCGGTAAATACTCCAGAGGCGAACCTTCGAAAGCCATTGTCGTCGGTCGACCTGCCGAAGCCATTGCGGCAAGGCACTCGACTCAAGAACGAAATCCGGACAGAGCGCACGCATCTCTGCCGGCGGATACGCCATAGGCACAAACACATAGGCAGATTCCTTAACGCTTTCAAGGTACGCTTCTAGCTCATCGGGAGACCCCGCCTTGTGAAAGCTGACCTTGGGTGAGCGGAAAAACCCGATTGTCCCTGATCCGTTTTCATAGGGATTTTCTCCGTACGCCACGATTTCGATTGGAGACTCCGTGGAAGCCTGGTATATCCACTTGTGAACCACAGTCTCCTGATTCGCCGGCAGGAAACTGAATACCGCAAGCGCCAGACCATTCAGCGCAAAAAACATATAAACACTGAGACGTGCGACACGGCTTGAGCCGAAAATATTTCGAGGCAAGGCGAGTATGTCAAACAACGCTTCGAGGCCGACGACTGAAAGCACTAACAGCGGGTAGATCACGGGCATCAGAAAGCGGGTTTCCTTGTGGTCTATGAAGGAATGGCCAACCATGAAAAACACCACTGCCCACACTAGAATGTTTCTCGGCCTCAGGACTACCGCTCCGATCATGGCGGGGAGCAGAACAAGACTGAACGGCGGCACTGCCAATAACAGAAGTTTCTCAATGTAATACCACCAGGGATCGACCCCGAACTGTGCCGCCTTTGCCTCCACCAGATTAACGAGAAAGTAATTCACCGGAGTAAACGTCCATTGCCCATAGAACCAGCGGTCCAAAAGAAGATTGATTCCCAGCGCAAGTAAAAAGCCCAGTGCCATAGCGGCGAAGATCTTGATCTTCGGCCGCTCAATGACAATGAGCCACAAACCCAGACCCAGCAGTGCCAAGGCAACGGGAAAGCGCAAATAGAACGCAAATCCGAACACCAGTCCGGCTGTCAGCGCAGACCACAACGCGAACCGGTAATTCTCCTTACAGGCAACGAGCACCAACACTATCCCGAGACACAGAAACGCTCCGGCCCAGGTTTCCGAGGCAAATCGGGCATTAAGAAAAGGCAGCAACCAGAAAAGGCCGGTAAATAACACAAGCGCTGCTTTTGACCAGCCGTGGTTGAGCCACCGCAGCGCCTGTCCACACAGCAACCAGATACTGAAAAAACCCAACGCGGCGGAAGCCAGCCTAAGCAGCAACGCTGTCGCGAAGGGATCGGGGCCGGTTGCATAACGATGCACCACATACGCAATGACCGGCTGGACGGCTGGGCGGATCTGCTCAAAGAACTCCCATGGCAGCGTCCGACTGATGCCGGTCTCAATCTTTGAATGAGCAAATTCGAGAATCTGGTAATCCGAATCCGGATGCGCCCTGCCCTCGCTGAAAAAGGCCGCACAAAGATGCAGGGAAAAACTGAGCAGAATCACACCTACGGCGATAACCGGTTTCGAAAAAAGGGCGGTCCGGCTCATCGCTCAAGCGCGCCTGTCACAAACGTGGGCGTTCGGAAAACCGGGCAGCAAGGCAGCACTCGGATTGCGAAAGCCATTGAAATGGATGCAAAGAACACTACATTGAAAGTAGTTATTAATGAGACGAGATCGATGTTAACCGGAATCGTATTGCTGCTGGCGGGGATCTTGATTGCACTCTATCCCCCACTCCTTGCCATCATTGTGGCGAGCGTGCTGATCGCACTGGGATTACTTCTGGTGGTAAGTGCCTGGTATCACCGCAAGCGCCGGCGCGGGGGTGATAATCCAATTATCGAACTGATCCTGCGTTACTGAGCAAAACGCTCACCCCGGCTTGTGGCGCAATTTGGCGCTCACAAAATCCTTCTGGGGAATATGCAGCAAGCGCTGTATCTTGCGCATGAGATGAAGTTCATGATCATCCAGGCGTCCATCGGCATAAACCACGCGCCACATCTGCTCAACCAGATCAAGGCGTTGCTGCTCACTCCAATGCTGATTAATCATTGACGTAAAGCCGTGCAGCCCGGTCGATTCCCGTACTTGCTCCTGCGCCAAAGTCGCTAACTCACTCGCCTCCTCGTCGCTCAAATCAAACTGCTCGCGGACCAACTGCTGGATCATGGAGCGCTCTTCGCCCCCTAGATCGTAATCCGACATGGCGGCCTCAAAAAGGAGCGCTGCCGCAGCCAGACGGACCGCCTCTTCGGTGTCATGGCCGTCATCCGACACCTGAAGCCGGTCCCGGAAAAAATCACCAATTGCGTCGAGCACGGCTTTATCAGGCTCGATCGCGGCCGAGCCGGCAAAAAAAGAGGCAACACCCTTGCGGATGCCGCCTTGAGTTCCCCGATTTGTCGGTGGAGGAAGGTTGCAGGTGCATTACGCCATGCCTCCACAAACGCCGTCTTGATATAGATCAACTTTATGGCACACCGCGCTTGATACTCTCAAACTAGACTTTCGACTGCACACAATCTTCTTCCTGAACATCCTGCTGACTGTCGTATGACATCCGGCAAATCATCCTTTGACCATCTTTTTCAAGATGATACTCAGTGATAGAGACGACTCGCTGAAGGTGGGTATAAGGTGAAACCCCAGAGCGGACCTCCTGCTTTTCTACCTGCTTGACAATAGTCCAGCCCGCCTGTGTCAGGCCGTGTACGCCCGGCGATTGCCCCATCGCCCAACTCGGCAGTAGCGCCGCAGTGAGGATAGCTGTCAGCGCTAAACCCTTGGCGCACCGAAAAGTCATCACGAAAATGATGATCGCCCTAATGCGGCGTTGTTAGCGCGTACCGTAAATCCGGTCGCCCGCGTCCCCTAGACCGGGCAGGATGTACCCGTGATCATTCAGCTCGCGGTCAAGTGCCGCGGTGAAGACTGGCACATCCGGGTGCGCCTCCCCGAAGGCGGCCACGCCCTCAGGAGCCGCGAGGAGACAGACCACCTTGATCTTGACCGGCCGGTCCAGCTTGAGTCTTGTGATTGCGGCACTCAGGGAATTTGCCGTTGCGAGCATCGGATCGACAACGATGGCCTGGCGCTCGCTGATGTCTTCCGGCACCTTGTAGTAGTACTCAACTGCCTGCAAGGTATCGGGATCGCGATATAGCCCGATGTGCCCAACACGTGCCGAAGGGATCAGATCCAACATGCCCTCCAACAGGCCATTGCCCGCCCGCAGCACCGAGATAAAACACAATTTTTTTCCCGCAAGGATCGGCGCCTCCATGGTTTCCAGCGGGGTCTGAACCTCGGTCTGGGCTAGGGGCAGGTCACGAGTGACTTCATATGCCAGCAGCAATGCGATTTCCCGGATCAACTGGCGGAAATGAGCCGTTGGGCAGTTCTTGTCACGCATCAACGTAAGCTTGTGCTGCACCAAAGGATGGTCAACTAACGAAAATGTTTCTTGCATCGGATCCTGATTGTGGTCTAGTTTGTGCCGGCAGATTTCTTGATTTGAGAAGGTTTAGTTCTCTCTCGATTCTAGGTCAAACCGCCAATGAAACATACCTCTCCTTCACGCCGGGTGGTCGTAACGGGAAGCGAATGTACCGGCAAGACGGCTCTCACCGCGAGTTTGGCGCAATATTTCGACTGTCCTTCCTCACCAGAGGGAGCCCGACTGTATGTTGAACAGCATAATCGGCCGCTGACGGTTGATGACGTCAACCCGATTGCCTCTTTGCAGGCAGAACTGGAAGAAGTCGCCATTCGCAAAGCGCGCGGCCTCGTTATTCACGACACCGATCTTGTGTCGACGCTCGTCTATGCGCACCACTATTACGGGACATCACCCGCATGGATCACCCGCACGGCCTCAGAACGCGCAGCAGACCTGTATCTATTGTGTGATATCGACCTGCCCTGGGTGTCGGACGGCCTTCAGCGTGACAGTGGCTTAGCTGAACAACGTCGCCAGATCCATGAAAAGTTTGTCGAGGCAATGACCCGTAGCGGACTCCGCTGGACCCTGATCCGAGGCCTGGGTGAAAAGCGCCTTGAGCAAGCCGTCCGGGCAATTAAAGCGCTTGCCTGACCTCTTAAGCCAACCGGTGTGTGATGCCGGCGATGTTGACAGCAGTTAAACCGTTGTCTAGATTGACTCTGCTATCCAACGGGGTGTCCGGCATGGGCCGGGCTGAGAATCACCCGCTGAACCTGAACCGGATCATGCCGGCGGAGGAATCTGGATAGTGGCCACGCTGGTCCCTCCGCTCTTCGATCCCGAAGGAGCGCCTTCATGACAATTGTTCGACTGCTTGCCGCCATCAGTACCGGCCTGCTGATTTCTTTTGGACTTCCTGCGAATGCAGAAAAGCCAAGTCTCACCGTGTATACCTACGCTTCGTTTGTCTCTGACTGGGGTCCCGGCCCTTTGATCGAACCGGCTTTTGAGGCGCAGTGCCGGTGTGACCTTAAGTTTGTCGGCGTGGAAGACGGCGCCGCGCTATTGGGGCGGCTGAAACTCGAAGGTATCCGTTCTTCGGCGGATGTCATCTTGGGTCTGGATACCAGTCTTGTAGCAGAAGCTCGGCAAACCGGTCTTCTCGATGCTCATGGTCTGGATCTTGGCACCGTTGATTTTGCGCTCACCTGGTCGGATCCGGTCTTCATTCCCTATGACTTTGGATATTTCGGATTCGTTTATGACAGTGACCAACTCGCGGCTCCGCCGAAAAGTCTTCGCACGCTGGTAAATGATCCCGAGGGACCAAGAATTATCATCCAGGATCCGCGAACCAGTACACCGGGACTGGGTTTACTACTCTGGGTTCGCAAAATCTTTGGTGAGGAGGATACGGCAGCATGGCGTGCGCTCTCTCCGAGAATAGTGACCGTCACCAAAGGCTGGTCAGAGGCCTACGGCTTGTTTCTTGAAGGTGAAGCACCGATGGTACTGAGCTACACGACCTCACCCGCCTATCATCGGCACGTTGAAAACACCGATCGGTACCGAGTCGCGATGTTTGAAGAGGGTCATTATCAACAGGTCGAAGTTGCAGCGCGGCTCGCGCATTCGACGCAACCCGAACTCGCCGGAGAGTTTCTGCGCTTTTTGCTCTCCGATGAGGTCCAAACGATCCTCCCCACAAGCAACTGGATGTTGCCAACCGTCCGGACACAGCAAGCACTGCCCCCGGCGTTCCATGAAGACGAAATTCCAAACACTGCCTTGACCTTTGAGCCGACAGAAGTCAGCGCACAGAGGAAGCACTGGATAAAACGCTGGCTGACCGCCCTCGCCCAGTGAACCTCAGCTTGAGCGCGCGGTGGCAGCTTGGGCTCTGGCCAGGCGCCATCCCGCTGTTCCTGCTGACCACTGTTATTGCGGGCTCGCTCACGGCATTGGGCGCTTTATCGAACACCGCTTCCATCATCGCCACACTGCGTGATCCTTATTTTTTTCAGGTGGTGCGCTTCACCCTCTGGCAGGCGACCCTATCGACACTGATCAGCATCATCCTCGCGGTGCCCGTGGCGCGCGCCTATGCCAGGCGTCCAGCATTTGCTGGACGAAACATCCTGATAACGTTGATGGGGCTGCCCGTGGTGATGCCGGTAATTGTCGCGGTATTTGGAATTGTGGCCGTATACGGCCGGTCGGGGCTGCTGAATTCTCTGCTTCAGCCCACTGGCATTAGCATGTCATTTGAGTTGTATGGCCTAACCGGCATTTTGCTGGCCCACACTTTCTTTAACTTGCCGTTGGCGGTACGGCTGCTGTTGCCCGCTTGGGATCAGATCACCAGCGAAAACTGGCGCACCGCCAGCACGCTTGGAATGTCGAGCCCCCAACTCTTTCGATTTATCGAATGGCCTGCCCTTAGCGCTTTTCTGCCGGGCGTTATTGTCATCGTCTTTTTGCTGTGCTTCACGAGTTTCACCGTCGTCCTGACGCTCGGCGGCGGTCCGGCAGCTACCACCATCGAAGTCGCTATCTACCAGGCGCTGCGCTTTGAATTCGACCCTGCTCAGGCCGCTGTGCTGGCGCTTGCACAGTTACTTTTATGCGCCGGAACCGCTTTATTGCTGATTCGCTGGATGCGGGTGCTCACGCAGACTTCGGGACGCAAGAGCGATTCCCGAGCACGGCCCGATACAGGCGATCGCGCGGGCAAGCTGTTTGACTTTGGTGTTATTGGGCTATGCGGACTTTTTGTTTTCACTCCCGTCGCGGCGCTGGTTGTCTCCGGGCTGCAGGGACCGGTTGCCGCAGTCCTGCTTGATACTGATCTGTGGCAAGCTGCCGCCCGGAGTCTCGGCATTGCACTCATGGCGACCAGTCTGGCCGGAATCATCGCTCTAGGCATCGCCAGCACCGCGCGGTTTTTGATACTTGAAAGACGTCAAAAGAGCGCCAAGGAAGGACTGCTGCTCGCCGGATCTCTCACCCTGGCGTTTCCGCCGATGGTGATTGGAACAGGCTTTTTCCTGATCTCCCTGCACCTGGAGGCTGTCGACACCATCACACTACTGATGATTGCTGTCGTCAACGCGCTGATGGTGCTGCCTTACATCCTGCGCAGTATCGCCCCGGTACTGATTGATTCCGGTCAACAGTATCAGAAATTGTGTGCGCAACTGGGCTTAAGCGGCTGGCACCGCTTTTGCCAGGTGGACTGGCCCATGATCCGAAAGCCTGCTGCATTCTCTCTTGCTCTGGGGGGAGCGCTCTCTTTTGGCGACATGGGGGTCGCCGCCCTGTTCGATACTACGGGTCACATCACGTTACCCGTTATGCTCTACCAGCGTATGAGCGCCTACCGCTTCGACGAGGCAGCCGTTACCGCCTTGGCGCTTGTGCTGATGTGTGTGGCGCTTTTCTGGATTCTGGACCGCGGCCTGTCACGATGAACTTTCTCAAAATTGACGGAGTTCGATTCTGCCAGGGGGAATGGCAGCTTGAGGTCGATCTTGAGGCAAAGCGCGGCGAGTGTATTGCCCTAATTGGACCGAGCGGCGCCGGCAAATCTACCCTGTTGTCACTGATTGCGGGCTTTGAGCAACCGGACCAGGGAACGATCTTTGTCGGCGAAGAGCGGATAGACACGCGAGTCCCGGCGCGTCGGCCTGTCACAATGATGTTCCAGGAGAACAATCTCTTTAATCACCTTACGCTGTATCAGAACATCGCCCTGGGATGTCACCCTGGCCTGAAACTGACCGACGAGGACCGTGAACTGATCGAAAGGGCAATGGCGGCAACCCGGCTGGGTGCGCTGCAGTCGAGGAAGCCTGCCGATGTCTCAGGAGGCGAACGCCAACGGACCGCCCTCGCGCGCTGCCTTTGCCAAAGGCGGCCGCTGCTGCTGCTTGACGAACCTTTCACCGGACTCGATCCTCAGCTGAGGGTAGAAATGCATGCGTTGGTGGATGAACTCCGACAGACACACGCACTGACGGTGATCATCGTCAGCCACCTGCCCCACGAGGTTGCCAGGATTGCGGACTCACTCGCGTTCATGCTGGGAGGAAGAATCCTTGAGACGGGTCCAACCGGCGCGATGTTGTCTCATCCTGAAAACCCGGAGCTTTCGCAATACCTGCGGTTCACGCCAGCAGGTTAGTATTTGAGTGTGATAATTAGCGGACTTAATCATGCTTTTTCGTACAATTTTGCTCGCAGTCTTCGCATTGGTCGGACTGCCTGTTCACGCAGATAACGCGAACTGCCCGATGAATCTGGATTTCACCAAACGATTCCTCGCGAGTGACGAGTCGGTGCGGCTCTGTGATGCCTACACGAATCAGGTGCTGCTTGTGGTGAATACGGCCAGTTACTGCGGTTTCACCTCGCAGTTCGAGGGACTGGAGACGCTTCAGGAAAGATACGGCGACCGTGGGTTTTCCGTGCTGGGTTTCCCGTCGAATGACTTCTTTCAGGACCCTAGATCTGAAGAGAAGATCCGCGAGTTTTGCGATCTGACCTACGAAGTCAAATTTCCGATGTTCGAGAAATCCCGGGTGGCCAAGCGCAGCGCTGAGCCTCTCTTTCAGGCTCTTGCTGCTGAAGCCGGCCAATTCCCCCGGTGGAACTTCCACAAATACCTTCTCAACCGTCAGGGCGACGTGGTCGGCAGCTTTGGCTCGTCAATTGCCCCAAACAACGCGGATCTCGTCAGCCAGATAGAGGCTCTGCTCTAACGGAAAGGTGAAGCCAAACCGATTTGGGTGTATACCTTGACTGCATGGATTCACCGGAACACCAGCGCAGGGCGGTTTTTACTGATCTCGACGGCACCCTCCTGGGGCCGGACCAGAAACTCTGTGCCCGCAACCGGGCAACTCTCGAGCATCTCGCTTCCTTTGGGATAGTTCGGGTCGTCGTGACTGGTCGATCGCTTTTTTCCTGCGATCGCGTGCTGGATGACACCTTTCCGATCGATATTCTGGTGACCTCATCAGGCGCAGGCATATTTTCCTGCAGACCAAGAACGCTGCTGCGCCAGTTTGCGCTGGACGATGCAGCAATATCCCATGCCGTGGGCGTTCTTGAAACGATGCGGCTCGACTTCATGGTGCACGACCCAGTCCCAGACAACCACCAGTTCCAGTGGCAACGCTTTGGCCGGCCGAATGCTGATTTTGATCGACGCCTGGCTTTGTATGCGGGACATCATCAGATGCTGGATAGCAAGTCGGGCCTCGTCAGCAATGCAACCCAACTGTTGGCGATTGCACCACTGGAAAATCCGGAGACCCTTCATCGCGAACTCTCCGATCGCCTGCCAGATCTCAATGTGGTCAGAACCACCTCACCACTCGACCATTGTTCAGTCTGGTATGAAATCTTCCCAAAATCCGTCGGCAAATCTCACGCCGCCCAGTGGATCTGTGATCGCCTCAATCTTGATTCAGCGACCGCCCTTGCCGTAGGAAACGATTTCAATGACGTTGACATGCTGCGCTGGGCGAATCATGCGCGTGTCGTCGCAAATGCGGCTGAACCCCTTCGCAGGGAGTTTCGATCAGTCGCTGATCACAGCGAATCCGGCTTCAGCGATGCGGTGGAGGAATGGCTGGCGGACTCTCCCTAGGGACGACCCCTACCAGAGCAGGCGGCCCTCAACGAAAGCGCTGGCCAACTCCGATTCTGGCGCGTCGAGAAATGAGCCCGTATCGGTATGCACGATGAGATGGCCGTTATGCAAGAAGAGCACATCTCCCGCCATTCGGCGCACCTGTCCAAGATCATGAGAGACCATCAGAATGCGGACCCCTTCACCGTCAATCTCCCTAATGATGGCCTCGACTGAGGCCGTGGCCGCGGGATCAAGATGGGCCGTGGGCTCGTCCAAAAACAGTATTCGGGGCCTCAGTGCCCACGCACGGGCCAGCGCAAGGCGCTGTTGTTCGCCGCCGGACAACACCCGTGCATCGCGCTCGGCGAGTCCCAAGAGTCCGGTTTTCTCAAGTACCAAATCCGTGCGCTTTATGCACTCGGATCGGGAAAGCTGTCTCGCAGAAAGAGCGTGTTCAATATTGGCCCGCACCGATCGACGCAGAAGCACCGGCCGCTGAAACACCATGGCCTGTGCCCGGCGTTGCTGGTCAAACGTGCCCCCAGCCCACCGTATCGACCCTCCCGAGGGCGCCAGCAAGCCATGACACAACCGCAGCAACAGGCTTTTTCCAGCGCCGTTAGGGCCTACGACACAAGTTGGCCCGCCTGCGTCCAACGAAAAACTGACATCATCCAACAAAGGTCTGCCCGCGGCCTCAAACCGCAGCGAGTTCACCTGCAAAGGCAATAGATCAGGTTCCGGCATGGATGACGATTGGGGCATGAGTTCTTTTGATTAGCATCACCGATCAGAAACGGATTATCGACCTCTTACGTCTTCGGCACAAAGCGCCCACAGAATCCCTGGCTTCAATCCAGCCGTTCAGAATATTCCAAACAAAATGACCGTAAGCTGAACCTTTCTAGGGCTTTATGGCACTATCAGTGCCAATGAGCGTCATATCCCTGTGTAACCCACAGTGAGCACATCCTACGAAACTGCTGGTAGTGGCCTGTTCCGATGCACCGCTACTGAACTCGCCCGACGGCTGCGCTGTGGTGAGATTTCACCGGTCGATGTCATCGAATCCAAAGCCTCGCGGATCGAGGACGTCAACCCGACGATCAACGCTCTGCCCCTGCTCTGTCTTGACGAGGCGCGGGATCAGGCACAGCAGATGACGAATCACAATCCGCCTTCAGATGAAAAAGGCCCTTTGTGGGGACTGCCTTTCGCGGTCAAGGATTACAATGATCTTGCAGGCGTTGGAACCACATACGGATCTCCGCTCCTTGCCAGGAACATCGCCACAGAGTCGGATGCCACCGTCAGGCGCTTGCAAGACAGCGGCGCGATCGGGAAATCCAATGTACCCGAGTGGGCGGGGGCACACACTTTCAACCCGGTATTCGGACACAACCTCAATCCCTGGAGCCTGAAGATGAGTGCCGGAGGTTCTTCAGGAGGTTCAGGTGCTGCGCTGGCCGCCGGAATGGTTCCGCTGGCCACGGGTAACGATCTCGGCGGTAGTTTGCGGGTACCAGCCAGCTTTAACAGTGTGGTCGGCCTACGGCCCAGTCCCGGACGGGTTCCAAGAGGGGCCCGCCTGCCGGCATTTGACAGCCTGTGGGTTGAGGGCCCGATGGGCCGTTGTGTCGCGGATGTCGCGCTGATGCTGGATGGCGGCGCCGGCTTTGATCCGGGGGATCCGCTCTCGTTCCCTCACCAGGGCGAATCCTTTGTTGAGGCGCTTTCGAGCCCGTCGTTGCCCAAACGTCTGGCATTCAGCCCGGACCTCGGTATCGTTCCCGTGGAAACCGAGATCGCAGAGATCTGCAGCGCAGCAGCTGAGCGCTTCCGGGATATCGGTGCCGACGTCAGCCATGTCTGTCCCGATTTTTCCGGCGCCGTTGAATCTTTCCAAACGCTGCGCGGTGTCCTGATCGCGCAGATGATGGAGTCCCTGCTGGCACAACATCGGGATGAGATTGCACCGGAAATTGTCTGGAATATTGAAAAAGGCCTCGCCGTCACAAACCCCGAACTGCTTGCCGCCGAGCGGGTACGGACGCGGCTGTACCATGAGATGGAGATCTTCTTCGAGCAATATGACCTGCTGCTCTGCCCTGCGGTCTCGGTCCCGCCATTTCCGAAATCGCAAAGGTATGTGGGGACCATCAATGATTCGCCGACGAAAACCTACATCGACTGGATTGCCATCACCTTCGCCATCACAATGACATCGTGCCCTGCCTTAAGCCTGCCTGTCAGCTTCACACAGAACGGGCTGCCCGTTGGGCTGCAGGTCATCGGCCCCCCTCGGGGAGAATCCTCGCTGCTGCGCGCCTGTCACCGCATGGAATCGGTTTTTGATCTTGCGACGGCCTTGCCGATTGACCCGCGCTAGGCGCGGACCCCTGCCCTAATACTTAAATCGGCCGAATAACTTCCCGGGTGCGTCCGATCTGGGTACCGACACCCTGATCAGTCAGGGTTTCCAGCAGGGTGGCGTGAGGCACCCGACCGTCTGAAATCGTCGCAGTCCTCACCCCGCCTGAGACGGCATCCAGAGCGCATCGGACCTTGGGCAACATGCCGCCGGTGATGACGCCTTCCCGAATGAGTTCCTGGACCCGACTCTCCGATAGACCGGTCAGCAGTTCACCCTGCTGATCCAGCACGCCCGGCGTGTTGGTCAGTAGAATCAGTTTTTCAGCACCCAACGTGACCGCCAGTTTGCCAGCGACGGTGTCTGCGTTGATGTTGTAAGTCTTGTCATCCTCACCGATGCCAATGGGAGCGATCACTGGAATGAAGTCCCCCTCATCAAGGGTTTCGACCACAGCCGGATTGATGGACTCGATTTCACCCACGAATCCCAATTCCACTGTCTCATCTTCATCGGAGGCGCCCTCCTTGCGTAGCACCAGCTTGCGCGCCTGGATCAATCCCCCGTCCTTGCCAGACAACCCCACAGCACGGCCGCCATGGGCATTGATCAGGGCCACAATATCCTTGTTGACGAGTCCGCCCAGTACCATCTCGACCACGTCGATGGTTTCACTGTCCGTCACGCGAAGTCCCTCAACAAACTCACTCTTCTTGCCAATCCGGTCGAGCAGTTGGCCGATCTGGGGGCCGCCGCCATGCACAACTACCGGGTTCATGCCGACCAGCTTCATCAGAACGACATCCCGGGCGAAACTGCGCTTCAGCGACTCGTCGGTCATCGCGTTGCCGCCGTACTTGATCACAATAGTGTGGCCGTGAAAATGCTGTATGTACGGCAGGGCTTCTGCCAACACCGGCGCGATGGCTGCGGGATCTGGGGCTTGGCTCATAACAGGTTCCAGATTCGGGTTACTTCCGGGAGCAAAGTATAACTGCCCGGGCACCCTTTCCCTGACAGACGCACGCATCCACCGAAAAGACCGGTGTCGGCACCATCACGCCAAAAAAAGGGGCCACCCTCGTGACCCCTTTCGATGAGTGTCGGGTTTTAATCAACCGACTTTGATATCAACTTTACGTGGTTTGACTTCGGCCGTCTTGGGTAACGACAGTTTCAGCACGCCATCTTCATACTGCGCCTCGACCCTGCCTTCATCAATATCAGATCCCAGACGAAGTGACCGAACGAATTTTCCGTAATAGCGCTCCTGGCGAATCACGCGGTCATCTCTCTCATCTTTCTTTTCTTCCTTGCGCTCGGCGTTGATGGTGAGTACACCATCGTTGATGGTGACATCAAGATTTTCTCGAGCGACGCCTGGCAGTTCCGCCTTGACGAGATAAAATCCTTCTTTCTCGCTCACATCAATTGCGGGCATCCTCGCGGTTTCATCGCGCCGCAACACCGCAGGGGAGCGAAACCAGCCACCGGTTAGGCCATCGAAATCACCGAAAACGTCCCAGCCTCGAACTCTCTCAGCAGGTCTTGCCATATTGTTCATGAGTTACTCTCCTAGTTTCAAAATAAATCATTTAACGGAAGATTTACCGTGTTTGCCTGTTTTAAAAGTGGTGTCATCCTGGAAAATTTCAAGACCTTTCCCATCAGGACGCCTTAGCCGTTTGCTTTTATTTAGAATGAGGTCTCATGATTTGAGACCTCCTTATCTTCGATCTCCTTTTAATTCACCTATCTTGAATCGACAATGACAGAACGATTTGATACCGTCGTGATCGGTGCTGGCATCATTGGCACCTCGATTGCGTTCTCAATGAGCAAAGCGGGCTGGCGGGTGCTGGTAGTGGATCCACTTGCCGGCTCTGGTCAGGGCGCAACGAGCAGTTCCGTTGCCATGGTGCGCACGCAGTACTCCACCCTCGAAGGATCAGCACTGGCTTGGGAAGGGTTTCACTGCTGGCGGGACTGGTCGGGTTTTCTCGATCTTGAGTCTGATGAACCCGTCGCACCGTTTCATCTTGCAGGTGTCCTGACCTTCAAGACGGCCAATAACGGCTTTTTGGAACACCAGCTGGAGTTCTCCCGCCAACTAGGCATTCCTTTTGAGTTCTGGTCTGTCTCCAGACTGCAAAGCCTTTTCCCCAGCTGGGATCTCTCCAGTTTCGGACCGCCCGTTATCTCGGACGATGCCGATTTTGGTGCCCGCTCCGATACAGAGCTTGAGACCGTCTTTTTCCCCAAGGGGGGTTATTGCCCCGATCCGCAGCTCGCGGCGCACAACCTGCAGCGCGCAGCCGAGCAACACGGCGCCCATTTTCGTTTTGGAGAGGCGGTGATCGGTATCGATAAAAAAGATGGTCATGTGAGCGCCGTGACGCTGTCAGGGGGTGAGCAGATTTCCTGCCAGGTTGCTGTGAACGCAGCTGGACCACATGGGCAGAGCATCAACGCCCTCGTCGATCCGAACGGGAAACAACGTATCCGGACACGGGTGGTTCGGCACGAGGTGGCCCATCTTCGCTGTGCAGACGCCGCGACCAGTGATGCGTCCCGCATCATGCTGTACGACACTGACATTGGGGGTTACATCCGGGCAGACACCGGCGACAGTATCCTTGCAGGAAGCCTGGGGGCGCGGGGGGAATTTGAGTTGGCAGCCGATCCCGATGACTTTGATCGAAATCTCTCCCCGCAAAGCATCGAGCCCTTGTATCGCCTTGCGCAACGGATCCCGGCTCTCGGCATTCCCAATACGCTATCCGGAGTGGCAGACCTTTGGGATGTCAGTGATGACTGGATTCCCATTTATGACTGTACCGACGTGGCTGGCTTTTACATGGCGATCGGCACCAGCGGTAACCAATTCAAAACGGCGCCGGTGGTGGGTGAACTGATGACGGCTTTAATCAGTGCCTGTGAGCAGGGAGCCGACCACGACCAGGATCCAATCTCGTTCCGGTTGCAACGCACCGGCCATGAGATCAATCTTGGATTCTTCTCTCGCAACCGAGAGCCGAACCCTGCCAGCAGCCTGTCAGTACTCGGCTGAGTCAGATCAACGGATCTTGGCCTGCTGTGCTACCCGAATAAGGTATCCACGGAGTCCATCTCGGCGAACGAGGTGAGCCGCTCATGCAGCCCAAGAGCTGCGTCACCCAGAACGGGCTCAGCAAGCGACAGGAATTTACTTTGGTGCAGATCAGCACTGGGGAAATTTTCAGGCTCCCCACGAGGAATCTCCACGCACCGGCTCTGAATCGTGCCGTCGCGAAAGCGTATGGTCACCTTACCGCCCATCCGTTCCGGATAAATCGCATCCATCTGCGCATCCTCACTGACGTCGATGCGCTCAGCGAGTGACAGCGTTGTTGCGTCTTGGAGATACTTCGCATAATCATCCCAGGTCAGGTTGCCTGTCTGTGCTGAAACGGCTGCGGTGAAATGCATGGAGAACTGACCGCCCACTACCCCTTTGGGCTTGCGACGAAACTCCTGCGGCAGGGCCGTGAGATCCATGCCCTTACGGGGCAGTCCAATAGCAATGTCTGCAATATCGGATTCATGCACACCGGTTCCCACGATATCCACAATACCGTCTATGGCCGCATGACTGAACCGGCACGAGGGATAAGGCTTGACGCCAATCTGTAGTGTTTCCCAATCATCGCCGAGCCCCTTGACGGCTAACTGCGGATCAGGGTCGGGGGCATAACTTTTCAGAAACCCCGCATCACCCTCGACCGCATCTGCCGCACCGACAAATCCCTCTGAAGCAAGTGAGGCCGCAATCACTCCGACCATGGCGGCATTGCCCACCTGAAAGCGCTTGGTCCAGGCACTGTTGACGAGAAACTGCATGGAACCGGCCGACTGACTGAGGCAGATCCCCATCGCCATCTCGAGTTGTTGAGCAGAAAGTCCCAATGCACGCCCGGCAGCAACGGTGGCCCCAAAGGCGCCAGTGGTTGCAGTGGGATGAAAGCCCCGATCATAGTGATCCGCAGGTTTTAGAGCTCTGCCGAGCCGGCACATCACCTCATATCCCGCAATCACTCCTGCGAGAACGTTGGCACCGCTCGCACCCGCCATTTGTCCGGCAGCCAGGGCTGCCGCCAGCACCGGTGCACTTGGATGCACAGTTGCCGCAATATGGGTGTCATCAAAATCCAGACTATGAATCAACGAGCCGTTGATCAGCGCTGCAGCAGGAAAAGCATATCCTTTATCGTCAGCAAACACCGTCCCCCGTCCTGCATCCATACCCATGCGGGCAACGGCCGCCAGCAAGGCCGGAGTCGACTCAGCCTCTTTTCTTGCCCGAATAGCCACGCCAATACTGTCCGTGACCAGCAAGGCGGCCCGGTCGACGACCTCACGCGGCAGGGCTTGTGTATTTACCTCACTCGCGAATTCACAAAGGGTTGCGGTGACACTCTTATCTTGCACAAAAGCTCCTTGCTGAACTTGAAGATTCCAATAACCCTTCCGCGGAATTACTCTCCCGTGAACCGGGCTTTACGTTTTTCATTAAAAGCAGCGATACCTTCGCGGCGATCCTTCGTGGGAACCGTCTTGTTGTAAGAAGCAAGCTCAACCTCGTAATCCTGCTTAAGTGAGGCAAATCCGGCATTGTTGATCGCTTTCAGCGCGCCTTGAATCGCGATCGGGCCGTTATCTGCAATACGCTGTGCCGTTGCCCTGACTAACTCCAGGAGGGCTTCTGGCTCACAAAGCTCATTGACCAACCCCCACTCAAGCGCCTGCTCGGCACTGAAGGGTCTGCCGGTGAGGATGATTTCCTTGGCCCTGCGGATACCCACTGCCCGCGGAAGATACTGGGTACCTGCCATGCCCGGCATAATCCCAAGGGTGGTTTCCGTCAGGGCGAAACGGGCATGTTTCGCCGCGTAAGCAAAGTCACACGCCAGTGTCAGTTCTGTCCCGCCGCCATAAGCCGCCCCATTAATTGCCCCCAGGATCGGCACCGGGCAATCCATCAGCGCCCGTGCCAGGTCTTCGAAAACCACATGCTGTGCATACCACTCTTCATCGGTCATCCCATGTCTCTGCTTGAGGTCACCACCTGCGCAAAATGCACGCTCTCCCGCGCCAGTCAGGATGACACAGCGTGTGGTTCTCGCCCCCGAAACGAATTCACTGAAAACCGCCAACAATTCCTCAGCCATCCGGGTGTTGAAGGCATTGGCCACCTCCGGACGGTTCAGTGTAATCCAGGTGAGGTCTTCCTCTTGATCAACGATGATGGTGTCGAAACTTTCCTTCATGACGTGGTACCACTTTTTTCAGGTTTCGGTAAATGACAGGGGCATCGCAGACTCCAGACCGACACGCCTACAGACACCAAATCAGGACTGCGCATCCAGTTCTGCAAAAACTTTTTTGGCGATTCGGTGGCATTCCACTGCTACCGGCACGCCACAGTAGATGGCAATCTGGTTAAGAATGGCTTTCAACTCATCCCGACTGACGCCGTTCACGAGAGCTCCCCTGAAGTGCAGTTCCCACTCATGCATACGGTTAAGCGCCGCGATCATTGAGACATTGAGCATGCTGCGGGTTTTACGGTCCAGCGTCTCATCCCCCCAGACCGCACCCCAGCAGTACTCCGTCAGTAGTTCCTGAAATTCCCGGGCAAACTCACTCGCGTTAGCCAACGCATTATCGACATACTCCGTACCGAGCACGTCCCGGCGTGTCGCCAGACCCTTGTCAAAACGTTCCTGATCCATAGAAATCTCCCGATAAAAAGAAGTGTGATTATGCCCTGTCGCGTACCCCAATGAGGCCTGCTTGGGCGAAGGCGGCCCATCCCTATCTGATTCGCTGATGCCCTAGTGGTTGGTCTTAAGAAACCCGGACAGAATACTGTTCACCGTTTCGGGTGCCTCCCAAGAGGCGAGGTGATGAAGACCCGGCAAGATGGCAAGTTGCGCATGCTCAAGATCATCTGCCATCCGTCTTGCGATAGCGGGCGTGGACCCTGGATCGTTCTCTCCGGCCAGAACGAGAGCCGGACACCTGACCTGCTTGAGCGCATCCTGCACGATCGCATCAGCCTCAACCAGCGCCGCGTAGGCGTCGGCATAAGCCTTGAGATCGTTCGCCAGCAATTTTCTGCGAATCGCTTCGACCCGATCCGGGAACTGTTTTTTAAACGGCGCATCGAACCATCTCTCCATGGCGGCTTGGGCAATCGGAGCAAGGCCCTCTTCGCGCGTCAACTGCAACCGATGACGCATGCCAATCAGTTCTTCCTCAGTCCGTCGGTACACAGTATTCATCAGCACCAGTGTCTTCAGGCATGACGGTGCACCGCCCGCGAAGGCCTGACTGATCACACCTCCCATGGACAGTCCCACCAGGTGCATTTTTTTAATGTCGAGGTACGAAAGCAGATCTTCCAGTTGCCGAACAAAGGTAGTAATGTCTTTGACCGGTCGGGCCTCAGACTGTCCGTGGCCCAGCATGTCGTAGCGCAGCACGCAAAACGCTTCTTCCAGAGCAGGCATCTGCGGCCCCCACATCGTGTGATCTAGACCGACGCCATGAATCATGACCACGGGCACCTCGGGCGATCCACTGCCGCGTAGGTCATACCAGGTTCCCTCGGGACTAAACCCACTTTGGTCGATGTCTTCTCTCATAGGCAAGATTGAACTGGATGTCAGCCGCTTGAAACAGGTATAACTATGTTACTTTATCCTCGACCCAAGACTGACCGAACCCATGTCTCAATCCCAAAAAACCATCATCGGCGAGCCGCTGGTGATCAATGGAAGGCAACTATCGCTGTCCCGGGCAGTGCGGGCTGGTAATTTTATTTTTCTCACTGGACAAGTGCCCATGCAAGACGGCCAGGTCATGACATCGGGCAGCATCGAGGAGCAGACCCGGGCCTGTCTGATCAGCATTCGTGAGACATTGGCCGAGGCGGGATGCGGCCTCGAGCATATCGTGAAATCAATGGTGTGGCTGAAATCACGGGAGGACTTTCCCGGTTTCGATTCAGTCTACGAAGAATATTTCCCCAAAGGCCCGCCCGCCCGTTCGGCGCTTGTCAGTGACTTTCTCGTCGATATCCGGGTGGAAATTGAGTGCGTGGCCTACGATCCGCAGAGTTAGGCGGGCGACGTCCCAGGCGGTCTTTACAATAATTTCAAGGAAAGGAGAGGCATAAGCCGATGACTGAATTAACGCGATATCAGATGTACATCAACGGCGAATGGGTGGATGCTGAAAACGGGGCAACGTTTACCAGCGTAAACCCTGCGACGGGGCAAACGTGGGCTGAAGTCCCCGAGGCCTCAGAAGCGGATATCAACCGCGCGGTGGAAGCCGCTCACCATGCGTTTAGCGAAGGCGCCTGGGCCACCATGACGCCTACGGCCCGAGGCAAGATGTTGCGCCGTCTTGCGGAAGTGTTGGCTGAACATTCGGAACCGCTCGGCCGCTGCGAGACAGTCGATACGGGTAAGCTGTTTAAGGAAACGCGCTGGCAGGCGAATTACATTTCGGATTTCTTTCAATACTATGCCGGCCTGGCCGACAAGGTCACTGGGGAAACCTTGCCGATCGACAAGCCCGACATGATGACGATGACCGTCCGTGAGCCGCTCGGCGTGGTAGCTGCTGTGGTGCCCTGGAATTCCCAATTGTTTCTCGTCGCCGTGAAAATCGGCCCCGCGCTTGCCGCCGGCAATACCGTGGTATTGAAAGCCTCTGAACACGCCTCGGCCCCTATGCTTGAATTCGCCAAGGTCTTTGAGGAAGCGGGCTTCCCGCCGGGTGTTTTCAATGTAGTGACTGGCCATGGTGAGCCCTGCGGCCGCGCACTGACCAGCCATCCACTAGTGGACCGGGTCAGCTTTACTGGGGGACCCGAGACCGCCCGGCATGTCATCCGTAACAGTGCTGAGAACTTTGCCGAGGTGTCACTGGAGCTGGGCGGCAAGTCACCGGTCATGGTATTTGAGGATGCTGATCTTGAAAGCGCCGTCAACGGCGTCCTTCTCAGTATCTTCAGTGCGAGCGGACAAAGCTGCGTAGCCGGTTCACGGCTGCTGCTGCAGGAATCGATCCGCGAAGAGGTCCTGTCAAGGGTTGTGGAAAAAGCGGCACAGATCAGGATTGGCGACCCTCTGGATGACAACAGTCAGATGGGTCCGCTGGCGACCGAGGCACAACTGAGCAATATCCAATCCACGCTGGCCGATGCGACGGCAAACGGAGCGGATCTGCGTTACGGCGGAAATACCCCACAGGGACTGGAAACCGGCTGGTATATCGAGCCAACGATTGTGGACTGTCCGCATCAGGATATCAGTATTGTCCGAAATGAACTGTTTGGCCCGGTAGTCAGCGCGCTCGGGTTTAAAGATGAGACCGAAGCCCTCATGCTCGCCAACGATACCAATTTTGGACTGGCGAGCGGCGTCTTCACCCGCGACGTTGGTCGCGCGCTTCGCGTTAGCAAGGCGATTCGCGCCGGCATCGTCTGGGTCAACACCTATCGGGTGGTCTCGCCCATCGCGCCATTCGGGGGGTACAAGGACAGCGGCTACGGCCGCGAATCCGGCATGGAGGCGATCTATGACTACACGCGCCCCAAGACGGTATGGCTGAATACTTCGTTGGAACCCATCGCGGACCCGTTCGTCATGCGCTGATCTGAGTCAGCGACATTCACTGGCGTGGTGATAGACTCATTTCGTTTTCATCGTTCGTTTAAAGGAGCCCCATGAAATTTCAGTTAGCCATCAATATGGAGCGTATCGCCCCAGATACCGACATGGCCGATGTTGAACGGCACACGCTGGAAATGGTGCAAATGGCCGATGCCGGAGGGTTCCACATTGTCTGGGCTGCGGAACACCATGCTCTTGAAATGACGATTGCGCCCAATCCTTTTCAGATCCTGACCTGGTGGGCCGCGCACACCGACCGTGTCCGCCTCGGCACAGCCGTGGTCGTGGCGCCCTACTGGCATCCGATTAATGTTGCGGGCGAAGCCGCGCTGCTGGACTTGTATAGCAATGGCCGACTGGAGTTTGGAATCGGCTCGGGAGCCTATCAGCGGGAGTTCGACAGAATGCACGCCGGCCTAAAACAGACAGATGGGTGGCTCTATATGGGAGAGATGCTCCCGGCCGTTAAAGCACTCTGGCAGGGTGACTACGCTCATGAAGGAGACTATTGGACCTTTCCGGAAGCCACCTCCGTGCCCAAGCCGCTACAGAAACCTCATCCTCCAATCTGGGTAGCAGCGAGATCCCCCCATACTTATGACTTCGCGATTAAACACCAGTGCAACATCATGTCATGGCCGCTGACCCGACCCATGAGCGAGGTCGAAACCTATCTCGGACGGCTGCAGACAGCTCTCGACGAAAATCCGGGTAAGGCCCGACCGATCTTCTCCGCCATGCGGCATACCTGTGTTTACGACAGCAAAGATGACTGGTTAGTGCCGATTGAAGCAGCACGGCGTCAGTTAGCGCAGTTTGAAAATCTCTTTAAGAATGCCGGGGGTGTCGAAAATGGCTTTCCCGCGATGATTGATTTATCCACGCTGGAAAACCGGGATGAATACGATCCCAACATGCTGCAGGAGAATCTGATGTTCGGCACATCTGAGGAAGTCATTGGCAAGCTGCGCCTGTATGACGACCTCGGCGTTGATCAATTTACCTACTACGCCAGTCTCGGCCTTGGCATGAAAGAGCAAAAGCGCTCTTTGGAGCTCTTCATCAACGAAGTCATGCCTGAATTCGCAGAGAACTAGGCGAGTTCCTGAGTCGGACTCTGGTTACGGCTCCCGGCGCAGCCTCACTTAAGCGAATTAATTTTTCAGGCGATACCCAATCTTTCCCGGGCCTGGTCCGCATCGCAAATCTGTCCTCCGAGATCACGGATGATGCGGACGGCCTTCTCGACCAGTTGTGCGTTGCTTGCGGGCACCCCTTTTTCAAGATACAGGTTGTCTTCCAGTCCCACCCGGACGTTCCCGCCGAGCAGCATGGCTTGAGCAGCCATTGGCATCTGCGTCCGGCTGATGCCGAACCCTGACCAGAACGCGTCCTGGGGCAACTGACCCACCATCGCCGTCATCGTTGCGGAATCCGCGCCGGCACCCCACGGAATACCCAGGCATACCTGGTACATCGGCCTTCCCTGGATCAACCCTTCCGACACCATCTGGTTTGCAAATCGCAGATGACCCAAATCAAAAACTTCCATCTCGGGCTTGACGCCAATTTCCGCGTAGCGCGCGGCCATGGCCCGCAACATGTTAGGCGTCTGGATGTAGACGTAATTGGCGTTGTCGAAGTTGATTGTGCCGCAATCCAGCGTTGCGATATCCGGGCGCAGCAACTCCACATGCGCCATGCGCTCTTCGGCGCTGATGAGATCCGTTCCCTCTGCCGGGACCTCCGGATTCTCGTCATCAACGACCAAGTCCCCGCCCATGCCTGCGGTAAGGTTAATCAACACATTTCGGCCGCTGTTCCTGACAAGCTCCACAGTCTCTTTGAAAAGATTGATATCGCGACTGCCTTTGCCGGTCTCGGGATCACGAACATGCAGATGGACAATCGCTGCACCAGCATCTGCCGCCTCAATCGCTGAGTTGGCAATCTGTTCGGGGGTGACGGGGATCGCCGGATGCTTGTCCACCGTATCTCCCGCGCCGGTTACCGCGCAAGTCACGACTACATCGGTATTCATGGTCATCTCTCGTGCTCCTCCTGAATTTAACTCGGTCTGACTGATTTAGTGATCAATGGTTTCTTGTGTGTTTGTTATCGGTCGGTTGCCATCGGTGGCCAGCCGTCTTCTTCGGGGGGATACCAGTGTTCCTTCAGCACTTTCTGAATCTCCGCAAGACAGCGGTCGCGCCGACGCTCCATCTCGTCAAAGGCCCGCGCACCAGACTCCACTTCGCAGCCGTCAACGATGCGTTCTTTCAGTTCATCGGTCAACTCCGGCGCCTTCATATGTGACCAGGGCAACTCCAATGCGGGGCCAAACTGCTCGATGGTATGGCGCATCCCGCCCGGACCGCCGCCAAGATGCCAGGCAAGAAAAGTTCCCATGAACGCCCAACGCAATCCAGGACCCCCGGTGACGGCCGCATCGATCTCTGCGACCGTAGCAACGCCCTGGTCGATGAGATGCAGCGCTTCACGATAGAGGGATTCCTGCAGGCGGTCTGCGATGTAGGCTTCGATCTCCCGACGAACATGCAGCGGCCGCATGCCAAGGGACCGGTAAAACGCGCCAGCCTGCGCAATAGCAGTCTGTGAAGTCTGCTCACTTCCCACAATCTCGACCAGGGGCAACAAATAGACCGGGGCAAAAGGATGGCCAATCATCAAGCGCTCCGGATATGCACATCGTGCCTGTAATCGGCTGGGCAAAAGCCCGGATGAGCTTGATGCGATGACCACATCCTCGCGGGCATGCTGGCTGATCTCTTCGTGAACCGAAATCTTGAGTTCTTCACGCTCAGGGACATTCTCCTGAACAAAATCGGCATCCTGCACCGCTTCGGCAATATCCTGCGCAAAGTGCAGTTGGCCTTTGTTCTCGGATAAAAGACCCGCATCCTCGAGCACCGGCCAGGCATCGGCCACCATCGTCTCAACGTAATCCCGGGCTTCAGGCCTTGGGTCCGTCAGAACGACCTCCAGACCATTTGCAAGACACCGCGTGGCCCAACCCCCTCCAATAACGCCTCCGCCCACCAGCGCGACCTTTTTGATATTCGACTCCGTCATACGCTCTTTATTCCTCGTTAGTCTGGATTTAACAGCACTACTCACCTTTGAAAATGGGTTTGCGTTTTTCTACAAAGGCGCGTACCCCTTCTTTGGCATCCTCAGAACGCAGCATTTTCCGATAGGTCGGCAGATCGCCAGTACGCATGGTATTGAAAGCGCCCTCAATGGTGTCGGCTTCAATCGCTCGCAGCACTTCCTTGATGGTCTGCACCGCCAACGGTGCAGAATCTGCGATCCGCTGCGCCCAATCCATTGCCGTTGCCGGCAAATCAGCTGACGGCACCACCGCGTTAACAAGGCCGTGGCGCATTGCCTCTTCCGCCCCCATCTTCCGGCCCAACCAGAGCATCTCGACCGCAACGTTATAGGGAACCCGTCGGGGGAGCCTCTGGATGGCGCCCGCATCGGGAACAATGCCGAGCGGCATCTCCGGAAGCTGGAAAAAAACATGATCCGCCGCAATCACCAGATCACAAGACATGACCAGCTCAAAGCCGCCGCCGATCGCGTGTCCGTTGACAGCTGCAATCACCGGTTTGTTGAGATGCCACATCTCAGTCAGCCCCGCAAAGCCACCGGGCAGATCAGCATCGGCCTCCCACCAGTTGTCCAACTGCTGCTCCCCGCTATCCAACGCTTTAAGATCCCAGCCGGCGGAGAAGATCTTTTCTCCGGTCGCCGTGACGAGTCCGACGCGAAGCTCCGGATCATCGCGCAGCGCGACTACCGCCTCATTGATCCGGCGGCTTAATTCAAAGTCGATGGCGTTCACTTTGGGACGGTTCAGCTGAATCTCCAGCACACTGCCATGCCGGATGACATTAAGTTCGTTTGATCGATCTTCCATTGCGCTCGGGCTCCGGTTTCCCTGCATTTTGCCGGGTGCGGGTTACGGCGCGCACATTATGGCAATAAGCCGCGCAAAGCAATATTATCTGGGCCATCTTGATACAAAGTTGCGCCGCTGTGACGGGGCGCGGCCGGCGAAAAACTATGGATATCGAACTTACCAGCGAACATCGAATGCTGGCGGATTCCGCCCAGGCATTCGTTTCTGAAGAACTCCTGCCACTCGAAGTGGAGGTGGAGCGCAACGGAGAGGTCAGTCCTGAACAGGGTGAGCGGATCAAGCGCAAGGCAATTGAAATGGGATTTTATGCGGCCAACCTACCCGAGTCCGTTGGAGGCGGCGGCCTCGACTACACCAGCCTCGCGATCATGGAACGTGAATTTGGCAAGGTCTCCCACGCCTTGCACGGGTTTGCGTGGCGCCCAACTGAACTGCTGATGGCCTGCAATGAGGAGCAGAAGCAGAAATATCTTTTCCCTTGCGTAACCGGGGAAAAAGTCGAGTGCTTTGCGATCACTGAGCCTGGTGCCGGTTCGGACATCATGTCCATGGCAACCCGCGCGCGCTCTGAGGGCAGCGACTGGATCATTAACGGATCAAAGCACTTCGTCAGCGGCCATGTCGAGCCTGACTTTGCCATTGTGTTTGCCGCTACCGGGACAGACGACACGCCGCGCGGCCCGCGCAAGCGCGTCAGCGCGTTCTTGGTCGATCGGGGACATCCCGGGTTTGAGATCACCCGAGGACCGAGGTGCGTCAGTCAGCGCGCCTATCTTAACTTCGTACTGTCCTTCAATGACTGTCGCGTCAGTGAGGCACAGATGCTGGGCAAGGAAGGCGAAGGATTAATCCTGGCCGATAAGTGGATCAAGATGGGTAGGGTATGGGTCGGTGCCGGCTGCTGCGGCCGTGCAGAACGGCTTTTGGAACTGTCTCTGGATTGGGCCGCCAACCGCAAGCAGTTCGATCAGCCAATCGGCAAGTTTCAAGGCACCTCATTCAAACTCGCTGATATGGCTACCGAACTTCAGGCAGCAGACCTTCTCGTCATGCACGCAGCGCGCAAAGCCGATGCCGGGCAGATGACGCCCACCGATGCCGCAATGTGCAAGCTCTTTGCCTCGGAGATGCTGCACCGGCTGGCCGATGATGCGGTACAGATTCACGGCGGAATGGGTCTCATGGAGGATCTGCCGATCGAAAGGCTCTGGCGCGACGCAAGGCTCGAGCGAATCTGGGAAGGCACTTCCGAGATTCAACGTCATATCATCAGTCGGTCGTTATTGAGACCACTCGGGGCGTGACTCCCGCTCGACGTGCCAACCTGCGCCGGCTGCTTGCGCCCCGGCACATCGTCTTTGCCGGCGGCGACTCGGCCGTCTTTGCGGCCGGCCAGTGTGCGGCGGGTGATTTCAAAGGTGAGATCTGGGGGCTAAACCCGCAACCGGGCCGCTTCGGTGCTATCCCCTCTTACACCAGTGTCGCTGAACTGCCCGAAGCGCCGGACGCAGTGTTTCTGGCCGTGCCCCGACAAGGGGTGCCGTCCGTTATTAAGGAATTAAGGGAAAAAGGCGCTGGCGGGATTGTCTGTTATTCGGCGGGGTTTGGTGAACTGGGTGATGATGGGGTCCACCTGGAACAGGAACTCATTGACGCCTGTGGTGATATGGCACTCGCGGGACCCAATGTTTTTGGATTGCTCAACTACATAACCGGTGCACACCTGTGGCCCTTCAGTCACGGCGGGACCCTAGTCGAGCAAGGCCCTGCCCTCATCTCCCAGTCTGGCATGCTCTCGGGCTATCTTCTGACCAACCGTCGGTCGGTCCGATTCTCCTACGTGATTGGAGCGGGCAACCAGTCGGTGCTCGGAGTCGAGGACTATCTTGATTATCTTGCAGACGATCCCAGCGTTACCGGTTTCGGTCTGTATATCGAAACACTCCGTGATATTCCACAGTTTGCCGCGGCAGTGGGACGCGCCCTCGACCGGGGGGTTCCAGTAGTCGCACTCAAGGCGGGTCAATCCGATCTTGCGGCGCAGACCGCGCTGACCCACACCGGATCACTTGCGGGGCAGGATACGTTTTATCAGGCGCTCTTTGACCGGATCGGCGTGGCCCGGGTATCGACCCCGAGCCTCATGCTGGAAACCTTACAACTGCTGACAACTGCCGGATCGCCCAAGGGAAAGCGGCTTGCGGCCTTTACCTGCTCAGGAGGTGATGTTGCGATGCTCGCAGACTGCGCCGACAGGGAAGGACTCATCTTTGACCCTCCTGACGAGGCGACCCAGAGGACTCTTCGCCAATGGCTGCCTGAGATAGCGACGGTGGGCAATCCGCTTGACTACACCACCCCTTTATGGGGTCACGAAAAGACTCTGGAAAAAGTCTTTGCCACTGCCCTGGCACCAGGATACGACGCGGCGTTGCTGGTGCAGGACTACCCTCCTCCGGAACTCGGCGAGGATCGGCCCTATTACCAGGCCGACGCCCGAGCCTTCATGCGCGCTACCGCAAAGGCTTCGATCCCGGCTGCGATCTGCTCTGGTCTGCCCGAAAACCTTGATATCGAAACCCAACAGACGTTGATCGGCCAGGGTGTCGCGCCGCTGCAGGGCATCGGGGAAGCCACTGCCGCTATCCGGGCTGCCGCAGTGTTCGGCGAGGCCCAGCACAAGAGAAAGCAAGGGGGTGATCACTTTATCCCCTCATGCCACCCGGTTGAGGGCAAGCCTCAGTTTCTGGATGAATGGCAGGGTAAGCAGTTGCTTCTGGCTCATGAGATAGCGGTTCCGCCAGGCAGACTCTGCACGAGCCATGATGCCGCTGAGGCGGCTCGCCAGATCGGTTTTCCTGTGGCGCTCAAGCTGGTGAACCCCGAGCTCCCTCATAAAAGCGATCACGGCATCGTGCGGCTAGGCCTTTGTGATTCAGACGACATCGGCGCGATTTCTCAGGAAGTGATTTCGCTTGGTTCGCAGGCGTTGGGTCATCCCGCCGACGACCGCATCCTGATCGAGCAGATGGCCGATGGACTCATTGCCGAACTTTTGGTCGGGATCCAGAATGACCGACACTTTGGACTCGTGATGACGATTGCGGGAGGCGGTACACTGGTGGAATTGATGGCAGACAGTGCTACCGTGCTGCTGCCCGCCGAACCGCGAGATTTCGCCAATGCCCTCTCAACGCTCAAGGTGATGAAATTACTTTCGGGTTATCGGGGCCGTGCCCAAGCGGATCTTGATGAACTGGTACAGACTCTGATGAAAATCGGCGCTATGGCCCTTGCCCTTGCCGATACCCTGATCGACATGGACATCAACCCGTTATGGGTAACGGAACACGGTTCTATTGCCGTCGACGCGCTTATCCGACTGGGCAATATTGATGCCCTGCCCGCGCACCTGCGTTAATGGCCAGACCGTCAATGCAGCGAAACGGTAAAGATGCTTTGATTCTGCTGGATTACGACGGCGTCATTGTGGACTCCGCGCAGCCAGTACTTGATGAAACGGCTGCCTTTTGCAGGATGCACGGTATTGCTTTCAATCTCAGCCTTTCTGACTTCGATCGACTGAACCCTGCCACTTTTACCATGTTGGCGCAGGTCTGCGGTATTCCCGAACCCCAACATCGTGACTACGGCCGCTATCTCTTTGACACCCTGCAGAACGGCGCGCGGCGCATTCCGCTCTTTTCCGGCATCAAGGATCTGCTTGAGGATTTATGTGCCAACCATACCCTATGCGTGGTGACCGCCAATCATGCAGACGTAGTAAGGACCCGACTCGCGCACGAAGGGCTTCGGGACTGCATCGATACCTATTTCGGGAGTAACCAGCCCGGCACGAAAGCAGACCATATCCGCGAGGCTCTCTCTCAGTATGCCGCCACGCCCGAGCGAGCCTGGATGGTCGGCGATTCCGTCAGCGACATCGAAGCGGCTCGCGGAGGTGGCGTTAACAGCATCGCAGTGAGTTGGGGATGGCAATCCGGCGCATTGCTGCAGCAGCATGAGCCGGATCACCTCTTTGACGCGCCAGTCGATATGCACAAGTTCTTCAAGGCGCTCTCGGACTGATGAACACGCTTGCGCATCTTTATTTATCAGGAAATGATCCTGATTTGATCCTGGGTAACTTTATTGGTGACTCAGTGCGCGGCGGTGAATTCTCTCAACTGGACGAACGGGTTCAGGAAGGCGTAAGGCTCCACCGCAAAATCGACCGCTTTACCGATCAACATCCGATCTTTCGCCAAATCTGTTCCCTCATGCGCGGGGACTTTGGCCGTTACTGCACTGTGGTCGCCGATGTCTTTCTTGATCATTTTCTTGCGCGGGATTGGGAGCGCTTTGACGCACGATCCCTCGAAGACTACACCCGCTGGATTCACCAGATCCTCGCTGAGCGGATTGATACTTGCCCAGAAAGATCCAGAAGATACTTTAAATACCTGAGCACGACCGATACGCTGCTGCACTATCGGTCAACGGAAGGCATCAGCCGCACGCTCTTGCAGATGGCAAAGCGGGCCCGCTTCAATTCCGGGATGGAGAATGCAGGTGCGGTCCTGCGCAGACAGTATCCTCAACTCAAGGAAGGCTTTGAAAGTTTCTTTCCCGAACTGGTGCGTTATACCCTGGGAGAAAGACGAGCCCACGCCGCAAGCGCTTAGGCAGAGCCCGCGTTCGCATCGAAACGTGTGTGGTAGTAATCGCTTTCCATGGCTGACTGACGAATCTGATCGGTCAGCGTCTGCAAGCGTTTTTCTGCCGTATCGATCTCGGCACAGGATTCACAGCCGGGGTCACCGCAAGGCTGGTGTGCATGCAGCCAGAACTGAACAGCGCCTGCCAAAAGGCCCGAAGCCATTTCCCAACTGTCTGAGTCAGCATCCTGATCCAGCAGTTCGTTTCCAAGCTCGATCATACGCTCGGCGGCAGCGTCAAAATGGCTCAACTCTTCTTCAAACTCCATGGCGCTCTCCGGTCTGAAACCAATTCCCGAAAGGGTCTGTGACAGACATGGAATTCTAGCGGTTAAAGTCATGCAGGTCGAAGACCTGCGGGATAATCACGGACCATGCCCGGCAAGAACTCCGGGTGACCAAGACTGTCGTATAGTGCGCAAGCGCCTGGGGGCCCCACTCAGATAGGGAGTACTTTCAAGTGACAGCAATTCGGATCAACCTTTACAGCGATACGCAATCGCAGCCTACCTCCGCGATGCGCGAGGCAATGGCGCAAGCGACAGTCGGAGATGAGCAACACCGCCTCGACCCGGGCGTGAACCAGTTATGCGAAGACGTCGCCGGATTGCTGGGAAAAGAAGACGCGGTCTTTCTTCCTTCTGGAACCATGTGCAACCAGATCGCGCTCGCGGTGCATTGCACTGCAGGCGATGAAATCATTGCTGATCGCTCAGCTCACATCATCAATTCCGAGGCCGGGGGTCCGGCATCTCTAGCGGGATCGATGGTGTATCCGCTGGAAGGCAAAAATGGCATTTTTGGCCCGGATGACGTGCGGGGTGCAATCAGAAGCGCCTCTCTTCATGCACCCAGGTCCCGCCTGCTCGTTGTCGAGCAAACATCGAATCTCGGTGGTGGCACGGTCTGGCCTCTCGCTCAACTGCAGGCGGTTGCTAAGACTGCCCGCGCCCACGATCTCAGTCTTCACATGGATGGCGCGAGACTCATGAACGCGGTGATAGCGGCAGGCGTCTCTGCAGCTGAATTTTCTGCTACCGTCGACTCCGTTTGGCTCGACCTCAGTAAAGGCCTTGGATGCCCTGTCGGCGCCGTCCTGGCCGGCAGTCGCGAATTCATTCATGAGGTCTGGCGATGGAAGCACCGAATTGGCGGAGCGATGCGCCAGGCGGGCATCATAGCCGCAGCTGGCAGTTGGGCTCTGCAACATCATGTGGATCGTCTGGCGGAAGATCATGACAATGCGCGGCTGCTCGCCGATCGAATTTCAGCGCTCGACGGAATCCAACTGATCAACGAAACCGTCGAGACCAATATGGTGTTCTTTGACGTTTCGCAGACTCCCCTGAGTGCCCCTGAAATCTCTGCACGGTTGCGTGAAAAAGGAATCTGGATCGGCGCATTTGGTGAACAGAAAATGCGAGCCGTTACTCATCTCGATGTTGGCCGGGAAGATATCATTGAGGCCAGTGATGCATTGGCAGGCATCCTTGACGATTAGTCGAACTAACCTATCTTAGGCTTCCTAATTTCCAAGAATCGCTTTGCACTCAAGGAATTCTTCAAGCCCCCATTCTGCTTTCTCCCGGCCGTTACCAGACTGCTTGAACCCTCCAAAGGGAGCATCGGTCCCACCGCCGGTGTAATTCAGATGCACTTGCCCAGCACGAAGCCGACGAGCAAATTGCATTAGTTGCGCAGGATCCTCTCCGGAAACATATGCGGCAAGCCCATATGGCGTATCGTTTGCGATCGTCACCGCTTCATCAGCGTCGTCATATGTTGAGATTGACAGGACAGGACCAAAGATTTCTTCCCTGAAAATCGACATATCGGAAGTGACCTCAGCGAACACGGTCGGTTTAACAAAATACCCTTTTGACAGACCATCCGGTCGTCCCATGCCCCCAGTGACAAGCATCGCGCCCTCATCAATCCCTGACTGGATAAGATGCTGGACCTTATTAAATTGCACGTCACTAATAACCGGGCCCAGTTGCGTCTGATCGTCTTCAGGATTACCCACTGTGATCGACTCGGATGCCTCTTTGGCTATCTCGATAGCTTCTTGATGCCTTTCTTTCGGCACCAACATACGCGTAGGTGCATTACAGGACTGGCCCGTATTCTCCATACAGGCCAGAACACCATCTCGCACGGACATTTCCAGCGCCGCGTCGTTCAAAACAATGTTGGCAGATTTACCACCTAACTCCTGACTCACTCTTTTGACGGTCTCGGCAGAACCTTTCGCAACAGCAACGCCTCCGCGAGTGGACCCTGTAAATGAAATCATATCGATATCAGGATGAGCAGACATCGCCTCCCCTACAATGGGACCGAAACCATCGACCAAATTAAATACACCCGCCGGAACTCCCGCCTCATCAATAACCTCGGCGATCACGTGCGCAGAAATCGGAGATAGTTCGCTGGGCTTCAAGAGAGTAGTACAACCCGACGCTATTGCGGGCGCAATCTTTGAGACAATCTGATTGATGGGCCAGTTCCAAGGCGTAATCAGCCCACAGACACCGATCGGTTCGTAGCGAATTAGAAACTTCTCGCGCTGCTGCTCAAATTCGAATTGCTCCAGCACCCGAATTGCTGTCTTAAGATGGCCCAAGCCCACCGCCGTCTGAGCACCGAAAGCGAGATGCCCAGGCGCTCCCATTTCCTCGCGGATCGCCTCAGCGATATCATTAAACCGCTTCTTGTATAGATTTCGAACCTCGGTGAGGAGCTCTACTCGCTCCTGTTTAGAAGTTTGGGAGAAGGAATTGAACGCTTTTCGCGCTGACACTACTGCACGAGTAACATCCTCGGCTGTTCCCGCGCCAATCCTCGCCACTACCTCTTCTGTTGCCGGGTTCAGAACATCGATTGAATCATCCGACACTGGATCGGTCCACACTCCGTTCATATAGAACTGCCGATGCTCCTTTATTTTTTGGGTGCTCATTATCAGGTCTCCTATCTGACAACTTTTGCTCTGATGGAACTTACTGTACCTGGTCAAGGTAAGACTTCATTCGCTCTTGATTCATAGCTACCGTAGGCTCCATCGGCTTCCATCTCGCAATTGCGTCATCTCTATTGACCGCTTTGCCTACTTGGATTACCCCCACCATACCCAGGACGAAATGTGGAGTGCACTTGTACAAGTAAACCCCTTCCTGAGAAAATGTTATCGTTGCAGTCTCCCCCATACCTGTGATGAACGCAGATTCTGCCGATGGTGAAACAAATGATTCGGCGTTGTGGGAGGCATCGGAAGGCTTGAAAGTCACTGTGTCGCCAACTTCTACTTTTAAATATCCCGGGTTGAACACCATCATTTCACCATTTGCGCCAGTTGTTACGGCATCGACTGTATATTCGGCAGAATGCGCAACCGGACTAGTAATGAGAGCGAAAAACGATACAAACACAAAAATTTTATTCATAATCTTTTCCTAAATGATTTGGCTGCTATCAAACACTGCGTAAAAAATACTGATCATCATTTTTTTAGCTTGCTTCACCGACCGTTACCCATATTGTCTTTGTCTGCAGATATTGATCGAGCGCCTCTACACCATTATCTCTGGCGAGCGAACCGGAACGTTTGAAACCACCAAAAGGTGTCTTGATATCTCCCTCTGAAAAACCATTTACCGAAACGGTTCCGCAAGGAAGTCGCCTAGAAAGATAGATTGCTCGATCTATGTCTTTCGTGTAGATCGTTGCATGGAGGCCATAATCTGTGTCTTTCGCGACCTTCAAGGCATCGTCGATGCCGCTTATTGGCAAAACACCCAACACAGGCCCAAAGATCTCTTCTCTGGAAATTGCCATGTTAGGTGTAAGATCGGCGAATACAGTAGGTGGAATAAAAAATCCTGGCGACGCAATTGAACTCCCGCCGCTCATGAGTCTTGCCCCTTCATCGCTACCTTGTTTGATATATGACATCACCTTCTGGAAATGTCTGTGACTCACCATCGACCCAATGTCCGTCTCTGGATCGAGCGGATCTCCAACCTGGAACTGCTGGGCACGACTAACTACTCTTTCAAGAAACTCGTCGACCAGGGATGCATCGACGAGTTGCCTCATATTCGCTGAACAATTTTCTCCTCCATTCCAAAACGCTGCCATTGCAGCATTTTCGATAAGATCATCGTTCAAATCAGCATCGTCCAGCACGATGAACGGACTCTTCCCTCCCATCTCAAGGCCCACTCCCTTTATGTTGCTCTCGCCGGAGTAGCGCATAAAGTAGCCGCCCACCTCAGTGGATCCCGTAAATGACACCACATCAATATCTTCGTGACGGCCAATAGCCTCCCCAGCCGTCTCACCCAGCCCGGGAGTAATATTCAATACACCCGGAGGCACCCCGGCTTCGGCGGCGAGCTCAGCAAGATACAGCGCACTGAGAGAAGTTTCTTCTGCCGGCTTAAGCACCACGGAACATCCTGAAGCTAAAGCAGGCGCCAATTTCCAGGCGGCCATTAACAGAGGGAAATTCCAGGGCACAACCAGACCAACAACACCAATGGGCTCTTTCACAATTAGAGCGAGCGCTTCCTCGCCAGTCGAAGCGACTTTTCCGAATCTTTTATCAATTAACTCTGCATACCATTGAAAGCAAGAAGCGACTTCGACTGAGATCTCTTGATGACAGTCAGTAATAGTCTTTCCGCTATCAATGCTCTCCATCACAGACAAGACACCGGCGTGGCATCGAACTAATTCCGCAAGTTTAAGCAGTACCTCTTTTCGATTTTCAGGAGCCGAGCGTGACCAAATTCCATCTTCAAATGAAGCCCTAGCAGCCTTTACCGCGTTATCAATGTCCTCGCCGTGACAATGTGATACCGCGCAAATGAGCTCCCCAGTAGCAGGGTTAATGCTCTCGAATTTGCGCCCTGAAATGGCTTCCGTAAATACTCCATTGACAAAAGCTTGCGTTCGCAGAGGTAATTCACTCGTCAGCTTCGTGATTTCAGTTTTATCCAAATCGGTCATTTTTCTTCTTTTATCGTCCAATAATTTTTCGAGAGACACTGTATCAGATGGGCTGTGCTTATCGAATCAGTCCATCGGATGAAAACGTTCGCTTCATCTTAAATTATTCCAGATTTCTTTTTTATTGAGAATGATTCTTATTATCACTAAAGGGATATGGGGATCAATTAAGCGGGGCTCACGGCCTCGAGGAATATCTCGAGTTGAAAAGCATTTGCCCCAACTAATTAGTCGTTAAGCGAATGGCTCACTATCCGATAACAGTTTTCCCAAAGACTTGCCTGCAAGCACGTCCCACTGCATGAGAGACCAGGGCGTGAAATCCTCGGGTCGAGAAGCAATCAACCGATCCAGGTCGGAAAAAGAAACAAAATTGGTTTCCGAAACCTCGGCACTGTTGGGTTTTGGGAGTTCATCTGACCGCGCAACAAAGACATGACAAATTTCATGCTCTGTTCCAACATCCAGATACTCCTCCCTGTACTCGAATTTGTAGCAGAAGAGAGGCTTCACGCTTATGCCTAGCTCCTCGATTGCCCTCCTTTTCACAGCCGCATCGACAGTTTCTCCAGCCCTTGGATGGCTGCAGCAACTGTTTGACCAAAAACCTGGCCACAACATTTTTACCTCTGATCTGCGATGAATCAGGAACTCTTCGCGAGAATTCAGAATGTGCAGCGAGAAAGCCCTGTGCCGTCGGCCCGCCCCAATGTGACACCTGTCTTTTGACATCGTGCCGGTTAACTCGTCGTTTTGATTAACCAGACACAGTTTTTCCTGGAGAATCGGGCCGGGAATACTCACCATCTTCATCATTAGTCTTGTTTGGGTTAGAATTTTAGCTACCTGAAAAGTCTAATATTCACGTTTGTCACACATCCGAGATTTAGATTCATCCTAGATATTATTGGAATTCTATTTTTCTTTAGCATTTCTTTACAAATCTTTCATGAATTTAAAAAAGCTGTTTCCCGAAACCCTATAACAAAACTTTTGGAGATTCTGAATGGAGAACATGCTTCAACCGACTGATTTAGTCGGCGTAACTTTCTGGCTCATTTCGATTGCGATGGTTGCTGCAACCGTATTCTTTTTTCTTGAGCGTGATCGCGTTGTTGGAAAGTGGAAAACTTCCGTAACGGTTGCGGGTCTTGTAACCCTAATTGCTGCCGTCCACTACTTTTATATGAGAGAAATTTGGGTCGTGCTCGGCGAGAGCCCAACTGTATATCGCTATATAGATTGGCTGCTGACCGTTCCGCTGCAAATTATCGAATTTTTCTTGATCTTGGCGGCGATTGCTGTTGTCCCCACCTCCTTGTTCTGGAAATTACTGGTCGCATCTGTCGTAATGTTAGTTGGCGGATATATGGGTGAGGCTGGATTCATAAACGTCACCGTTGGTTTCATAATTGGAATGATTGGCTGGCTCTACATTATCTACGAAATTTTCGCCGGAGAAGCCAGCAAAATTAACGCCAGCAGCGGAAACGTTAACAGTCAAATGGCGTTTAAAACGATTAGGCTCATCGTAACTATCGGCTGGGCGATTTATCCGATTGGTTATGTCATGGGTTACATGACCCAGTCTGCGAGTATTGATTCGCTAAATATCATTTACAACCTCGCCGACTTGGTGAACAAGATCGCGTTCGGAGTTGCTATCTGGCTGGCAGCGACGCGAGATTCCGCAAGGATCGAAGCGGAAAAGGCTTCCAGCTAACTCAACGAACACGCCCCCTTTAGGGGTACCTAACTCGCATTGAGTTAGGTACCCCTTCAGGGGCGTGACTTTGATCATTCGTTTTATCAGAAGTGGTCTTTAAACCTTAAGAATGGTTCCTCTAGAAAAAACGCCCCTAACGGCTCTCGCACTCATCCTATGGCCAATGCGCCTCTAGCGCTTGTCATTGGCTCAGGCTTCGGCGGCATCGCTTCTGCGATCCGATTGAGGGCTAAAGGTTACCGTGTAAAACTAGTCGACCGTTGTCAAAGGCTCGGCGGTCGTGCTCAAGTTTTTCATAGGGGCGGATTTCAACATGATGCGGGCCCTACAGTCATCACAGCCCCCTTCCTCTTTGACGAACTGTTCTCCCTTTTTGGAGAGCGTCGACAGGACTACGTTGACTTTATCCCCCTAGAACCCTGGTATCGGTTTCACTTTTCAAATGGGGGCATTTTTGATTACGGTGGGACAGTCGAAGATACCGAATCTCAGATCAGGAAGATCAATCCAGCTGACGTGGCTGGCTACAGGGCTCTACTAGAGGAGTCGCGGAAGCGATTCGAGATAGGGTTTACGCAACTCGCCGATCAACCTTTTCACTCAATAACCAACATGATGAGGCAGATCCCTAACCTTGCACGATTGCGGGCGGATAAAAGTGTCTACGATCTGGTTTCTCATCACATCCAACATGATGACCTGCGTCAGGCTCTGTCAATGCAGCCTCTCCTGGTCGGAGGCAATCCCTTTCAAACCAGCAGCATATACAACCTGATTCACTACCTGGAGCGAAAATGGGGGGTTTTCTTTGCGAAAGGAGGCACCGGTGCTCTCGTTGACGCGCTCGAACAGTTGATGCTGAAAGCAGGCATTGAGATTGAAACTAACTGCACCGTTGATCATTTGACAATAAAAGACCGCGTCGCGACTGGCGCTGTTCTTGAAAGCGGGAAGAGTCTTCACGCGGATATTGTTGTCTCAAACGTGGATCCTAACTTCCTGTTTCGGCACATGGTGCCCGAAGAAGAGCAACGTACTTCCCTAAAGATAAAACGACGGGTGACTGAACTGTCGATGGGATTGTTCGTCCTGTTTTTCGGGAGTAATCGGAAGTTTCCTGACGTTGCTCACCACACTATTTGGCTAGGACCTCGATACAAAGCGTTGCTTGAGGATATCTTCAAAAATAAAACGCTTGCGGAAGACTTTTCTTTATACATACATCGTCCGACCGCTACTGACCCAACGTTTGCCCCTGAAGGTATGGACTCGTTTTATGTCTTGGCGCCAGTTCCCAATTTAACAGCGAATATTGACTGGTCACTGGAAGCCCCGCGCCTCAAGTCTCGAATCCTCTCTGCGCTTGATAGGACGTTATTACCGGGAATTACTGAGAGCGCCGTTGAGGCCTTCTGGATGACGCCGGAGGACTTCTCAAAAGATTACCTCAGCGAAGCGGGCGCAGGCTTCTCGAGCTCTCCGACACTTCAGCAATCCGCCTGGTTTCGATTCCATAATCAAGCGGAGGGTATTCAAAACTTATTTATCACTGGGGCGGGAACCCACCCCGGTGCTGGCCTTCCTGGGGTACTTTGCTCAGCCAAAGTAATTGAAAAATTAATTCCCTCTTTCCAAAATTTACAGCAATTTGATAACGCTGCATGAATACGTCAATTTTCGAAAATACGCTTCCCCTGAAAAATATCAAGCCATCATCTGTTTTTGCACACGACTCCGTTATGCGGAATCGCGGACGATCTTTTTATTTCGCAAGTAGATTTCTGGATCAGACTACCGCTGAGAGAGCGGCGCGCTTATACGAATTTTGTAGGGCTATAGATGACATCGCTGACCGATCGACTTCGAAAAATGAGGCGCGAGATCGTCTTGATCAGGTCTTAGCAGAATTAGAAGGCAGCGTTCCTCCCGGAAAACTTACTCAACAGCTTTTTCTGCTCGCGGAGGATACCGATCTCGATCCTCGTGCTGCAATTGAGCTCGTCAAGGGATGTCGGTCTGATTTATCTGAAGAAGTTCTTATTCAGAATGAAGAGCAGTTGATCCAGTATTGCTACCAAGTCGCGGGGGGCGTCGGCATCATGATGTGTGCTGTCCTGGGGGTGAAGGACTCTCGAGCTATACCCCACGCAATCGATCTGGGAATTGCAATGCAGCTAACAAATATCACGAGAGATATTTCTGAGGATGCTCGCTCTCAAAGACGATATCTTCCGACAACTTTTGTGGGCACTCTGTCTTGTACAGAAGTTCTGTCATCCTCTAATGCATCACTGGAACATATTTGCGAAGCCGTAGATAGAATCGTCAATCTCGCAGATCGGTATTACAAAAGTGGTCGGGAAGGATTTTGCTTCCTGCCTGCTACCTCGCGGCAAGCCATTGCCATAGCCGCAAGCGTGTATCGACAGATCGGAATTAGAGTCCGTGCCAATACAGAGGCGAGCCTTACGCGACGGACGGTTGTGCCACAATGGGAAAAATTAGTCTTGGCTTCGGCAGCGTTAATCAAGGGTCTGCTCCCAAGCGCTACGCGCGACTTGCCCACTCACGACCCAACCCTACATCAGGCCATCCGGAGTTATCCTGGAGCAAATCCCGAAGCGTGATGGACTTCAATGAAAGAAGCACATCCATACTATGATCTGATCGTCATCGGCGGTGGTTGTGCAGGGTTATCTTTAGCCCGATTACTCATTGAAAATGAATCCACCATGCGAGTCCTTATTCTTGAACATCGCGACACATACTCAGATGACAGGATTTGGTGTTTTTGGGAAAAATCTGACCATTCCCTGAAAAATCTTGAGGCGAAAGCCTGGGCATCCTGGCAGTTCTCTTGCGCCGACGATGATATTTACTCCCATAAGTCGGATAGCGATCTCGCCTACCGATGTATTCGATCCGGGTCATTCTATAAACACATTCAGAATCACATCGACAAGTCGGCTCATCTTTCATTAATGATGTCCGTTCGCGTAAACGATATTCAGGAGAACGCTCAATCGGTCAGTCTAACGACTGACCGAGGTGAATTCTGCTCACGATGGGTGATCGACACTCGTCCGTTGCAAGATCACGTCGCTGAAAGACTTTTTGGTCAACATTTTCTTGGCATAGAAATTGAATGTGATCAAGAAGTGTTTGATGATCGGGTTGCTCAAATCATGACAAACATGCAGCAAGATGAGTTCGGATTTCGTTTTACTTACTTGCTGCCATTTTCCAAAAGACGTGCACTTTTTGAGGAGACCCGCTTTACAAGATCAGCTTCTGAAGAAGTATTGGAAACCGAGCTCCAAGACTCTATTAAAAAGAAAATCAAAGGGGTAGGTTTTCAGGAGTGTCGTCGAGAGAGGGGCTTTATACCCATGTCTTGCAACACCAAACCTGCTCAGCAGAACAGCCGCATAGTCCAAGTCGGAGTCACTGCAGGCGCAGCCCGACCATCCACGGGTTATGCTTTTTTACGCATCCAAGCCTGGGCACTAGAATGCGCTCTTGCTCTCTCAAATGGCGCTCAGCCAACACGCCAAACAGTGGATCCCGCCTGGATGCGATGGGCTGATCGCTTGTTTTTAAAAGTCATTGAAGACTCAAGTAATGATGTACCAGAAATCTTCCTGGCACTCGCGAAAAGAATGCGTCCCGATCATTTTGTGCGTTTTCTTTCAGACAGCGCCCAACCGACAGATCTCCTGCGAGCAATATACGCTCTCCCGAAAAGACCCTTTATTGCTGGGTTAACCGGCATACCTCGACTCAAACCGGTCGCGAGATGATAGTTCAGCGTCATTCAATTGTTTTTTGCTTTTTGTCTGCGTTGGTGATTTTGCTTTTTCATTACTTCACCATGTCAACTTTGACGCAACTTGTTGTTCTAGCGGGCGCGGTCATCCTGGCGGGATTGCCCCATGGCGCGCTCGACCCGCTACTATTTATCCAAACAAACGGCGAAATAAATCGAAAAAAGAGTATCAGGTTTTATCTCAGTTACGTATTGGGCGCCACGGTGACGTTTCTGTTCTGGCTGTGGCAGCCGGAAATTTCCCTGATGCTTTTTCTTGTTATTTCAGCTTGGCACTTCGCTGATGATTGGTGCGCCGTGCTGCCGCGTTCCTATCAACTCGGCGTTGGAGCATCAGTCATTATTTTGCCGATTTTTTTTCAGCCTGTTGAAGTCATCACACTCTTTAGATATCTGGGTGTAAATTGGTCGCAAACTGCGGTTGCCAACGTGATTTTTATCCCAGGAGTTTTGGCCTGCGCAGTAATGATCTTAGCGGTCTTGACCTCGCTATACCGAAAATCCTGGGCGAGTCTTGAAATCTTCTCTTTAGGTGCTCTAGCTTTTCTTACCCCGCCGTTAATCTTCTTCAGCGTTTACTTTTGTCTACTTCATAGTCCCCGCCATATCCTGAATGTTATTGAGGTGTTAAAACCCAATATTCGGAGCCTCTTGATCTATGGGATTACTTTTACCCTCCTCAGCCTCGTCATCATCTTCGCAGCGGTAGAAAGTCGGACTGCCATCCAGAGCAGCGCAGTCCTGACCCAGGCAATTTTTATCGGTCTTTTCTGTCTTACCGTTCCTCACATGTTCGTAGTAAATCGGTTCCGAGATAACCTGGTGAATAGAAGGTCATCTAAACATTGCTAGGTGAGTCTGAGTTCCGGGCATACTTATCGAAAAAGTCTTATCCCGACTTGATCACAGTGAGCTCGGGTTAAATCGGATCCTAAGGATTCGCACACCACTGTCGCGCTTGAACCCTGATAGCCAGCGATTGCATTTTGGCAAAGCAAATCGGATAGGCAAATGCGCGCTAAAACACCCGCTCAGGCTGAACGTTGGTTTTGGCCTGCTTATGTTACATACTTGTGAGAGATTCAATCCAACCTTGAATACAGGACTTTTTCGTAATGCGCTACCGACCATTGGGTGATACAGGAATAGACGTCTCAGTCATCTGCCTTGGCACCATGACCTGGGGCGAACAGAACACCCGTGAAGAGGGATTTGCACAGATGGACCATGCGCTCGCCCACGGGATCAATTTCTTTGATACCGCTGAGATGTACCCCGTCGATGTCCGTCCGGAAACCTACGGACACACCGAGATCATCATTGGAGAATGGCTAAGTGAGCGCCAGTGTCGCAGCGACGTGATCCTTGCCAGCAAGGTCTGTGGCCCAGGTCGACATCACATTCGGGACGGTGACTGTCGCTTTACTCGCAAGACGATTCACGCGGCCTGCGAGGATAGCCTCAAACGGCTGCGTACGGATTACCTTGATCTATACCAACTGCACTGGCCGGATCGCGGCTGGACCGACTTCAAAGACCTGGGTCAAACCGAAGCAATTGACGACACGGGAGCAGATCGGGCAGAGACACTCGCCGCGCTCGATGAACTCATGCAGGCTGGAAAAATCCGTTCCTGGGGCATATCAAACGAAAGCGCCTGGGGCACAATGGATTTTGTCGCGCGGGCTGATGCCAGCGGCGTCGCCCGGCCCGCCAGTATTCAGAACGCCTATAGCCTGCTCAACCGAAAATTTGAACTCGCGCTGGCTGAAGTCGCATTGCGTGAGCGTGTGGGTCTGCTGGCCTATGCACCGGTGGCAGCCGGCGTACTGACCGGAAAATACCTTGATGATGCGAGGCCAGCCGGTGCGCGCAATACGCTCTGGCCCTCCAATACCCGATATTTTGGTGACGAAGCCAAGGCTGCAACCCAGGCGTACGTGACTCTTGCCGGCGAATGCGGTATCAGCCCAGAGGTACTGGCTCATGCTTTTGTGCTGACGCGCTCTTTTCTGACCGCATCCATCGTGGGTGCGACACAGATCTGGCATCTGGATCGTGCCCTAGAGGCCCTGGACTTTGAAATCGATGCTGAGTTGCAGTCGCGCCTTGAGGCATTGCATAGTCAGTATCTGGTGCCGGCACCCTGAAACTCCCGTTTATCAAAAAATGTCTCTAAAAACATGACAACAGCCCTGACCCAGGCGCCTCGAACGCCCTCAAAAACACTGCTCAATTTTCCCTTGGCGTTGGATCTTGATCAGTTGGATACGGATATCGCAATACTCGGTGTCCCGTATGGACTGCCTTACTACCCCCACGGCATGGCCAACGATCAGAGCCTGGCGCCGGATGCGATCCGCCAGAATGCCGCGTACGTACCCTATACCCTGACGAGTTATGACTGGGATCTTGACGGCACGCTATTTGACGGCCGAGATATCAAGGTCGTGGACTGCGGCAATGTTACCGCTGACCTCAATGATCATCAGGAGCATTACCGCCGGGCGGAAGCAGCTGCCCAAAAAATTTTGGCGAGTGGCGCCACCCTGATCACCCTTGGCGGCGATCACGGCATCCCCATCCCCATTATGCGCGCGCTTGAGCGTGACAAGCCTATTACCCTGGTCCACATCGATGCCCACCTCGACTGGCGAGACGAAATCAACGGGGTCCACGAAGGCTATTCGAGCCCAATACGACGGGCTTCAGAAATGGACTGGTTCGGACACATTGTCCAGATCGGCATTCGCGCGAACGGCAGTGCCCGAGAACAAGAAGTAAAAGATGCCCGCGATTACGGGGCCGACATCATTACCGCCTATGAGATGCATGACATCGGCATGCGATCTGTGCTGGATAGAATTCCCGATGGTGGGCCCTACTATCTGACCATTGATGCCGATGGTCTTGATCCAACCATCATGCCGGCAGTGATGGGTCAGGCACCGGGCGGGCTCGACTGGGTGCAAACCCGCCAGCTGATACACGGGCTTACCAAAAAAGGCCGGGTGCTGGGCATGGATCTTGTTGAGATTGCTCCCTCTTACGATCATGGTCACATCACCCTTTCCCACGCGGAGCGGTTGATCTGTAACTTCATCGGCGCCTGCGTGCGTGCAGGCTATTACGACTGAAAGAAAGTCGATAATCGAGAGTCGAGAGGGATTAAAAGGAAGCGGCTTTCAGATGGAGGCGCAATGATCCGAAAGTACCGCCAAAAGCGCGTCCACTTCTGATTCCGTCGTATTCCACGCGGCCACAAAGCGCACTGCTTTGCCGTCGAGTTCTTCGTCATTGATGGCCAAGCCATTTGCGGAAAGCCGGTCGATGAGCGCCGCCGGCATAACCACAAAGACTTCGTTGGACTGTGTCGGATAGGCGAGCTCAAGACCAGGCAAGTCTGCCAGTCCCTTGCTGAGTCGCTGGGCCATCGCGTTAGCCTGCCGGGCATTACGCATCCAGACGTCATCAGCCAGGTACCCCATGAACTGCGATGAGATAAAGCGGCTTTTGGAGAGCAGCTGACCGGCACGCTTTTGCAGGAAAGGAAAATCTCCGACCAACTCGGGCTTAAAGAAAACGACCGCCTCGGCAGTAAGACAACCGTTTTTGGTGCCCCCAAAAGACAGCACATCGATGCCTGCCTGCCAGGTCATCTCGGCTGGCGTCACTCCCAGCGTTACCAGGGCATTGGCAAAACGGGCGCCGTCCATATGCACACTGAGCTTATGACTGTGCGCCACCGAAGCAATCGCCTCAATCTCTTCGATCGAATAAACCGTGCCCGACTCGCAGGCCTGGGTAATGCTGACACTTGCCGGCTGGGCATGATGCACGTTTCCTGACCCATAGATGGTCTCTTCGAGCACCTTCGCGGTGATGCGGCCGTTCGCGCCGGCCATATCGATGAGCTTGGCCCCACCCGTAAACAACTCAGGAGCCCCACACTCATCGGTATTGATGTGCGCCAACTCGTGGCAGAAGATTTTCCCAAACGCCGGTGTCAGGGTAGACAGAGCCAGTGCGTTAGCTGCCGTGCCGGTCGTGACTGGAAACACCGTGACAGGTGTTTCAAAAATCTCCCCGAGCCTCAAAGCAAGATCCCGTGTCCATGGATCTTCACCATATGAGGGGCTATTTGCTTCATTGGCCTTTGCCAATGCCTCCATGACCTCAGGGCAGGCACTGGAAATGTTATCGGACGCAAAAGTATTGATCGAGGACATCGGTTTAACTCTGGAGAACTAAAAACGGAATCAGTTGATGACAATCAGTTCGCGGGGCGCACTGCACAAACGCTCTCCCCCATTGTCCGTCACCACAAAAGGCTCTGACACGGCTGCGCCGATAGTGTCGAGCCAAACGCCGGACTGAAAATGAAAGCACATCCCGCTTTGCAATACCGTGGTATCTCCCGGACGCAGACTGGCCGTACGCTCTCCCCAATCCGGCGGATAATTCACCCCGATCGAATAACCGACGCGGCTTTCCTTGTGATAACCGTTGCGGTTCAGCACTTTTTGCCACACGGCCTCCACTTCCTCGCAGGTGGTTCCGGGTCGCGCGGTGTCCAGCGCGACATCGACACCCTCCACTATCGTCTCGGTCAGATTGGTGACCTCTGAAGGCGGGCGGCCGAGATACAGCGTACGGGTCAGGGGCGCCTGGTAATGTTGGCGGGCGCCGCCGAGCTCCATCATGACGAGGCCCTCATCGGGCAACGGGTGCTCCGACCAGGTGAGGTGTGGGGTGCTGGTGCCTTCTCCCACCTGAATCAGTGGGCACAGACCTGTATAGTTTCCGTAACGACCTTCAACCCCCATCACCTGCGCGTGATACACCTCCGCAATGATCTCGTACTCGGGCACACCGGGTGCCACTTTGGCAATGGCCCGGTTCATCACCGCACTGACCGTCTCGCCGGCCTCCCGCATATAAACCAGTTCTGCCTCCGACTTCACGAGGCGCTCCCAGTTCACCAACTGCTCAGTATCCGACAGCGTCGCGTTGGGCAGCCCTTTTACCAAATGGGCATGGGCGCGGGCGGTGTAGTAATGGGCATCCAACTCGACACCGATCCGCTGCCTCCCCCAACCCCGCTGCTCAATCAGTGCCGCGAGGTCGTCGTAAGGATGCTCGGTGGGATGATGAATTAGCGTTTCCGAGAAAGTGGTGACATTCTCAGGGGGGATATCGGTCGTGATGTGGGCCGCCTTGGCATCCTGGGGCCGGCCGAACCAGATCGGCGCATCCTCTTCGAGATGCAGCAAGACCACCTGAGGCGTGTAGAACGACCAGCCATCAAACCCGGTCAGCCAGTTCATGTTTGCCGGATCCTGACAAATAATGAGGTCAAACCCCTTATCCGCCATGCTCTGTTTGGTCTTCGCAATCCGGCGGTCGTATTCCGCATTTTGAAAAGGTTTGGTGTATTGCATAATTATGGCCTGGGATAAATTTTGCGGTGTTGAAAGCCTGTAATCAGTCGACCTGAGATGCGATAACCGCGAGAAAATCCCCAGGCCGAATCAGGCAGGGAAAATGTCTTCCCATGAAAAGCCCGTCCACTTTTGAATGGTATTCCACGGGCGCAGCTCCCGTCCGATCGGTGTCATACACCACGGCGAGAAGATCGCCTTTTTTGATCTCTGCCCCCAGGTCATGGCGCATCTCAATAAGGCCCCGATGCTCAGAAGTAATGAAGCAATCGGGGTTCATGGTATCGAGATTCACCGAAGGGCCGGTTTCAGGCTCTCCCGCAAGAATCCCGGCGTGCTTCAAGACGTTGGTGATTCCACGTCTTGCGATATTTACCGTGGTCGCACTTGCCGATCCCCCGCCGCCAAGTTCTGTACTCACAAACACCTTGCCCTGATTCTCTGCAGCGGTGTCGTACAGGTGGGCGGCATCAGGCTCCAGCAGCATCAGGGTATACGGCGCATTAAAGGCCTGAACCGCAGCCACACATCGCGACTGCTGATCTTTGTCATCAAGAATATGGGCAGCCCCAAACGGCAAAAACTCCATGGTCTTGCCGCCGGAGTGAATATCGATCACATAGTCGGCCATGGGCAGCAAGGTCCGGGAGAAATAGTCGGCGATGATCTCGGTAATGGTGCCCTCAGGATTGCCGGGAAACACACGGTTCATGTTGCCGCCATCGATCCAGGAAGTACGCTTTCCTGCATTGAAAGCGGGATAGTTCATCGCCGGCACCATGACCACCCGGCCGCTCACGTCATCGGCCTTCATCGTGTGCGTCATACCCCAGAGCGCTATCGGACCTTCGTACTCATCACCGTGATTGGCCCCAGTGAGAATTGCCGTAGGACCACTGCCGTTCTTGATCACGGTCACCGGCACCATGACAGCACCCCAGGCAGAGTCATCTCCCGAATACGGTACTTTCAAAAATCCATGCTGTACCCCATCCTTTTCGAAATCCACCGTTGAATTAATCGGATTGTCTCTCATTGCAGTTTCCTTATTGTCAGATGACTTCCGGCTGGCAGAACCTCTAGGCCTGCGTCTCCTTTTCCTGATGCGCGAAGATAGAGGTATAGCCATCGGACCAGTCGGGCGGCATCGGCACATGCAATTCCTCGTGATGAGCGTATCCCGGTTCTTCGCCCCGAACCAGCACTCCATAGCGTGAACTGGGATACGCAGGGGCAGTATACGGAATGGCATCTGCGGCGCTGTATGTGAGCACCAGGACGGGTCGGCCCTGACTGCTCTTGTTCTGTCGCGAACCGTGAATGGTCCGGCTGTGATGCACGCTGACGGTACCCGCAGGACCCGTGACGGCAACCGGGCCATCTGATCCAACGCTCGCCAAATCATTCTCCCGAACAGCTGCGGTCCATTCACCCCGCTCGTCGTAGTGCTCGAATATCGGACCCAGATGGCTTCCTGGATAAAGTTCAAGCGGCCCCTGCTCTGCAGCAACATCTTCCAGAAACAACAGAAACTGCATGGTTCCCGAATGCGTATGGGGATAAAAGACAAGATCCTGATGCCATTTCACCTCGGCACCGCCACCTGCCCATTTAAAGTTCAACATGATCTCTCGGAACCGGACATTGGGCCCCAAAAGATCAGCCGCAATATCGGGAATAACGGAATCGGCGCAGATTCCCCAAAATTCAAAATCCAGGTCGTCAAGGTAGGCTGCACGCCTTAATCGGGGGTTCTTTGCAGTGTGATTATTCTCCAGATCAATCTCTTTGGAAGACTCTGTGAGTTCGCGCGTCTTTTCTACGATGCGGTCCGCCGCAACCCGCAGGGGAACTAACGCTTCAGTACTGATCAACGAAGGAAAAACAAGATACCCTTGCTCGTAGTATTGCTGGCGCTGCGCCTGATCGATGACCGTCGGAGCGTTGGCAAAAATCTCTTCAAGTTTCATCGTCCCTCCTAAAATCGTTTTCCCCTGAAAAACTGCCCGCATAACGGTTACGCGCGCAAAGGTCGGTACCGCGCATCAGATAGAGCGGCACCCTTTGGAGATTTCTCAACTCTTGCTCATTAAGCGATGGGTATGGGCTCGACGCGTTCTGCTTTTGCTCTATCTCTCTGTCATAGTAGGAGCTCGTCGGCATAAATCTCAAGGTCATACCGCGGCGCGAATGATCCGACCGATTCGGCTCTGATCCATGGACAAGATACACATCATGCAAAGACATCTGTCCTGCCTCCAGCACCAGGTCCACGGCTTCTGATTCCTGGAACTGATCCTGAGTGAGTTCCTGATTCAGTGCGAGACCCGGTGCATTGTTGATCCGATGTTTCCGAACCTGTTTGCCTAAATGCGACCCGGGAATAAACCGCAAACACCCGTTTTCGGGGGTGGCATCATCGATCGCCATCCAGACCGTACAGGTTGCCAGAGGCCGCATCGCCCAGTACTCGCCATCCTGATGCCAGGGAGTGCGAGTTCCCACCTGAGCAGGTTTGGCGAAAAAACTCGAGTTCCATAGAGCAAAATTATTCCCAAGCACCTGTCCCACCATATTCAGAATGGTTTCGTCGCGAGCAAATTCCAGAAAACACGGATCTAACGGAATCAGTGCTGGGCAGTAATCCGAAAACGCCGGGTAGCGCTCGATAAACTGGCAATGCGCCGCGCGAATTCTGGTCAGGGTGGTCTCGCTCAACCGATAATCAGGAACAACGAAGCCTAATTTATAGTAGCGGGCTAATTCTTCATCCGTTAGCATGTTTGTACTGCCCCGGGGCTCACATGGTGTCTAGTATTAATCGGCTTATTACGGGCTGCCCTTAAAGTGAGACTGGATAGGAGTTATGACAACTCCATTTTTAGCAACTTGCCGTAACCGTTGATCGGGGTATCGTAGCCAGTCGTACGGACAGACTCCCAGAACAGCGCCTGATTGGCACACACCACGGGTTTATTCAGCGCCTGCTCTATCTCATCGACCACGTCCACAGCGCGGATAGCCGTACAGGAGATAAACAGCGCATCAGCATCATCCCGGTCTGCCTCTTTAGCCGCGCTGACGATCGCTTCCGGAGGAATACGCGCCATATCGTTATCGTTCGCGAAATGAAAACTTGTTATCGCAGTGACCTGCGGTCCGTGTTCTTGAATGTAATCCACCAGAGACGCATTGACGTCATCGGTATAGGGCGTCAGTACCGCAATCTGTTCAGCGTTGAACTGGTTGAGGGCTCGCAGTCCGGCCGTAATCGGCGTAATAACCGGTATACCTGGTCGGACGCTGCGGATATTCTCCGCTACCGTGTCATACCCCATCGCGGCCGTGCCTGAGGTGCAGCAATACACCATCGCATCCAACCGGCCGTCCGGAATAATGAGCGATGCGGCATCGGCAAGCCGCGGGCCCATGGTCTTGAGGTTTTCAACCGTGCATGGATTGACGTTAAGCACCCGTGAAACGAAAACGGCGACTTCATCGCCTGGGCGCATGTTCATGAAGTCACGCTCCACCACGTAATCACTCGCCAGAGCGATCAGCCCAATCCGGTGAGCTCCGGGTCCGTTGTCAAGCGTGGTCTGCGCTTTCAGCTCGGCGGCAGAAAATGCCGAGGCCGACTGTGTTGATGACACTGAGCTCATAGTTGCACCCGATATGGCCTAACCAAGGAACCGGGCAAGATCCTCGCACAGGTCATCGGGATCTTCCAGTCCGACTGAAAGGCGGTATACCCCGTCTCCGGCGAATTCCCGATAGGCAGCGAGTTGCTCACCAGACAGGCCGTAACTCGATGCCATCAGGTCATCCGTTCCCATCCAGCAGATCAGACTGCGATGATGACCAAGCGACACCGCATAGTGAATGATCTCAAGCTCTGACATCATCTTCTGTGCGAGCTCTGCGCCTTTATCGATCTGAAATGACAGCATCCCGGAAAAGTTGTCCATCTGTTTTTTTGCAAGATCGTGGTGTGGATGACTCGCAAGACCCGGATACAGGACTTTATTGACCTTTGGGTGACTCTCGAGAAACTGCGCCACCGCCATCGCGTTGGTCTCATGGGACTGCATACGTATCGGCAGCGTTGCCAACCCCCGGTTGATCAGCCATGCGTTGAAGGGGCTGATCACGCCACCCACATGAATCTGGCCATCCGTCTCAATAGCGCGCATATGCTCTTCTGAAGCGAGCACCGCACCCCCCATGGCATCGCCATGGCCACAGCAGTATTTGGTCAGCGAATGAATCACGTAATCTGCCCCCAGGGTCATTGGCTGGGTAGCCATGGGCGAGGCAAATGTTGAATCGATCGCCAGCCGGGCGCCATGCTGATGCGCAATCTCGGCCACCGCCGCGATATCGGTAATGCGCATGGTCGGGTTGGCCGGCGTCTCTCCCCAGACCAATACGGTCTGAGGCGTTACAGCCTGCTCCAGTGCATTCAGGTCGGAGAAATTCGCCGTTACGATCTCGATGCCCATACGCTTGAGGTCATTGCGGGCGAGCTCTGCTGTGCCTGGATAGTTAGCGTCACTCATGACGAGACGATCGCCTGATTTCAGGACACTGAACAGCACCGCCGAGGTGGCCGCCATGCCTGAGGCGAAACACCGACATGCCGGGGCCTCTTCCAGCACTGCCATTTTGTCTTCGAGCTGCTGCACCGTTGGGTTACGCCAACGACTGTAAATAAACGGCGCGTCCTCAGGAATATCATAAGCAGAAAAACCTACTGGCTCGTCCAGCACGAATGTGCTCGACATCACGATGTTGGGAGCCGATGCCCGGGTAACCGGATCGGGTGCCTCACCCGCATGTACCGCCAGCGTGCGGGTTTTTCTGTTTTTCTGGTCGTGCTGTCGCGCCATTGTGATTCCTTTAATGAATTGTCAGTCCTTTGCAGGTCGATATTGTGAGCGACAAGATGAGCGTGTCAAAAGGCCTGATGTCGCATTTACGCTAGTGAAACTCGCATACGGGCTTTCCGAGCACATCCATCAGCGGATCGACCCCCAACCCGGGTTCTGACGGCGCGGTCATATAGCCGTCTGCGACCTGCGGGCCGCCACTGGCAATAGCGATGCTCGCGTAGTCGTGAAATGCGGAAGACTGAAAATGAAATGCCGGCGGTGTCGACTGCGCCAGATGCGCAATCGCAGATGTCGCGATCTCTCCTCCCCAACTGTCTTCGATGGTCATCACAATACCCAGTTGAACACAAAGATCCCGCACCTGACGAGCGCGGGTGAGCCCTCCCATCCGGTTGATCTTCAGATTGATCAGATCCATCGCATTATCACGATGTCCGCGCAACAGGATCGGTAATCCGTCCATACATTCATCCAGAATGAATGGCAGGTTGGTGTGCTGGCGTACCGCGAAGCACTCTTCGTAACTAAGGCAGGGCTGCTCAATAAAGCACGACAACTGACGCTCCTGGAACATTTGCTCTACCGCACCCACCACACGTAGAGCATCGTGCTGCTTCCAACCGGTATTGGCATCTGCATCCACAACATCGCCCGGCTGCATCTCGGCAAGTACCCTTCTGAAGCGTTCTATATCGGTCTCGGGATGTTCTCCTACTTTGATCTGGAAATGATCAAAACCCGACTGACGGTACTCAACAAAACGCTCTGCCATCAGTCCTGGATCAGCGCGCGCCACAACTTTAAATAGTTGTACCCGTTCCTGGAGTCTGCCGCCCAGTAACTGATACACCGGCATGCCCGTTGCCTTGCCCAGGATATCCCAGCAGGCCATATCGATTGCGGACTTGACGTAGGGGTGGCCCTTTAGGAGTTCATCCATTCTGAGATTGACCTTGTCCAACTGGGTCGGGTCCTCGCCCATAAGGCCAGGAGCCAGCACCGACACACCCGTGCGCACCCCTTCTGCGTATGCGGCAAGATAAGAGGGCCCCAACGGACAACTTTCTCCTACGCCCGTTAAACCCTCATCGGTATCAATGAGGACAACCGTACTGTCAAAAGCCGAAAAGGACTGGGTGGACCAACTGTACGCACCCTCCTTCACCGGCAGGTCGACCTGGAATATGCGAATTCGAGATATTTTCACCGGGGTCCTCTCCTGGATGGGCGCAAATTAGCGAAAGCCGCTTTGGGTTTTATCGAACTGCCGCTGCCTGTTCGATATGTCGAGCCGCAGCCTGAGCCACCGCGTCATCATCAATTACAAAGCCCAAACCCGGCGCATCGAAGACACCAAGTTTAGCGTCCTTAAGCGATAAATCTGGGCTGGCGATCACATCTGAAGTCAGCAAGTGATTCATGTACTGATTGGCATCATCTAGGTTGGGAATCACAAGCCCTGCCTGATGCGCGGCACACGTCGTGATGCCGGTCTCGTACAAGCCATGAAGGCAAATATTAAGTCCGCCTTTCCTCGCGGCAGCCGCCGCTTCCAGAAGAGGACCGATGCCGCCAGTTTCGTGCAGGCCAAGCACGATGAGATCAGCCGCCCCCATTTGAGTCACCGCCGCGACATCAACCGCATTGAAGACAGATTGATCCGCCGAGATTGCAACGGGACTTGCATCCTTGATCTCCTTAAGAGCGCTGAGACTGCGGTGATCGCAAGGCTGTTCGATCATCTCAGGGTTAAACGCTTTCAGGGACTCGATCATGCGTATTGCGTCAAGCGGATCCCAGGCTTCGTTCGGGTCTAGCCGCAAACGGATATCAGGGCCCACCGCCTCACGGACGTGCCGTACGATCTCCATATCGAGCTCGTCACCCCGCCCCACCTTACAATAGATCGTGCGGTGCCCCTGCTGAACCAAAGCTACGGCATCTCGGGCAAGGTCTTTGGGCTCCGAACCCTGAATGAAACCAAAGTACTCAACGTACTGCCGCTGTGCACCGCCCAGCAGTTCATAAACCTGCCGATCAAGCGCTTTCCCCTGTAAATCCCAAAGGGCCATCTCCAAACCTGCCAACACTTGCCCACCAAAACGCGGCGCACTACCGGTTCCCCGAAACTGAAAAAGTGACTGATAACAGACAGTCATCAGGCGGTCTCGATCAAAGACAGACTGGCCGATCAGGCATTTTGCCGCCTCTTCGACAAAAGCCTGCACCCCTTTTGCGGTAGGTGTCGCCAGACACTCCCCAAACCCCACGAATCCGTTTTCGCCGCAGATCTCAATCAATAAGACGTCTGCACCTTGCGTGACCCCCTGAGACCAGTAATAGGGCTGGGCATAGGGGACCAATAGCGGCGTGAACTTGATTTCCCTAATGTTCATATCTTTATGGACCTTCAATGGGGTCATTAGGTCCTGAATCTATCCATATTCTGCCAACTCAGCCGCAATAGTTTATCTTCTCTAAGGATCGGGGAACCTGCGGCCTTGCGGTCTATGTGAGAAGGCGGTTAGGATCTTGTTATCGTTCTGAGGATAGCAAATCCCGCTGAACGTGACTGCTTACAAAAATCATATGGAGCACACGATGAAAAACTCAAAGATAGAACAACTTATTCACCAGGACACCGCCCTGAAGCAGGCGCTTGGCGATCCACGCGTTACGCGTCGTGATTTTCTTGCTTTCGCAGGTGCGATGGGTCTGTCAACTGCCATGGGCAGCGCCCTTTGGTCCGGCCGTGCACTGGCCTCCATGCCAAAGAGAGGCGGGCATATGGTTTCTGGACTTAACGACGCGAACACCGGCGATTCACTTGATTGCGGCCTATTTAACGCAACGTACATGATCTGCGTAAGCCGCGCTTTCCGTGACAGTCTCGTTAATGTTGGTCAGGACAACAGCATGGAGCCAGCGCTGGCTGAAAGCTGGGAAGCAAGCGCTGATGCGAAAGTGTGGCGCTTCAACATCCGCCAAGGGGTTGAGTTCCACAATGGCAAGTCACTGACAACCGGTGACGTCGTCGCATCAATCAATAAGCATCGCGGGGAAGATACCACCTCATATGCGAAAGGAGTTTTTTCCGGGATCTCCGACGTGCGCGTGGATGGCAATGCAGTAGTGGTCGAGCTTGCCGACGGCAACGCCGACTGCCCCGCGCTCTTTACCGATTATCATTTCAATATCATGCCATCAAAAGATGGTGTCGCTGAATCGTTGTCCGATGCAGGGACGGGGCCTTACCTCCTGAAGGAATACAACCCGGGCGTAAAGACTGTTTTAGAGCGTAACCCCAATGCGTGGCATCCGGACGGTGGCGCTCTAGCAGACTCTCATGAGGTCCTCGCGATTCTGGATGATACGGCTCGTCAAAGTGCGCTGATTAGTGGATCAGTAGATGTCATTAACCGACCCGCCCTGAAAGGTATTGCACGTCTTAAGAAAGTGAAGGGGGTCAACATTGTCGATGTTGCGAGTAACCTGGCATTCACGCACCCCATGAGAATGGACGTAACGCCTTTCGACAACATGGATTTTCGGACCGCACTGAAACTTTCAACACCGCGTCAAGAGTTCATCGACAAAGTACTCTTTGGATACGGCGCGATCGGGAACGATCAACCGCTTGGTCCAGGATTTGCCAGTTATGACACCAACCTGAGCGTCGAATATGATCTGGACAAGGCCAAGCATCATCTGAAAAAGTCGGGTCATGAAGGTGTCACGATTGATCTCAGCGCATCAAACACATCCTATGGTGGCGCGATGGATGCCGCTCAATTGTTCCAGCAACATTGGGCCAAGATCGGAGTCAATCTGAACATTGTTCAGGAACCCCAAGACGGATATTGGAACAACGTCTGGAACGTAAAACCGTTCTGTACCTGCTACTGGGGCGCAAGACCGGTCGAAGACATGATCCTATCAATCGCGTACCTCTCCTCTTCGCCGTGGAACGATACCCTCATCAAGAACGCGCGGGTCGACGAACTCGTGGTGGCTGCTCGGGGTGAGTTGGATCAGGCCAAACGTACGGCCATGTATCAGGAAGTCCAGCAAATTATCTCCAAAGAAGGTGGAACCATTATTCCCGCGTTTGGCACGGATGTTGCCGCGACTCGGGATACCATCGGCGTCGGTGAGCAGATCGGTGGAGGTTGGGAAATGGATGGAGGTCACTTCCTAAAAAGATGGTGGAAAGCTTAAAAACTTTTCCTTGAGCAACCAAATAAGCGGCCTTCGGGCCGCTTATTTTTTGCACTTACGTCTTAGCGCAATATATTCCCATTCCGACAGGGTTGCTGGCGTGTTACTGGCGGGTGGAGTAATCTCCATGTGCAAGTTGGACTTTTCGTCATACCGAGGTTAGCGGTATAGCCACTAACTTCACTGAAAAACAATGAACAGAATTCTCTTAATGGTGTTGCAGCGCTTTGGCCTTGGGCTGCTGACACTATTCGTAGTGTCTATCATTATTTTCGTAGGAGTTGAGTTCCTGCCGGGAGACATTGCAGAAGCTTTACTGGGTCAGGGCGCCAGTCCTGAAAATGTTGCAGCATTACGCCATGAATTGGGTCTGGACCGACCCGCCCACATTCGCTACATCGACTGGTGGGCAGGCGTTATGCAAGGCGACCTTGGCACTTCACTTGCCAACCGACGGGACATTGCAGAGTTAATTACGTTCCGTCTCTCAAATACCCTTTTTCTCGCACTGACAGCGGCTGCTATCTCAGTTCCTCTTGCATTAATTCTGGGAGTCCTGGCAGCACTTTACCGAAACGGTATCTACGATCGATCCGTGAATGTGGTCACCTTGGGCGCTGTGTCGGCGCCTGAATTCCTGACGGCTTATGTGCTGATACTCTACTTCTCGGTGAAGCTTGGCTGGTTCCCAAGTCTTTCGAATATTGATGCCAACACACCGTTTATTGAGAAATTGCACCAGGCTACTCTCCCAGCCGTCACGTTGATGGCCGTTATTCTTGCCTACATGATGCGCATGGTTCGTGCTTCCATCATCAATTTGCTGGCAAGCGCGTACATCGAAATGGCACATCTCAAGGGAATGCCAAAATTGCGGGTCATTGTTAAACACGCCCTACCCAACGCATGGGCGCCCATCGCAAATATTATTGCAATCAGTCTTGCTTATCTGGTTGTGGGCGTGGTTGTTGTAGAGGTTGTATTCATCTATCCGGGGCTCGGCCAGTTAATGGTTGATTCTGTTTCGAACCGTGACATTCCTGTTGTCCAGGCCTGCGCCATGATCTTTGCCGGCACCTACATCCTGCTGAACCTGACGGCCGACATCGTCTCGATCTGTACCAACCCTCGGCTCCTGCATCCAAAATGACTGGTGCAGAGACCACTTCGCGGGACCCGAAAATCAATCGGCCACGGCGCACGCGTTTGCAGGGCGCGTTACGAGAGGTTCTTAAAGCGCCGATGACGGCCAAATTTGGAATCTTAGTGATTCTGGTTTATGGCTTCGTGGCTATATTTGCCCCAGTTCTGACCCCATACGGCGAAACCGAGATCGTGGGTCCCGAGTTTGACGTCTGGGGTGAGCAATTCATTCTCGGCACAGACGGTCTCGGCCGTGACATGCTGACTCGACTCCTCTTCGGCGCCCGCAATACAGTTGGCGTTGCCTTTATTACCACCTGCCTGGCTTTTCTGATCGGCGGCCTAACCGGCCTGCTCGCCGCAATTTATGGCGGCTGGCTTGACCAGATTTCAAGCCGGATCGTAGATGTGCTGATGGCTATCCCCCAGCTTATATTTGCGCTGATGCTGCTGGCCATTTTCGGCACCTCGATTCCGACACTGGTGATTGTGATTGCCACCCTGGATGCCACTCGAATTTTTCGCGTGACTCGCGCAGTCAGCCTGAACGTCGTCGTGCTGGATTACTTCGAAGCGGCAAGGCTTCGGGGAGAACGGATTTTCTGGCTGTGCGTTCGGGAAATCCTACCGAATATTACGGCGCCGCTGATGGCAGAGTTTGGTCTGCGTTTTTGTTTTGTCTTCCTGATGATTGCCGCACTGAGTTTTCTTGGACTGGGGATTCAGCCGCCCACGGCAGACTGGGGATCGATGGTTCGGGAAAACGCCGTGCTCATTACTTTTGGAGATATCACTCCCGTCCTACCCGCAATCGCAATTGCGATCCTGACGCTCGGCGTCAACTTCCTGGTGGACTGGTTCCTGCACAAGTCCAGCGGCCTCAAGGATGGGCATTAATAGCAACTCGTTGCGTATAAGCTAATGACAGACCGACTGCTAGAAATCCGTAACCTTGAGATCGATGGCGAAAGCGATGAGGTCTGGCATGAAATTATTAAAGGCCTGGATCTCGATCTCGACCGGGGAGAGGTTCTTGGTCTGATCGGGGAATCGGGCGCGGGGAAATCCACGCTGGGTCTTGCCGCGATGAACTTTGTTCGGCCAGGATGCCGCATCCGTGGCGGCACGATCTGCTTTGACGGTCAGGAACTTACTGAGCAGTCGGAGACCACACTGCGCAAACTGCGTGGCGTCCGGATCGCCTATGTCGCACAAAGCGCCGCAGCATCCTTTAACCCCGCACATCAACTGATTGACCAGTTCTCCGAGATCCCGGTCGTCCATAAGGTCAAAAACCGCCAGGACGCCGAGGCCGATGCCAAGGATCTCTACCGGCGGGTACTGCTTCCCGACCCCAACGGTATCGGGTATCGCTATCCCCATCAGGTCTCGGGCGGACAGTTGCAGCGGGCCATGACTGCGATGGCGCTATCCTGCCGACCTGATCTCATCATTTTTGACGAGCCGACTACTGCGCTCGACGTGACGACCCAGATCGAGGTACTCGCCACCATCCGCGACATTGTCCGCGAGTTCAACACCGCTGCCATTTATATCTCCCACGATCTTGCCGTGGTAGCACAGATGGCTGACCGCATCATGGTTTTACGCTACGGAGAACTCGTGGAGGAATCGACTACGCGTCAAATGATGTCGGATCCCAAGATGGACTACACCAAGTCATTGTGGGCGGTTCGCTCATTCAAGAAAGAGGCCGAGACCGCCGCGACTGAGATTAATCCGGTAGTCAAGGTCGACAACGTTACCGCAGGGTACGGCAAAGAGGACATTCTCAAGAACGTCACTTTTGAAATTCACCGTGGACAGACTGTCGCCATCGTTGGCGAATCCGGCAGCGGCAAGAGTACGGCGGCGCGGGTCATCACCGGACTGTTGCCGCCGCGGCTTGGTGAAGTTCAATTTAACGGTGAGACACTACCGAAGAGTTTCAAATCCAGAAACAAAGATCAGTTGCGTCACGTGCAGATGATCTACCAGATGGCGGACACCGCGCTGAATCCCCGGCAACGCATCCGCAATATCATCGGCAGACCGCTCAGCTTCTATCTCAACCTGAGGGGGAAACAAAAAGAAGAGCGGATACGCGAACTGTTATCCCTGATTGAACTGGAACCGGATTTATATATAGACCGGTATCCCGATGAACTCTCGGGCGGCCAGAAACAGCGCGTCAGCATCGCGCGAGCATTGGCAGCCGAGCCCGAATTCATTATCTGTGACGAAGTGACTTCTGCCCTCGATCAGCTTGTTGCTGAAGGAATCCTGAGACTGCTTGATCGACTACAAAGAGAATTCAATCTCGCGTATATGTTTATCACCCACGACCTCGCCACAGTCAAAGCGATCGCAGATAACGTCGTGGTGATGCTCCAGGGCGAGATTGTGGAGCAGGGGCCGAAAACCGATGTGTTTTCACCGCCTCATCATGAATACACGGAGCTTCTGCTGTCATCAGTGCCGGAGATGGATCCAGACTGGCTCAATGAATTGATCGCGCACCGTGAAAAACACGGTGTGATGAGATCAACATCAACTTCCTGATCTTCTCTGACGAGAAAAATAGCTTCAACCTCTGACGTCCAAATTGGAGGTGTGGAACAGCTTGACGACGGTTTCCCGGATATCCCACCTCACCCGCTGGCCTTTACGCGTAAAAATACTTTCGCCCGGAATGCACTCGATGGGCGCTTGCCCTTCTAAAGTCAGAATCAACCGACCCTGCAAAATCGTTTGCAGCTCGTCTCCCAGCTCATTGCAATCGAAGACACCTTCCGTGCAGCGCCAAACTCCCAGTCGGGCAGTACCGTCAGGACTCACATAATCGATGCGCCCTGAGGCAACCGGGTCGCCCTGCACAATCACGTAGTCCGACGCCTTGTTGTCGAAGGGCCAGTGCTCAAGATCATCGAGCGGCTCGTCTTTTCGATAGCGACGCATGATCCCTTTCTCTTTAACGATCGATCAAAGACTTAAGGTGCGATATGTGGCCCGTAGGGTGTTGTCGTCAGTACCTCTGCACCGTCCGCGCCCAGCAGAACGGTATTGGAGATGAAGTAGTTTCCACGGCCTGTTTCAGTGAACCACGACATCAGATGAAAGGTCATGCCCTCTCGCATCTCGCGGTCAGAATCATGGCGCAGACCCGTGACCCGTGGTCCGCCCGTCCAGGCGGGCGGAAAGCCGATACCGACCAGGTACCCGCAATGATGGCGACGGTACTCGGGCATACCCGCTGCATCCACGACCGACTGCCAACCGCTGTAAACGTCCTTCGCTCTGGCACCGACTTTGAGCGCCCTTAACGTCGCATCAAACGCCTCGCCACATATGCGCGCCATCTCGGCATCCTCATCGGAGATCCTGCCGATATTCACCAGCCGTCCCATGGGAGCGTTATAGCGGGCCACACAGCCCGCGATCTCAAGGAATACCGCCTCATGATGTTCACCATCTCCCCAGGTGGTGTGCTCCTCCGCCATGCGATGAGACGGGCGCAAGAAGGGGCCAAAGCCAGGTGGTGTTCCTCCCGCACGGGTCATCGCTGCAAGACACTCGGCTGCGACATCCGCTTCTTTGGCGCCATCATGAATGGCATTGATTGCAGCTTGCGTGCCGGCGTCGGAGGCGACGGCAGCGCTTCTCATAAAACGCTGCTCTTCGATGGACTTCACCAGCCGCATCTCATCCAGCATCCCCGTGATATCCACCCAGGATGCGCCATCAATGCCCTGCTTGAGGGCCTGCCCCATCGCGTAAGACAGTCCTGCAGAAGCTGATTCCAGACCGATCGTTTTGCCGGAACTTGCGCCGTTCAGGTGTTTAACCACAACATCAGCTGCGCTCTCGGAATCCGAGTGCCCGATGAACGTCGCGTTTCGCACCTGGTTACGAATCGCCACGTGTTCCATGGCCCGGGTCACGAGCACCAGTTCACCTTCAGCCGCCACGATAAGCACGTGCGGTGCAAAATAACCCCAATGATCCAACCCCGTGAGATAGAACACATGCTCCGGCGCACTCAACAAGACCAGATCAAGACCGCGGACCGCCATTTCCTGACGAGTGGCCACCAACCGAAGGCTCAGCTCATCATCCGAGAAAGGGTTCGAGTGCATAGCTATGTCCTTTGATTATTGAATGTACCGTGCCACTTCAGGCGCGATTTAGGCCGAAACAGAAGGCCCGATTAGCCTCGTCCGACGAAAGGCATATCCCGGGCCATCACGTTCATGAAAAGCACGTTGGTATCAAGTGGCAACTCAGCCATGTGCAGCACACTCGTTGCGACATGATGCACATCCATAAGCGGTTCTGCCAGTATGGTGCCATTAGGCTGGCGGGTTCCCTCTCCCAATGGTCTCGCCATGTCTGTCAGCGCGTTACCAATATCAATCTGGCCGCAGGCGATATTGTGCTGGCGTCCGTCGAGTGCCAGGCTTCGGGTCAGACCTGACATGGCATGCTTGCTGACCGTATAAGGAGCGCTATTGACCCGCGGCACATACGCCGAAATCGAGCCGTTATTGATAATCCGGCCTCCTTTCGGATCCTGGGCTTTCATCTGACCGAATGCCCGCCGGGCGCATAAGAAAGCGCCATGCACATTGGTATCAAGCACGGCCTGCCATTCAGAAATCTCGAGCTCATCAACATCAACAGCACGCGCGCCAATACCTGCATTATTGAAAAGAAGATCAATCCGACCAAAGCGCGCGATAGCAGCATCAAAGAGTCGGTCCACCTCTTCGGAATGACGAAGATCTGCCGCATGGCATAAGACGGCGTCGGACCCTGCATCAGATTCTGAGGCGGCTGCCTCCAACAGTTCACCGCGCCGGCCCGTCAGCGTCACACAATACCCATTTTGTAGCAGCATCTGCGCAACCGCTTTGCCGACACCAGTACCTGCACCGGTCACAAGGGCTACTTTTGATTGATCTGTCATGGTTTCTGTTGTTCCCTGATTTCTATTGTTCCCTAAACAGAAAAAACATTCTTGGAAGAAAGATATTCTGCGACCTGATCGGCCAGCACTTCTGGCGTGTGCTCTGCGCCATGCAGTGTGATCTCAGGCCGGCTTGGTGCCTCATAGGTTGAGTCGATACCGGTAAAGTTTTTCAGCTCACCAGTCCGTGCTTTTTTATAAAGACCCTTGGAATCACGGGATTCACACACCGCAAGCGGCGTATCAAGGAATACCTCGACGAAAAGGATATCCCCAGCCACGAGGCGGGCCATCTCACGTTCATTGGCAAAGGGTGAGATGAATGAAGCGATGACGATGAGCCCTGCATCAGCCATCAGTCTTGCCACTTCCGCGACCCGGCGGATATTCTCCACCCGATCGGCGTCGGTAAATCCAAGATCCCGACAAAGTCCGTGGCGCACGTTATCGCCGTCAAGCAGGTAGGTATGCCGCCCCTCGCTGTGGAGCTTCTGCTCAAGGACATTGGCAACCGTCGACTTGCCGGATCCTGACAAACCGGTAAACCAGACTACGCAAGACTGGTGGTTATGAACACGTGCTCTGGCAGCCTGATCGACCGTGGTCTGGTGCCAGGAAATGTTGGTCGAGCGGCGAAGTGCGAAATCGATAATACCGATCCCAACAATCCCGCCCCCGGCACTATCCAGAAACAACACCACGGGAGATGTTCCGTCTGCCTTTTGAGGATCAACCGGCACGGCCGCGTCGAGCGCGATCTTGCAGTAAGCCACCCGCCCCTTCTCCAGGACTTTTGCTGCCAGATGCTCTTTGCTTTGCTGATCGATCTCGTGGGTCAGGTCCGTGACCTGCACGCCGAAGTCCTGGCCAGCTGCCAAGCCTCGGTAACTCCGCTCAGGCAACATCGGCTCGTCACCCAGCCAGAGGACATGACTGGCAAATTGATCTGCCGAAACGGCATCCTGCGTGGATCGTTGCGACGCCTGTTGCCTGAGCTCACTCTCGGGAGCGTTGGCCAGATCAAATAGCGCCTGAAGCAACTCCCCTTGGGTAGTTTTTGATGTATCAGTGTTCAAAAATGGGTGCCTTTCCTACACTCAAGACTCAAGCGTCCATGAGTTCCGCTTCAAGCGGGAACAACGACAGCAACTCATAACCGCTTTTGGTGACCAGAACCTGCTGCTCAAGTTTAACGCCGTCGGGCTCGCCGACCGCACCCATATAACTTTCGACACAAATGACCATATCCTTCTCAATCACGCCATCATAGGGGTTCTCTCCCCGGAATGCGGGTTTCACCTGGAGATGCTCATCAGACATCCCTACGCCGTGAATGAGACAGGGATAGGCGTTTTGGTGAAATTCTTCGGCCGGGACATAGGCGCGTTTTTGAAATTCACTCAGGCTGAGGCCGGGCCGAATCAGGGCAAGATTATGACTGATCTCCTCCCAGGCAAGTTGGTAAAGTTCGCGCTGTCTCACCGTGGCGCGCGCGGGACCACAGAGGAAGGTACGGGAGACATCTGCGAAATAACCGCGTGGACCCACCATATCCGTATCCAAGCCCACAAGATCCCCTGACTGCACCTCTCTGGGCGATGCTTCCTGAAGCCAGGGGTTAATCCGGGGTCCTGATGCCAACATTCGACCCTCATGCCAGTCTCCGTTATTGGCGAGATTTGTGTAGTTCAGCAATCCCCAGAGCTGGACCTCGCTGACGCCCGGTCGCAGCGCCTGCTTGAGCCGGTCGATGCCATGTTCAGCGACCGCCACAGCCCAACGAATACAGTTGATCTCGTCGGGTGACTTGATTACCCGAGCTGGCTCACTGATCAACACGCCATCAATGACCTCAAGTCCTCGGCTTAAGAACGCCCGGGTGATGCTGGGATTTATGTACACCACTGCGATCCGGCGGTTATCGGTGCCGATCTCGTTAAGATAATTCACGACATCATCGGCCAGTCGCTCAGCATATTCGCCAAGGCGCTCGGCCCCATCAAAAAATGAAATGGGCCTGCCCGCACGGGTGTCATCAGCCCATGAGGATCCCCCCATGGCGCCATGAATGACGGTTGGCCCTTCCATTGATAAAAAAAGATACGTCTGGGGCATATGCGACTGGAAAAGCGGGTAGTCGCGATAGTTCACAGCGTAACGCAGGCTCACCGGGCTCACCAACAGGCACATCGCTGCCCCGGTCTGTTCCAACTGCCCGCGCAGGCGCGACAGGCGCCAACGGTGCAGGCGCTCATCATCAACCGGCTCCGGCTGGCGATGCTGCGTGAGATCGCTCCAGCCGTCGCCGCAGATCAGTGAGTCTGGGTTTGTCGTCACAAGAAACTCAATTCAGGCAATCGCGCAGATGCCCAGACATGATCCGGGCCGACACTCCGATGTGACGGAAAGAATGCAAAGGGATCGCCCGCAGTGATTCAGCGGAAATAGTGGGTACCCGACCTGCTAGCGAGAGTGCCAACTGCTTTCCCATCATTGTTGCCATTGGCACTCCCCGACCGTTATACCCCAAACCCGCATAAACATTATCAGCAAGTCTGAGCAACATCGGGCGCTGATGCGAAGTAATTCCGACATACCCCGCCCAGTCATATTCCCACTCTGTACCCACGATCTGTGGAAAGAGACGAACTGCCCTGGATCTGAGATGCGCAGTATTCAAGGAGCCGATCTCACCAGACACCGTTCCACGCCAACCAAAAACAAGACGATTCGCTTCATCCACTCGATAGTACGCTGGGACACCTGCATACTCCCCTACTGGCTGCCGATGCGGCAGCAGGGTCGACGCGACAGACTCCGGCAGAGGAGACGTCGCGGTGAGCATGCTGGCCACCGGAACAATCGTTTGAGCCAAGCCCGGCCAAAGATCATCCGTATACCCGTTGGTTGCGAGCACCAGGCGTTTGCATTTGACACTTCCGTGATCCGTGAAAACCTGCCAGCTGTTTCCATTCTGGCTTACCTTGACCGCCCGGGAGTTGCCATGGATAGTGACGCCCTGCTCGTGACAAGCACGGGCCAAACCCCGGCAATAGGCCAGCGGCTGCACACTCCCTCCTCGGCGATCGAACATGCTCCGATCATAATGGGCGGTGCCGATCAGTTCGGTCGAAGCGTGTTTGTCCAACAAGCGTACGTCCGCGCCGGTTTCTGCCCAAAATTTAGACCACTCGGTCAGGTAACGAACGGCCTTGCCGCCTTTGCCCGCAATGATCGACCCTGCCCTTTGCGCCTGACAATCAATATGATGCTGGTCTACAAGATCAAACACCAACTCGACGGCATCGCCCAAGGTCTTGATGAATGCGTCAAACTGGCTGCCCGGATACAGCCGTTTCAAAGCCGCAAGATCGGGTTTCCATTGACAGTGGACCTGGCCACCGTTTCGGCCTGAGCAACCCCAGCCTGGTTGCGCCTGATCCAAAATCACGATCTGCTCGATGGCATCGGCCGCATGAAGTGCGGTCGACAGGCCGGTATAGCCGGCACCGATGATCAGGAGATCAGTCTCAATATCCTCGTGAAGTTCAGGAAAATCGCACAGTGGTTCGGCGGTCGATCGCCACAAACTGTCCGGCCACTGGGTTTTCTGCATTGTGACTGGCGACCTGTTCTGGTGATCCTATATCCAGCCGGCTAAGGGCGAGGTGGAAAAGGTTCGGTCACGATGTTGCCGACATGACGCTTATCGATAAAGGCCTGCTGTGCCGCGTGGAAGTTTTCCAGGGGATAGGTCGCCGCAAGCAGAGGCCGGATTTCATCTCGCTCGATGTACCCCACCAGATCCTCGAACACCCCCGGCAGCGGAACAGTCGCCCCGGTAAAGGTCGGATCGCGAAGATAAAACGTACGAAGATCAAACTCGGCCATTGGACCGGCAATCGCACCCGCACAGGTATAACGGCCACCACGCACAAGTGCGGTAATAAGTTGCGGCCAAAGTGAGCCGCCAACGACATCGGCCACCACATCGACCGACTCTTTACCGATCGCATCACGAAGAGCAGAGCCCAGGTCACTGCAATTTCGATCAATCACGGCCAAAGGGCCAACGGCCTTAACGTCATCCGCCTTATCAGCGCCGCACAGGCCTACACATTGTGCGCCGCGCCGCCTTAAGACTGGGTCTATCCTATGAGGGAATATTCCGCCAGGCAACGGTTGCCAAAGGACGGAACCGGGATACCGCCTGGTATGCGACGATCGATCTCGAATGGTCAAAGCTGCAAACGGCTTTTGAAGCATGGCTTGATCCCGCAAACTTCGATGCATCCGGCGAACAGAGGGCATCTCTTTCGGATCTCACCGCTCCTATTCTGATGTCGACCGATTGATGCCTGATGACGAAAGATCCGATCATCACGGCAATGCGATAGTGCGCGGTATCTTCTTTTCCCGATCATAGAAGGGCGGGTCGACAATCTCGCACTGTGCTTCACCTTTGTCGGCGCAATGCAGCGAAAGTGTTCTTGTTGGCCAATCTCCGGCCGCTGAAAATCTGACGTAGCCCAGCGCCGTTTTGAGGTAAGGGGAATAGGCACCTGTCGTCACAACGCCAACCGGCTTATCGCCATCAAATAACTCACACCCCGCACTCGGTATCAGCTCTCGGCAGAGCAGCCCGAAAAGCCGCTTGCCAGGCGGCGGCGCCAACAACGCCTCCCGGCCAATGAATCCATTATTATTGAAGTCCACGAATTTTTCCAACCCGGCCTCAGATGGCGTCATGGAGGAATCAAAATCGCTACCGCTGTCCAAGATACCTGCCTCAATCCTGCGGATGTTCATCGATTGCATGCTGCCGAAGATCATTCCGCTGGACGCGCCCGCTTTCATCAGAGAACTCCATAGGCGCAGACAGTCAGTATCGTCACCCTGCGTGTAGATCTCATACCCCAGTTCACCCGTCCAGCCAGTTCGGGAAATCAACAACTCCTGCCCATCAAGATCAAAAACGCCGCAGTGAAAGTAGCCAAAGTCGGCAGTGATTGCTCCCGATGAGACCAAGCGCATCACCTCGAACGAGCGCGGTCCCTGCAGTTGCAGGACACGCGACTGCGGGTCGGTGAGGGTCACATCAAACCCGAAACGATGCGCCAGAAACCAGGTATCCAGCTCGCCATCCGGATGAACAAACCAAAAACGTGTCGCCCCGAGCCGCAGCAGGATCCCATCAGCAAACAGCCCGCCATCATGTGTGCACGCGACCACATAGCGCGCCCGACCGATCTTAAGATCCTTCACTGAACGCGCAAAGATTAACTCCAGAAACAGCACGGCATCAGGGCCATCGACTTCAATTGGTCGTTCGGGAACATCAAAGAGCGCAACTTCACGACGAAGGGCCCAATACGCTTTACCCGGATCCTCACCGTTGTCGTGTACAAACAACCGGCCTGCGGCGGAGCGGAGCACTGTTGCGCTATTGGCGTAGCACTCATGAAAAGGTGACAGCTCCGTGCTGCCGGCATAAACCTGAAATATTCTTCTTGAATCAGACACTGGAGACCGGGTCAGCTGTATTGGGTTACGTCCAGTGCGCCAATGCGGCGCGGGCCACCTCTTCGCCCCACTCCTGAAGAAAATGCCCGCCTTGATTCACCTCGTAAGGTTCAGGGCAATCAAGGATCACTGTATGCAATGCCCGCATATCGCTTGGCGTAATGACGGGATCTGTCATGCCGATTGCCATAAAGCTGTCACCACTCCATTCCTTGGAGAGCCAGGCGCGGGCATCGCGCGACAGCGCAGCGCCAGCCGCGTCCGGATGATCGGGCACCAGTTCCGGAAAAGCCCGGGCACCTGCCTTGTACTGGGCATCCGGAAACGGGGCATCATAAGCGGCTATTTCGGCCTGATGAAGATGTGGACAAGCCCGGCCCAGAAGCTTGCCCGCCGACATATCAGGATTGTTCCGGCACCACTCGCGCCAGGCCAGAAAGCCTGCACCAAGCGGCTGATCGCCGGTCCCTAGCAGGGTATTCATCACAAGGAGGCGGGAAACGCGGTGCGGCGATTCCATTGGCAGCGTCAAACCCAGCACGCCGCCCCAGTCCTGCACCACCAGAGTCAGCCCGGCAAGTTTCAACCGATCCAGAAACGCCAGCAGCATGTTGCGATGAAAATCAAACGTGTAAACGTCCTGTTCCCCGGGCTTATCCGAACGACCGAAGCCGAAGAAGTCCGGCACAATGACTCGGGCTCCTGACGCCAGGAATACCGGAATCATTCGGCGGAAAAGAAAAGCCCAAGTGGGTTCGCCATGCAGACACAGAAATGTTTCCTCGGCATCAGGCGGGCCGACATCAAGATAGTGACAGCGCAGCCCTTCATACCCCCTAAGGTCATCAAGGTAGCAGGGGGGATACGCAAAATCGGGTAGCACCTCGAAGCGCTCTTCCGGTGTTCTCAGGACTTCTTGCAAAAGCGGCTCTCCATACGTCAGTGCACGTACTACAGTAAGTTTGTTGCCGGGCGGCATCACCTCGCAACATGCCTTCGCGACTACAATATCACTATATCAATCAAGGAGTCTTCCATGTCCAAGCACAACGCCCTGACTACCTTTGGCCGCTCAGGAAATCCCATGTTCCGAGGAGAGGCGTTCAAGCCTGATGCCACGTTTGCCGAAACGGAGGCATCTGGCCGCATGACACTTGCAGGCACCGTCAATAAAACCGGTATCCTGCTTGTTCTGTGCCTGGTCACGGCGTCTTTTACCTGGAACATATTTTTCGGTACAGGGGATCCGGCTGCCGTCAGCGGACTTCTCTGGATCGGACTCATTGGCGGCCTGATCCTCGCAATCATCACGATCTTCAAGCGACAGTGGGCAGGCGTGACCGCGCCTCTTTATGCACTGGCGCAGGGTCTTGCACTGGGTGGCATCTCGGCCAAGTTTGAAGCGCAGTATCCGGGCATCGTGATTCAAGCCATGGGCCTCACTTTCGGCACACTTGGCGTATTGCTGCTCGCCTACAAAAGCGGTCTGATCAAACCGACCGAGAACTTTCGACTGATGATCGTGGCGGCCACGGGGGGCATCGCGCTGTTATATCTCGTCAGTTTTGTAATGGGGTTTTTTGGTTCCAGTATCGGCTTCATTCACAGTAACGGATTGTTTGGTATCGGTTTCAGTCTTTTTGTTGTGGCTATTGCCGCTCTCAATCTGGTGCTTGACTTTGACTTCATCGAGGAAGCCGCCGAACAGGGGGCGCCGAAATATCTGGAGTGGTACGGCGCGTTCAGTCTGATGATGACGCTGATCTGGCTCTATCTTGAAATCCTGCGCCTGCTGGCAAAACTGCGCAGCCGTAACTGATGGGCTGGAACGAGTTATTCTTCGGCGCCCTGATCGTGATTGGTCTAGGGGCCTTTTTCTTCTTTGGTCGTTTGCGGGCGGGTAAAACTCAACGTGAACGGCAGAACAAGATTCGCTGGCGCAAACACTGACTAGTCTTCGATGAGGATTCTCGCGGCAGCCCTCATTGCCGTGGTGCTATGGGGCGCCTCACCGGTTGCCGCCAAAATCGCAGTATCCAGTCTCTCGCCCATGATGGTCGCTATCCTGCGAACCGTCATCGGCGGACTGGTCGCACTGCCGCTGGCAATGCTGCTCCGGATTCCGCTGCCCGCCGACAAGGCACAGCGGCGTCTGCTCGTTTTATCCGGATTCTGTGGCTTCGTGGCCTTTCCTTTGCTTTTCACGCTCGGCATTCTGCACACTTCGGCCAATCACGCATCCATGATTCTGGCGGGGCTCCCCGTCTTCACAGGACTTATCGCCATGACCTGGGACCGAAAACGTCCCGCGGTTGCGTGGTGGATCGGCTGCACCATCGCGATCGCGGGCGAGGCGCTGTTGATCTTTGGTCATGGCCTCGACGGGGCAACCAGAGCGAGCATTCGCGGAGATTTACTGGTGCTGGCCTCTAACGTGTTTGCCTCTTTAGGCTACGTCGCGGGCGGCCGTCTCGAACGCGAGGGCTATTCGGCAATGGGCACCACATTTTACGGCGTCGGTCTTTATGCGCTGGTGCTGTGGCCGCTGCTGTTTATCGTTGAGCCGGGAACGGCACCGCTGACCGTTCCCACCGGCATCTGGCTTTCGATTGTTTATCTCGCCGTCGGCGTCACGATTGTCGGCTATGTGCTCTGGTACTGGGCGCTGGGACAAGGCGGCATTGCGCGCATTGCGCTGTTGCAGTTCCTGCAACCAGTATCTGGCGTGATCCTCGCCGCCATATTGCTTGGGGAGGAGTTTGGAGCGATTTTTATCACCGCCTCGGGGGTTATCCTCTTTGGCGTCTGGTACGCTCTGAAAGCGAGCCGCTGATTTGGGCAGTTATGGGAGCTGCTGACTGACCCAGTCCTCAGGATCCACCAGTCGACCCTCTCCTTTGAGGTAACCGTCAATCAACTCATTCATCCGCTCTTTCCCGAAAGACCCGAAGTGCCCACCGTGCACCGTCTGAATAGGTAACTCCCTTAATCTTTCCAGGCTCTCGCGGTATGCGTCGGGATCAGAGTGATACAGCGTGTCGTAAAGATCACCATCGTAAAGGGTATCCCCGCTAAAAAGCGTACCCGTGCCCTCTTCCCACAGTGCGATCGAATCAGGTGAGTGCCCAGGCAGGGAGAAGACTTGGAAAGAACGGTCTCCTAGATCCAATACATCGCCCTCATCGAGATATCCCGTGAGAGGCGCCGGCCGCACCTCATAGGACTCGAACGAGAAGCCTTCAAAAGGCAGCGCGCTGAACGTCTCAGCACGCACAAACACTTCGCCGCCCGTCTTCTTGAAGCAGGTCATCGGATCAAGATAATTGTCACTGCAGGCTCGATGACCCAAGCGGTCATCAAATTCACACAGGCCGCCGATGTGATCGAAGTGGCAATGTGTCATTACTGCGGTCAAAGGCGATCCGCCGAGCGCCAGCAACTGCGGCTTTAGCGGCGACAGTCCCATTCCGGAATCGATGACGAGATTCCGGTCGCGCCCTTTGATGAGCCAGACATTGCAGCGCAGCCATTTGGCTACATACTTCTCGCGGATAAGAAATAGATCGTTCGACACCTTCTTGATTTCGTACCAGTCCTGAGTCATCACTTTATTCATCGGAATCAGCTACCCAGAGTCGCAGTAACCTATCTAGCAAAGCACCGTTCAGTGATAACGAGAACGCCTTACTTGGGCCTTGTCCCACAGTAACCCTGATGATCTCGTGTATCCTGACTGTTGCGCCAACCTGCGAAAAAACGACACTGGGTCTTCTACCGAAGGGATCGTATCGTTCACAATAGCGCCCTACCCCGAGTAAGTATTGATGAGCACCTCCGAGAACACAACTTTCAGCATCCGAGTGTCTTCCACCGGAGACACCTTCGAGGTACCGGCGAACCGAACCATTTTGCATGTGCTTTATGAAAATGGCTATGAAGTACCTCTTGACTGCTCTAATGGCCGCTGCGGCACCTGCCGTACGCGCTATCTCTCCGGTGAGGTCGACCATCGGGATACTGCGCTTAGTGAAAGCGAGCGATCGGAATTCCTCACGGTCTGCGTCTCTCGCGCTCATGCGGGAGAGGTCGTTCTTGATCTGCCGCCCCCGCAATCCACTCAGCCTGTCGAAAGACCTATCGCTGTCGTCGAGGCACCGGTCTGTGTCGCCTGCCTTAACTGTGTCCGGTTTTGCACCTTCGGCGCCGCCCGAATTGATAACGCACTGATCGGCGTTGGTGGGATTCAAGGTGCCGCGGTGATTGACGCGGATACGTGTACCGGCTGTGGACTCTGCGCAGCAGCGTGCCCGACAGGCGCTATTGAAATGAATATCAGTACTCACGATTCTGTGATTGGCACCATTCATACGTTGAATACCGAATCTGTTCCTGAACTCAACACAGAAGTCGCCGAGGCCGATGTGGCAGAAGCGCCTCTGTCGGTCATGATATTCGCCTGTCCCCAATGCCGGGACACCACGCATGAAGTTTGCGACGCCAAAAGCGAGCAGGTCTCAACGCATGTCCAAACCCGAGTGGTCGACGTCCCGTGCTCGGGTCGTGTTGATACGCTTCAGTTGATGCACGCATTTGAAAGCGGAGCAGACGCCGTCATGGTGGCAGGCTGTCAGCCGGGCGAGTGCTTTTTCAATACTGGCAACTTGCACGTGACCCAGCGGGTCAAGCGAATTGCCGATTGGCTCGACGGATGTGGTCTGGAGCGTGACCGAGTCCATATGATGCACCTCACGCCCGGCGACCACGACAGCCTCACCAATGCACTCGATGAGCTGACCAAAAAAACCGGGATTTGCGGCCCTAGCCCCCTACGGCGCACGGCCTCCTCACCCACCCAAGCGTCAACATCCCGTTAACACAAAAAAGAGAGAATTATGACGAAACGTCAATCACACCACTGCCAATTTGCGAGAGGCTCAGCATGATCGTTGCAGAACAAAAACCGCTGAAAGATATCCAGCGAATGCTCAAGGGCAAAAAGAAAGTGCTCACCGTGGGATGCGGCACCTGCGTTTCTGTCTGTTTTGCTGGCGGTAAGAAAGAGTCCAGCGCCATGGCAGCGACTTTGCGAACCGCGGCTGCCGCTGAAGGCCAAGAGCTTGAAGTTGAAGAAGTCACGGTGCAGCGGCAATGTGTCCAGGAGTTTGTGGCACCGCTTGAGGAGAATATTGAAGAGTATGATGCGGTCCTGTCGATGGCATGCGGTGTGGGTGTGCAGACACTGGCGGAAAAATACATGGACACGCCGATCCTGCCGGGTCTTGATACCAACTTTATGGGCCAGCCGACGGAGCCGGGCATCTGGGAGGAGCGCTGCGTAGGCTGCGGTAACTGTGTTCTGGAATACACGGGCGGTTTGTGCCCCATTACCCGATGCCCAAAGCAACTGCAGAACGGTCCCTGCGGCGGCTCCGAGGGGGGGATGTGCGAAGTAGATACCAGCATCCCCTGTATCTGGTCCAAGATCTGGACGGTTCTCGACCGTCAAGGGATTGCTGACTCGCTAATGGATATCCAGCCTCCCAAGGACTGGTCAACCAGTCGAGGGGGCAGCATGCGCCGCGTAGTGGTGGGAGATGATCTTCGCCAGCAAGCCGCGCGCGAGGCGGGAGAGCGGGCGACGACCGTTAAGGTTGCGCCGCCGCAGTCTCCCATGAAAACGGCCACCACATCGCAGGCGTCCTCTGAAGCCGTCGAACTCGACGACACCTGGCACCGAGCCTGCAGCCTCGCTGACTTGCCTGAAGGCAAGCTGCACCGGGTCAGTGTGGC
>DLPX01000004.1:72558-129474 GCA_002477475.1 Proteobacteria bacterium UBA7447
TTAGTCGATTCTGGTCTGCTAAAAGACGGCCTGCTGACCTGCACCAAGCATCTGTGGCAATGGGATCTAAGAAGCGGCGAGATGAAAGGTGCTGCCGAGCGGCCCGTTGCCATGTATGAAGCGACGGTGAATGGGGACGACGTAATGGTCAAAGTCGAGCAGGAAATCACCTACGATTATGACGAAGAGGACGACTTCGACGAAGACGACTTCTTCGGTGCAGACTGAAACGGATTCACTGATGATGGCTACTGACACTGCTGCTGACACCCTGCCCGATCTCAAGTCCGGGAGTAATCTTGAAAAGGTCCTGGCTGCAGGGCACTTTGCCGTCACCGGCGAACTGGGTCCACCCAAACACATGGATACCAGCGTCGTCGACCGCAAGATCGGTCTCTTAAAGGGCGTGGTTGATGCCGCTAATGTGACCGATAATCAGACCGGTATAGTGCGTCTCAGCAGCATTGCGACCGGCATTTATATGGCCCAGCATGGGCTTGAGCCCGTTATTCAGATGACCTGTCGGGACCGCAACCGGTTGGCCATGCAGAGCGACTTGATGGGCGCCTATATCCACGGCATCCGTAACGTCCTATGCCTGTCTGGTGACCACCAATCTTTTGGTAACCATCCGGGAGCCAAGAACGTACAGGACATCGACTCAATGCAGCTGATTCGTATGCTCCAGGAGATGCGTGACAAGAACCAGTTCCAGTGCGGTGACGAGATCAAGGGTGGCGGTCCCAAACTCTTTATCGGCGGCGCGGGCAGCCCATTCTCGGAGCCCATTTCGTTTCGGCCGCTCCGAATCGCCAAAAAGATGGCAGCCGGGGTCGACTTCATCCAGACCCAGATGATTTTCGATATGGACATCTTCCGCCAGTTCATGCGTCGTCTGGTGGATCTTGGGGTGACGGAGAAAGTTCACATCCTGGCAGGTATCGGCCCCTTAAAAAGCAGCCCCATGGCGCGCTTTCTCAACGAGAACATTCCCGGCATCGTCATCCCTGAAGATTTGCTCAAACGCATGGATGGTGCGGTTCAGGGTATCAGCGAAGACAACAAGGAAGCCCGTCGTGATGCCTGGCGGGCTGAAGGTCAGGATATCTGCATCGAACAGATAAAAGAGCTACAGCAAATGGAAGGCGTCTCTGGCGTGCATATCATGGCGATTGAATGGGAAGCCGCCATCCGGCAGATTGTCGAACGCGCCGGCCTACTGCCCCGCCCCATAGTCTGAGTTCAAGAAAAATTCGCAATCGGCGGGCCGAAAAGTCCTTCAGGAATAGTAATGCCCAGACCAGGCCCTGGGGGCACTGCGATCATGCCGTAGACAATTCTTGGTCCATACTCCTCGTCATAGTGCCCCGCCTGATAAGGCGCTGAAATCCACGCGCCGCGACTGAGACGAGGCGTCAAAGTGGCCCCAACGTGGACACAGGCTGACGCGATAATGTCTCCCCCCCAGGAGTCGTCACAACTGGTCGGTGTATTCGAAGCCTCACACAGGTCGCGCACCGCACGCATTCCACTAATGCCGCCGATCCGAGTCAGCTTCATTCCGAATCCATCAGCAACGCCGGTCGAGATAGCGCGGGCAATGGTGGCCAAATCGGTCGCAGCCTCATCCAGGACCAACGGGTGATTTAAGTGCGTCCGCGCAGTGGCGCATTCAGCATAGGTCGCACAGGGCTGCTCCATGTCAAACTTAAGACTACGACAGGCGCGTGAAACCTGGATCGCTTCACCGACCGTCCAACCTCGGTTGCAATCCACAAAAAGATCAACTCCTGGGCGGATCACTTTCGCAACCGCGTGGACTGCGTCGATATCTTCATCGATATGGCGCCCGCCCGCCTTCAACTGCAGTTTGGTGTGGCCTTCTTCCTGCAGCTGCTCGGCCAGCTGGGCGGATCCATCAGGGGTACCGATGGGGATAACGTGATAGGTTGACACCGGATCCATACGTGCCCCGCCCAGCAGGTCACAGACCCGTTCGTTATGGTACTTGCCAAGCAGATCCCAACACGCGATATCGACTGCTGACCGGGCCCCCTGTCCGCCGTCCATGGTGGCAGCCATTACGTCATATATCAGACCGATCCGCAACGGATCAGCGCCGATCAATGCCGGACCGAGCAGGTCAAGATCGGCCCGGATACTTCCTGCATGTTCTACCTGCGGCAAAGGACCGGTTGGACAAATCTCTCCCCAGCCAGTCAGTTTTGCATCTGTGCGCAGAGCCACGACTGTGGTGTCCGGATCACCGACTGTCGAACTCGACATGTTGTAACCCGACACCATCGGCAGATTTTTCGCAAAGACATCAATCTGTGTGATTTTCACGGCCAATACGGCTCCGGCTTTGACTAACGATCAAGGCTTCTTTTTAGGTTTTTAGAAAGATTGCGTTGACCTCGTCCAGGTTTTCAAGGGTTCTTTCCGTCGGCTGAGTGTAAACAAAAGAGCGGTGCATCAGTCTCCGATCTGACTCATAGCAGGCGGTCGGCGTACCGCTGTGCAAGACCGCATGGTTATCCCAGATCAAAAGATCGCCCGGCTTCCATTCATGCCGATAAACATATTGCTCCTGCGTTGCAACGGCCAACGCCGCCTGAAGCCACTCCTCACCCATCGACAGGCTCACCGAGTTGAACTCAATGGGATTGAAATTCATGTAAAGCACTGTGCGGCCGGTGACGGGATGCACCTGCACAATTTTGTGCCACACAGGCGGCAGCGCTCGCCGCTCCTCTTTCGTCAAGGGAATGTGCGAGTCGGGGTCCGCTTCCAGCAGAGGATCGTTATGCGCGTGAAAACTGCACAGCATCTCTAGATCACTTAGCTGATCCTTCAGTGTCTCGGGAATATTCTCATAAGCGGTGGCGGTGCTGCATAGCAGGGTATCCCCACCGACTTTAGGTACCTCAACCGCATAGAGAAAGGTTGCCGCATCCACATGACAGGCCGAAGTGCCATCGGTATGCCAACCAAATCCCCCCCGGACAAAAAAGGCCGCGTCTTCTCCATCGGGATGCTTGACGTTACCGATAGTGGAAACTTCGGGATAATCCTTCAGGTTGAACTGTTTGCGCGTCTCAATTTTTGGACACCCAAACCGGTGCACAAGACGGGCTTGGCTCTGTGGCGAGAGATCCTGATCCCGAAACAGCAGAGCCGAGTGCGAGAAATACAAATCTCGAATCTCGGAAAAGCTGTCATCGTCAATCGGACTGGAAAGCTCGACACCCGATACTTCCAGACCGAAATTCGGCATTAAGGGCCTTGTCTGCATCAGGGTCTGATGTACGCATACCCCTGTTGCTGCAGTTCGATGATGCGCACTGCGCCCGAATCTACAATACCGACTCCTTCAACCAATTTCGGCGCGGCCCCCTTTTTCTTGGTGATTTTCTTAATCGTGTTATTGCAAGCGCTGAAGGTAATGTCTTGAAGGACAAGGTCTGCCACCCGCTGTGACTGCTTACCGGCCGTCGTCATGAGGCCAAGGCCTGGACCATACGCAACGATTTCAATCTTGACCTCATCCACTCCCAGGGACTTCTGGATATTAACAGCATTATTGAGTGCGATTTTCTGCGTACGCTCATCGTCAGTACTGACTTGGATTACGACTTTATGGGCGACATCATCAGCCACAGCGCTCGCCGCCCACAGTCCTCCCCCAAAGACAAACACCAGCCCAACGGCCACTTTACTCAATAGACTTCTCATTATTTTTATCTCCTTTCTCGTTAGATACGAAAACACTTCCTCCACTCTGAACCCTGCGCAGGGTCGTGTCGATTATAGAGACTTGGAATAAACCCGAAAGAGCAGTGGTTGCTCTTAAGTGGAGCGTATCAGGGAGATAAAAAGAGAAATGGTGGCTATGGGTGGACTTGAACCACCGACCCCGGCATTATGAGTGCCGTGCTCTAACCAGCTGAGCTACATAGCCACGGGGGGCGCGAATCTAACGCGAAAACCTCGCCGTTTCAAGAAATTCCAGTTTTCCTGACGGTTTTTAGTTGTTTTCAAATGAGGTGCTCAATCCAGTCTGGCGCCGAACGCGGGTATCAGCGGGCAGTTTTTTGCTCAAACGTTGAACCTAAAGTGCATGATGTCACCGTCGCTCAGAATGTATTCTTTCCCTTCAAGCCGCAACCGCCCGGCCTCACGGGCACCCTGCTCTCCCTGATACTGAACGAACTCATCATAGGCAATCGTCTCGGCCCGGATAAAACCCCGTTCAAAATCCGTATGAATCTCGCCTGCCGCCTGAGGCGCAGTCGCGCCACAGGCCACGGTCCACGCACGCACCTCCTTGGGTCCAGCAGTAAAAAATGTCTGCAGACCCAGAAGGGCGTAGCCAGCACGAATAACACGATCAAGCCCAGAACTCTCAAGGCCCAGATCCTCTAGAAAACCAGCGCGCTCTTGCGCATCAATTTCCGAGATCTCCTGTTCAATCGCGGCACTCACCACCACGACTTGCGCCTGGCGGGTTTGCGCGTGGGCCGTCAGTTGGCTTACCTGATCATTACCATTGAGATCCTCTTCTGAGACATTGGCGACGTAGAGCATAGGCTTAGCCGACAAGAGGCATAGCGGCTTAAGCACAGCAGAGGCTTCCGAATCCTGAAGCAGTGCCTGCAATCCATGATCCTGAGAAAGCGCTTCATACGCCTGTTTTAGGTAATCCAGTTCCCGCAGGATTTTCTTGTCGCCTGTCTTGGCAGCTTTGGCGGTTCGGTCAACAGCGCGCTCTGTGGTTTCAAGGTCAGCCAGAGCAAGTTCGGTCTCAATAGTCGCTACATCGGCAAGGGGATCGACCTTACCGGATACATGGGTAATGTCATCATCACTAAACGCCCGGACCACGTGGATGATCGCATCGACCTCACGGATATGAGCAAGAAACCGGTTGCCAAGCCCCTCGCCTTTTGAGGCGCCCGCCACCAGGCCGGCGATATCCACAAACTCGATGGCTGTAGGGATAACCTTTGCCGGGTTGACCAGTCCGGCAATGGTCTCGAGACGGAGATCAGGCACCTCCACGATACCCACGTTGGGATCGATGGTGCAAAACGGATAATTCTCGGCCTGCGCCCCCGCATGGGTCAGCGCATTGAAGAGAGTTGACTTGCCCACATTGGGCAATCCGACAATGCCGCAACGGAAGCCCACTCAGGAATGTCCTTTATGCTGGGTGTGCAGCGCCTTCATTACCGGCTCGAGATTTCCATCCATCATCGGATCAATCTGGTCCACCGCACGATCGATCGCATCAAGGATGGCCGTCTTGTCCTCCGAAGCCGGTTTTCTTAACACCCAGTCGCTTACGTCGTCGCTGTTACCCGGATGACCGATACCGATTCGCAGGCGTATGAATTCGCGTGAACCCAACTTCGAAAAGATGTCTCGAAGGCCATTATGTCCGCCATGTCCTCCACCCTGTTTGACCCTGACGGTGCCGGGAGGCAAATCGAGATCATCGTGCACGACCAGCAGGGCTTCGGCAGGGATATCAAAATAGCCACAGACAGATGCGACCGCTCCGCCGCATTCATTCATGAAGCTGGCGGGTCTCAGAAACCTTACTCTTTGCTGACCCACGCGGGTATCGGCCAGGTCACCAAAAAACCGCGTCTCGGGGCGCCAGGGTAAGGAAACAACACGCTGCAGGGCATCCAGAAACCAAAAGCCGGCGTTATGGCGCGTCGGCTCATATTGCGCGCCCGGATTACCCAGGCCACAGACAAGAGAGATTGCCGCCATCGTACTGTCGATCAGCGCACCGGAGACGATGCTGCCTCGTCAAACGACGCGGCAGTCGGTCCAGAAATAAGCCTGCGCTACTCGCTCTTATCCGCTTCGGCGTCAGCGGCCGACGATTGCTCGCCGCCCTCACCCTCTTCAGAGGCCGGCTCTTCCTCAGCCACTTTCGAGGCGGCAATGGTCGCAACGGCTGGGTCTTCTCCCTCGTGAAAGGCAGTTACGGTGAGCTCAACACCTTCAGGCAGCGTGATGTCTGAAAGATGGATGGATTCGTTCATGCCCAGTTCCGACACATCCACAGCGATGTATTCGGGCAGGTCCTTCGGCAAACAGGTGATATCGAGTTCTGTGATGGCGTGAGCAAGAATACCGCCATCCACCTTAACGCCCGGCGCCTCGTCAGCGCCATCGAAGTGCAGCGGGATCTTCATATGAAGTGTTTCCGTTGCCTTGATGCGCTGAAAATCCATGTGCAGCACCAGAGGCCGGTGCGGGTGCATTTGCACCTCACGGAGAATCACCTGCTGGGATCCCGCATCGGTCTGGAGGTCAATAATCGCCGAGTGGAACGCCTCTTTCTCAAGACTGTGCATCACCTGATCGTGATCCAGAGTGACAGCCTCATTATCCTTGCCTGCGCCATAGACGACCGCAGGGATATGGCTCTCACGACGTTGTCGTCTGCTCGCACCCGTGCCGAAAACATCACGCGACTGGGCGTTGAGTACATAGTTGCTGCTCATTACCGATTCTCCTTAACCGTGCGGCCCTTGACGCCGCTTATTCCATAAATAGTGAACTGACCGAATCGCCTGTAGCGATACGTCGAATTGATTCGGCCAAAAGGCTGGCGACACTGATTTGTCGGATCTTCGTGCTGTGCTTGCGCGCCTCATCGCTGAGCGGAATCGAGTTGGTCACAACGACCTCGTCCAGTTCAGAGGCCTCGATCCGTTCAATCGCCTGGCCCGAGAGCACCGGATGGGTACAGCAGGCCTTGACCTGAACCGCACCAGCGTCCTTCAGGGCGGACGCCGCCTGACAGAGGGTATTAGCGGTATCCACCATGTCATCCATCAATACGCAGCTTCGCTGATCGACCGATCCGATGATATGCATTACCTTCGCTTCGTTGGCCCGGGGCCGGCGCTTGTCGATGATCGCAAGCTCTACTCCCAATTGCTTGGCCATGGCTCGGGCTCTGACCACACCGCCAACATCCGGTGACACCACCATGAGATTATCGGGCTCGTGCCGCCACAACTCTCCATTGAGCACGGGAGCGGCATAAATATTGTCCAGCGGAATATCGAAAAACCCCTGAATCTGATCTGCGTGCAGGTCCATCGTGACGACCCGGTCGGCACCCGCGATGCCGATCATCTCTGCGACGAGCTTGGCTGTGATGGCCACTCGGGCAGTTCGGGGTCGACGATCCTGCCGGGCATAACCGAAGTAAGGCATCACTGCGGTAATCCGCTCCGCAGAAGAACGCCGCAAGGCATCAATCATGACCAACAATTCCATAAGATGCTTGCTGGCGGGCGCGCAAGTGGGTTGCAGGACATAGACGTCTGCGCCCCGCACGTTCTCCATGATCTCGACATTAACTTCGCCGTCACTGAACGTGCTGACAAGTGCCCGGCCCATGCCCACACCCAGTTTGGCCGAGACTTCACCGGCCAAATCCGGGTTGGCGTTGCCGGTGAACAGCGCCAGGTCATCTATTGCCATCGGGTCTCTCGCTGAATTAAATTTCGGCAGGGCATTTCAAAAATGGCTGGGGTGCCAGGATTCGAACCTGGGAATGCCGGAATCAAAATCCGGTGCCTTACCACTTGGCTACACCCCATCAGGCTCATCGACAAACACGGGATTCCGGTTGATTCCGTTGGCCACAAAGCCTCTCAGCCCGGACGGCAACTGCTCAAGCAGTTCTTCTCCGGCCCTGATACTGGCCACGGCCAAAAAGGCTGCGCTGCCACTTCCCGTCATCCGCGCCGCCCCGAACTGTCCCAACCAATCCAGACACCTTCCCACCTCGGGAAACCGCCTTCTCGCCACCGGCTCCAGATCATTTCGCCGATCACCCTCGAACGGGCCCGGTATTCTGATTCGCGGGGTGTTTCGTGTCAATTCTGGGTCGGAAAATATGGTCTTTGTGGACAACTGGACATTTGGCCAGACCACGCAAAACTGTCTTAAAGGGAGCTTTGTCGAGGTCAATTGTTCGCCGATTCCCTCACCCCACGCAGAACAACCCCGGACAAAAAGCGGCACATCCGCACCGAGGGCTTGTCCGATATCGGCAAGATCATCCTCATTTAAACCGGTGCCCCAAAGTTGGTTAAGCGCGAGGAGAACGGTGGCCGCGTCAGAACTGCCGCCACCCAGCCCCGCACCTACGGGAATGTGCTTGGTCAACTGTATCCGGGCGCCGAGGCCGGTATTGCCTGCCTGCTGCAGGGCGTGCGCGGCACGAATACACAGATCCTCCGCCGGCAATGCCGAACCGCCATCGCGCGAGATGCTGCCGTTTTCTGTTATCTCAAACGAAAGCAGATCACCAAAATCGAGCAATTGGAACAGCGTCTGCAGCTCGTGCAGGCCATCTGTCCGTTGACCCACGACATGCAGGAACAGATTCAGCTTGGCGGGTGCCAGCCAGGTCTTCATTGATCCGGCTCGGTTGCATCCGCCGTCGGTGCCCACTCATCTATATATAGTTTCACCACTAACTGTTTGCCGCTGATCTGATTTCTCGAAGCCAACTCATTAATTACCCCCTCTGACGCACTTAACCGGATTTTTCGCGGCAACAGCACCTGCTGATGTGGAGCATATTCATTAAATGTAACGATCCAGCCGTATTGATTCAGGGAAATCAATTTTCCCGTTTCATCGATTTCACTTTCGTATGGCCCGCTAGCCGGTATTCCGCGGATCCAGTCGCCCAGCGCTTCAAGCGGCACAACCCAGCCGGTCGCCTTAAACATGACCTCACTGGCGCTATCGGCAAAGAAATCCTGCCCCTGACTATCGCGCAGATGGGCCCCCGCTGCATCGATATCCAGTCGAATCCGGCCCGCGCCCAAAGGCCCGAATAGATCAATCTGGTCATAGTCCTGTCCGCGCTTCCAGCGCAGGTTCGCGCTGCCCCCGGCATCGTCGGTGCGTATGCCGATTCTGCCGGAAAGATGCCACTGATGAATCCCGCTTACCTGCTGAAGATGTTCGCGCCATTTGAGTTCAAAGCTGCTCTCAGGTGCCGGGGGGGCAGTCGGGGTACTTGCGCAACCTGCGAGTAACAAAACACACAGCGCAACAACAAAATGGCGCACGGTTACTGACCGTATTTCCGCATCGTGTCCTTGAGAATCGGATTATCGGGATCCGTCTGGCTGCCGTCCTGCCAGGCCGCAATGGCCTGTTCCTTGTTCCCCAGCTGCCAAAGCACCTCGCCAAGATGTGCGGCGATCTCGGCATCCGGCCGCTGATCCATAGCGAGCTGAAGATACTCCAGCGCAAGATCAAGATCCCCGCGTCGGAAATGCACCCAGCCCAGACTGTCCAGGATGAAAGGGTCTCCCGGCAAGAGCGACAGCGCCTTTTCGATCAGTTCGAGTGCTTCGCCCAGCCGCTCGGTCTTATCCGCCAGGGTATAGCCCAGCGCATTGTAGGCATGCGCGTTATCGGGATCGATCTCGATGAGCCGGCGCATGTCCCGTTCATGCTCTTCCACACGGTCCATGATCGCGGTCACCAACCCCCGTGCGTAAAGCAGGTCCGGGTGATCCGGAATATCGATCAGCGCCGCACTCAGCAGTTCCAGTGCTGATTCCGGCTGACCACTGTCTCGAAGCACCTGCTCACGGGCAAGATAGATTTGAATCTGCTCATCCTGGGACTTTGGGGTGACATCGGCAAGATGTTCGAGCGCTTCGGTGTGACGACCCGCATCCGACAGGACGAATCCGATTCGCATCTGAACGTCAAAGTAAAAATCAGCTGCGGCGATCTCGCGCAACAGGCGAAGCGCTTGGTCGTGCTTGCCTTGTTCACTCAGGATCTGGCCGAGATAAAGCCGTGCGCGATCTTCCTGCGGGTAATGTTCAAGCAGTACTTCAAAATGGGATTTCGCCTCATCCCAAAGCACAAGGCCCTGACTCAATACCCCGGCTGCATAAAGCGCGTCGATATTTTTCGGATCATGCGCCAGCAGTTTCTCAAACTGCTCCAGCGCTGAGACATTGTCATTCCACTCTGCCAGCAGCCTGCCGTAGGCAAGCCGCAGACGCATACGGTCCGGATAACGCGCCAGAAAATTCTCAGCAAAAGCGGCAACGGCCTCGTTGTCGTTCCTCTCCCTGAGATGGGAAAACTTCAGTAGCGCAACCTCTTCCCAGCCGGGCTTGAGTATCAACGCACGATCCAGGGCCGCCTGTGCGCGATCAGTCTGGCCAGCGCGGTAAGCCAACCAGCCAGCAGACAACTGCGCCCAGGCATTACCGTTGAAGTGGTCAGCCACACGCTCGGTGACCACCAACCATCGGCCAGGGTCGGCCGTGCGCCCCAGAGTCTGGGCAATGTATTGGGGCAGCTCGGACTGGTCCGGTAAGGCATCAATCAATGTGATAAGCGTCGTGAACGCATCCTCCTCGCGATCCAGCGCGATCAACGCCTGAAGGCGCAACGCCAAAGCGTGCTCTTGTTGATCCGGCTCAATGGAGTCCAGCAAGTCGCTCAACTCAAGCGCCTGTTCGTAGTCTCCCGACTCCATCGACATGGAGAATGCGCGCAAGGTGATCTGGAGATTGGAGGACAGCTCAGCGGCCTGAGCCATCGCCTCGGCAGCGGTACTGATGTCACCACGCCTGGCAGCAATGTCCCCAAGCAGGTATTCGTAGATGAGATCCTCAGAGAGTCCGGCGACGACCAGCATCTCCTGCTCCGCATAAGCGACACCGGCTGGATTGTTCACCGAGGTGACACAGCCACCGAGCGTCAGGCAGACAAGAAGACCAAAAGCAGAAAAACCAGCAAGATTTTGCACGAAGAGTGAGTTCCCACGATTTAGTATCAACCAAGTTCAGAATAGCAGAATCACTGTCAATAAGGTGAGAGGCGGATCGCTCCGCCAGGGTTACGACAGCAGGGCATTCCCTTCGCTCGAAAGACTCCGCCTTTCACTGAAAATCACCTAAAAAACGCATAAAATATTGGTCGGATGCATCTTCTCACTCTAGGCCTTAACCACCGCACCGCGGCTGTCGATCTGCGCGAACGCACTGCGTTCTCGCCGGAGCAGCTGCCCGATGCCGTGCGCTCGCTGACGGCGTCCTCCGATATTGCAGAGGCCACGATCCTTTCAACATGTAACCGTACCGAAATCTACTGTCGCCAGGAAAATCCGACCAGCGCTCCAGTGCTTGACTGGCTCAGGGATTACGGCGATCTTCCCTCCAACGTCCTCAACAGTTCGACTTATGCGCTGCCCGGCGAACAGGCCGTTCAGCATGCTTTTAGGGTAGCCTCTGGGCTGGATTCCATGGTGCTCGGCGAACCGCAGATTCTGGGTCAGATGAAGTCGGCCTTTTCTGTTGCGCATCAGGCCGGAACCACCGGCAAGATTCTGAACCGGCTGTTTCAGCATACCTTCTCGGTAGCAAAACAGATTCGGACCGACACTGCCATTGGCGCCAGTGCGGTCTCGGTCGCTTTTGCGGCTGTCGATCTTGCCAAACGCATCTTCTCGAGCCTCAATGACCAAACCGTGCTTCTCATTGGCGCGGGAGAAACCATCGAACTCGTTGCGCGCCACCTGAAACGGAATGAAGTTCGTCACATAATTGTGGCCAATCGCTCCATCGAGCGGGCTCAAGCCTTGACGGAACAACTGGGCAGCGAGGCTATCTCTCTGGCCGAGATACCCGAACGCCTTCATCAGGCAGACATTGTTGTGGCATCCACAGCAAGCACTCTGCCGATTCTGGGCAAAGGTACGGTGGAGACAGCCTTGCGTCAACGCCGTCACCGACCCATGTTTTTGATTGACCTTGCGGTACCGCGCGACATCGAGGCCCAGGTCGACGAACTGGAAGACGTATTCCTGTACACCGTTGACGATCTGCATAAAGTCGTCGCCGAAAATCAGGCGTCCCGGCAAGAGGCAGCCGTTGAGGCGGAGAAAATAATCGACTTTCAGGTAGTGCGCTTTATGCACTGGATGCGCTCGCTCGACTCGGTTCCCACCATCCGGTCTTTGCGCGATCAGGTTGAGACACTGCGTGAGGCAGAACTGGCTGATGCCAAGCGTCGGCTGGCCAACGGCGAGGATCCCGAGCAGGTGCTGGAACACTTCTCGCGCAACCTGTCACGCAAGTTTTCCCATGCCCCAAGCCAGGCGCTCAAGCAGGCCAGTCAGGAAGGAAACGCCAGCCTGATCAACAGCACCCGCCGGCTGTTCAAACTCAAATCATAACCATGAATTCCCAGATGCGGACCAAACTTGAGCACTTGCTTGAGCGTCGGGAAGAGATCAATGTGCTGCTGGCTGATCCGGGGGTGATTGGAGATCAGAATACCTTCCGGGACCTGTCTATCGAACTTGCAGACATCAGCCCCGTGGTGGACCACTTTGAGCAGTATCAGGCGCTCGACACCGAGCTTGCAGAAACCCGCGAGATGGCGGAAGACGACGATCCTGCGATTCGGCGACTCGCCAATGATGAAATGCCACGGCTGCAGTCTGAACTTGAGGAAAACGTCCAAACCCTGCGCAAGCTGCTGATCCCCAAAGACCCCAACGACCAACGCAACATCTTTCTTGAGGTGCGGGCTGGCACAGGCGGCGATGAAGCCGCGCTTTTTGCCGGCGATCTCTTCAGAATGTATACGCTGTACGCTGAAAAGCGCGGTTGGCAGGTTGAGGTTATGAGCCAAAGTGCCGGGGAACACGGTGGCTTCAAGGAAGTCATCAGCCGCGTGGCGGGACGCGGTGCCTACTCGCGGCTCAAGTTTGAATCAGGTGCCCATCGGGTACAGCGGGTTCCCGAGACTGAAGCCCAGGGGCGAATTCATACTTCCGCCTGTACGGTAGCAGTCATGCCTGAAGCCGATGAGATCGACGATGTCGAGATCAATACGGCTGATCTCAAAATCGACACCTATCGCGCCAGCGGCGCAGGGGGCCAGCACGTTAACAAAACAGATTCGGCCGTACGGCTGACCCACCTGCCTACCGGCGTGGTGGTCGAATGCCAGGATGAGCGCTCACAGCATAAGAACAAAGCCCGGGCAATGTCGATCCTGCGATCCCGTCTGCTGGAGGCCAAGATCAGCGAGCAAAAAACCGAGGAAGCCCAAAACCGGCGTAACCTCGTGGGCAGCGGCGACCGCTCTGAGCGTATTCGCACCTACAACTTCCCTCAGGGACGGGTGACCGATCACCGCATCAACCTGACCTTGTACAAACTTGATGAGGTGCTCGGGGGTGATCTCGAACAGATCATCGAACCGCTCGTCGCCGAACATCAGGCAGACGAACTCGCGGCGCTCGGCAGTGACTGAACTGGCCGCTGCTGCGCTGGTCCAGCGCGGCATAACCGAACTGAGCGGCCGCAGCGACTCACCCCGGCGCGATGCCGAAGTCCTGCTGCAGGCCGCTTGCAGTATCGACCGCACGGCGCTGGCCAAAAATCCTGAGCAGCCTGTCGATGCGGCCGCGGCTGACGCCTACTTCGACTTTCTAAAACGCCGGTACGACCACGAACCCGTTGCCTGCATTCTGGGCCGCAAGGAATTCTGGTCGCTGGAACTCGAACTGAATGCATCGACGCTGGTGCCCCGTCCCGAAACTGAACTGCTGGTAGAGACTGCGCTCGAGGCGATCCCTGCCGGCACGACTGTTGAGATTGCTGACCTCGGTACGGGCAGTGGCGCGATCGCGTTGGCGCTTGCGGCCGAACGTCCGCTTGCCAGGATCACCGCAACAGACCTCAACCCTGATGCCCTTTGGCAGGCGCGCGACAATGCATCGCGCTTGGGTCTGGCAATACACTTTGAGGAAGGCGACTGGTTTAGACCCCTTGCGGGTCGGAGTTTTGATGTCATTGTCAGCAATCCCCCCTATGTGCGAGACAATGATCCGTTGCTTCAGACGGGACCGGCACTGTTTGAGCCCCCGCTTGCCCTCTTTGGCGGCCAGGACGGTCTCACCTGTCTCCGTACCCTATGTGCTTCCGTTAAAGACCACTTGAATCCAGGCGGCTTCGTCGCGCTGGAACACGGTCATGATCAGCAGGATGCCGTCAAGGCATTGTTGTCAGAAGTGAACCTCGAATCTATAGTGGGGCATAAGGATCTCGCGGGGCGACCCCGAGTGACGACGGCGCGAATGCCGCACTGAAACCGAGTCTAAAATTAAGAATAAACCGTTTCTGGAGCCACCATGTTCTCTTTTCAGCCCAAAGTCGCCAAGGTCGGTGATTCTCTGCCCGGCCGCAATGAATCAATGGCTATTACTGACCGGCACTATGTCAACGGCAAAAATCTCAAACCACCTTTTGAAGCAGGCACTCATCAGGCGGTCTTCGGACTGGGTTGCTTTTGGGGTGCGGAGCGCTGTTTCTGGCAACTTGATGGCGTTATCACCACCGCTGTGGGGTACGCAGGCGGATCGACCCCGAATCCGACCTATCACGAGGTCTGCTCTGGCAGGACCGGCCACACAGAAGCGGTGCTGGTCGTGTTTGATCCCGCGCGTATCAGTTATGAAAAACTGCTGCAGGTGTTTTTTGAATCCCACGATCCCACGCAGGGGATGCGCCAGGGCAACGATGTCGGCACGCAATATCGCTCCGCGATTTACACCTTTAATGACAGTCAATCAGAAGCGGCGAAAACCTTTGCTGAACTTTATGAGACAGCGCTGAAACGATCCGGGTACCGGGCTGTCACAACAGAAATCGCCGCGGCCGGAGAATTTTTCTACGCTGAGGATTATCACCAGCAGTATCTTGCGAAGAATCCCGGTGGCTACTGCGGGCTAGGTGGGACAGGCATCGCCTGCCCCGGGATGGAGTCTGTCAGCGCCGCCTGAGCGTCAGTCAGCCGCGGGCGGCTTCATCGGCATGGGGAAAGGAGAGATTTTTCCACCTTTCGAATCGCCACCCGGATGGATTTTTGCCTGGCCTTCTTTTTCAACTTCGTCGATACGGACGATGGCATGGAGCGGGATGTAAGTCCGCTTGACCCCCGCGAACTCGCTTTTGAGTTTCTCATCGGACGGATCCACAACGACTTTTGAACGCTCGCCGAAGGTGATATCGCCTACTTCAACGAACGCGTACATTCCGCCCTGCGATACCTCATGGGCGTAGACCTCGTAAATGCTTCCTTGATTATGGAAGATAATGCGGAAGATATTCTTAGATGCCATCGTATTTAGGATTTCGGTATGCCCACAAATCGGGCGCGCGATTATAGCAACGAGCCAATGAATCACAAATCTACCGGATTCCCTGAGACAAAGACAGTCATCCTGCTGGGATTTTGCCTGCTCTTTTTCATATCCGCGATGCCGGCAAGAGCCAATCCGACGGGCTTGCCGCCTGTCGTATCGAACTTCATGCAGGCCCGAGGCATTCCTGAAAGCTCTCTCAGTGTCGTTGTCAAGAAAGTTGGCTCAAAGCAAAACACGATAAACCACTATCCTGACACCAGTCGCAACCCGGCATCCGCCATGAAACTCGTGACCACCGCCGCTGCTCTGCAGCTGCTGGGACCACAGCATCGCTGGCATACAAAAGCGTTGGTTCACGGCCAGGTACAAGGCAATACGCTCGATGGTGATCTGATTCTCAAAGGCGGCGGTGATCCCTGGCTCGTGATCGAAAGATTCTGGCTTCTGGCAAGGCAGTTGCGTGATCGAGGCATTACCCACATCCGGGGCGACCTCGTTATTGACGACACGCTCTTTGACCAACGGGCCATCGATACCAAACCCATCGATGGCAAATCAACCCGAACCTACAACACGCCCCCGAGTGCTCTGCTGGTCAACTTCGGTGCTACCGCCATCACCATCTCCTCCCGCCAGAACACCGTGAACATCGGTGCAAAGCCAACAGCCACCACCCTCAAGATCCAGAACGCCGTGGAGCTCAGTAATGCGGATTGTGCTCAAAAAGGCAGGCGGATTCAGTTGAATCTTAAGCAGGGCGCTTCGGGTGCAACGCTTTCGGTCGGGGGACGCTACCCGGCGGACTGCGGCGCTAGCACCTACCGGCGGACACTTTTGTCCCACGGGCCGCACGTCTACGGGGTCTTTAAGGCGCTTTGGCAACAGCTTGGCGGAACGCTTTCAGGCGGTTGGCGGTATGCCAAAACACCGGACAGCGCAATGACCGCGGCCGAACTTGAGTCGGTATCACTGGCAGAGGTCATCCGATACGTCAACAAGTTCAGCAACAACGTCATGGCGCGCAACCTGCTGTTGACTCTCGGCAGCAACCAGCCGCCCGCAACCCCTGCTAAAGCCGCAACCGTTATAAAAAAGTGGCTGGATCAATCCGGGGTCACGATGCCGAAGCTCAACATCGATAACGGCGCTGGGCTATCGCGTGACGCCAGAATCAGCGCTCAAGGTCTTGCCGCTTTGCTCGAGTCTGCCGCGACCTGGCCGTGGTGGACTGAATTTCTGGGATCCCTACCCATCGCCGAGGTTGATGGCTCCTTGAAGAAACGGTTTCATAATATTGCCCGGCCCGGAAGACTGAGACTCAAAACCGGCCTTCTGAAGGACGCCCGATCACTGGCGGGCTATGTCATTGATCGCAACGGGGATCTCTGGGTCGTGGTCATCCTGCATAACGGCCCTCGTGCGGCACAGCCTATCGGAATCGAAATTCAGCATCGGATACTAGAGACGCTTTTTTGATTTTGCCGCGTGGGGAGTAGCTGCAGCGCTAGGCAAACTGCGATAAAAACTCCCTCGCCGCGTTTGCGATTACCTCGGGCTGATCCATATGCAGATGGTGAGCACCGTCGAACCAGCGCACATCAGTCGAACCCAGCGCATCGAGTCTCGGATCCAGGGTATCCCGCTCGGCCAACAAGCCGTCGTTACCCAGCAGGACCTGGGTGGGTTGCTTTATCGCCTCGAGACACGCCAGCACCTGCGGCTCTGTCAAAAAAGCGGGAGAATCGAGTCGCAGTCTTTGGTCACTGCGCCAGCGGTAACCGTCGCCGTCTTCGCGTACATTGCGCTCAATCAAAAGCCTGGCTGAGGCTTCATGCATTGCGCCGATGCGAGTCCGTGTCGCAATTAATGGCTCGATATCTGGGTAAACCGGTGATGATCGGGTTTGCGCTCTGGCGTAACCCTCGACCGAATTGCGCAGCCTGCCGGGCAGCTTGGTTTCGGACTCGGAAAGCGGACCAAGCCCCTCTATCAAAATTATGGCCTTGACTCGCTCTGGTGCCGCAATGGCTACGAGGCCTGCAATCGCTCCACCAAGAGAGTGACCCATGATCAAACCCGACTCCCATCCGAGACCTTCTGCGGCCTCGAGCACGGCCGGCACGTAATCGAGCAGGTGATAGCGCATCCCGGGTGGTCGATGCTGGGAATGCCCGTGGCCGGGAAGATCCAGGGCGAGAAGCTGAAACCCTGAAAGATGTGAGGCGAGAGGCGCAAAACTTGAAGCGTTGTCGAGCCACCCGTGCAGGGCAAGAACAGGCAACTCACTCGCTGAACCCCAGCGAAGCCCGGTCAATGTGCCTGAATTCTTTGTATCAACCGCAAACGCTTCTCCTGATAAAAAACCGGTCAAATCGCTTCTCCTTGCTCATAAGAAAGGCTCGAAAGAGTCAATTTATGCTGAAAACAAGAGTATTTCGCACATACTGCGTTCCCAAGGTGACGCCAGCACGCCGGTCTTTTACACTCCTTTGCCCTTGTCAAGACTATCATTTTCACCCAATAAGGTATAAAACTACCTAAAGATATTTCCAAATATTATTAAAGAATCCAATACTCAATATTGGAGCCAAAGGAACGAGTTATGTCCCAAGCCAATCAACAAAAAACAAATGACCTTGCCCAGTCAGTCCGGCATTCATTTACGCTCACGGACAACGAAACCGGCGAATCGTGGGAACTACCTACGCTGCACGGTACCGTCGGGCCCAAAGTAATCGATATCCGGAAGTTATACGCCCAGACCGGGGCGTTCACTTACGATCCGGGCTTCACCTCGACCGCATCGTGCTCTTCAGAGATTACCTACATCGATGGTGAGGCCGGCATCCTGCTGCACCGCGGCTATGCGATAGCCGAACTTGCCAAGAATACTGACTTCATGGACGTGTGCTACCTGCTTTTGCATGGCGAACTACCCTCCCCTGAAGAGAAAGAGCAATTCGACGGCGATATTACCAGACACTCCATGCTGCACGAGCAGTTGGTCCGCTTTTATAGCGGCTTCGTACGCAGCGCCCACCCCATGGCCATCATGGTAGGTGTAGTGGGAGCGCTCTCTGCCTTCTATCACGACAGCACTGATATCAACGATCCGCTTCAGCGCATGAGCGCTGCGCATCGACTGATTTCGAAGATGCCGACCATTGGCGCATACGCCTTCAAGTACTCGCTGGGTCAACCCTTCATACAGCCGCTTAACAATCTCTCTTATTCGGAGAACCTGCTGCGGCTGATGTTTGCAGTGCCGACTCAGGACTATAACGTCAATCCCGTGCTGGCACGGGCGATTGACCGGATTCTGATCCTCCATGCTGATCACGAGCAAAATGCCTCGACCTCTACGGTCCGCCTGGCCGGATCCTCCGATGCCAATCCCTTCGCCTGCGTCGCTGCCGGAATCGCTTCACTCTGGGGTCCGGCTCACGGCGGCGCAAACGAGGCTGTCCTCAATATGCTGACTGAAATCGGGACTCGGGACCGGATTCAGAAGTTTGTCAAGAAAGCTCAGGATTCAGATGATCCGTTCCGGCTGATGGGCTTTGGCCATCGGGTCTACAAGAACTATGACCCCCGGGCCACAGTAATGCGCGACACCTGTCACGAGGTCCTTGCAGAACTCGGTATCAACGATCCAATGCTGGATCTTGCACTGGAGCTCGAACGGATTGCGCTTGAGGATCCCTATTTCGTGGATAAGAAACTTTACCCGAACGTGGACTTTTATTCGGGCATCATCCTTCGGGCGCTGGGCTTTCCGACCAACATGTTCACCGTGCTCTTTGCCATTGGCCGGACCGTTGGATGGATCTCACACTGGAAAGAAATGATGGAGTCTTCCGAAAGCCGCATCGGCCGGCCACGGCAGCTTTATCTCGGCAAAGAGGAACGTCCCTTCACCCGAGTGACCGAGCGCGCGCATACGGAGAAGCGGTCCGGGTGGACGTGGCTTTGGGGCGGCAAACGCTAGTTAAGCGCTGGCGCATTCCCTTTGAAGTGCGAGGTCTACAGAAGTAACCGTAAGGCAGGAACGTACCTATTCGTTGCGAATGCCGATGGCGTCGGTAACCTGCCGGATGAACTGCAAGCCCGACTGGGGCCGCTGGAGTGGGTGATGGCCCTTGATCTTGCCGAAAGGAAAACTCTCGCGGCGACCCGTTCCGCAACCGTTATCGACAGCATAGAATCACAGGGATTTTTCCTGCAGCTGCCTCCGGGCGAAGAGAACGATTCTTGCTGACTAAAATCCTATTCACGCTCGCGGTAATCCTGGTGGTCGCATTGGTTTTTCGCGTCAAAAACACGCCGGCGAAACCCGTCAAGCCGCAGGCCGCCCAAGCCCCAAACAGCAAGGGCGGTGTCACAGCAGCCATGGTTGCCTACACCCTGCTCGGACTGGTGATCGCCATCTCAGCACTGGTCTTTGTACTGCACTGGCAGGATCAGCACCAGGTGATTGATATTCAGGTGACCAACAGTCAGGGCAATACCCTAAAGTACCAGGCCTATAAGAAATCGGTTGAGGGCAGGCGCTTCACTACCATCGACGGAGTCTCCGTAGACCTGGCAGACAGCGATCGCATCGAGATCCTCGAGAACAAGGACTGATCAGTTTCTGTATTTGGGTATTGGGGTCGCGGTTCAAAAAAGGCCACGTGCCGAGCCTAACCTGCCTCCTCGACCGACCCCTGCTGCATTTTCTCCGACCAGCGGAAATCGTGCAGGTTGGCACCCAGTTGGACATCCTGGCGCAAACTGACCAGACGATGCATCAAGGGCAAAGTGTCGAGGCCAACGCGCAACTTCTCACCCAATTTGCCCGGGATGTCTTCGGAATGAGCAATGACAGCATCAAGGTCGCCGAATTCAGCGATCAGGCGTGCGGCTGTGCGCACCCCTACCGAGCGGATGCCGGGAATACCCAAAGATGGATCTCCGGCGAGACTCATAAGGTCCGCGATCTGCTCAGGGGCAACCCCGTAGCGGTTCTGGATCCACGCGCGATCTCGAATCGAATTGTTGAAATGATCTACTAGCATGATTCGGTCGCTGACCAACTGACAGAAACTTTTATCGGTCGAAAGAATCACCACCTGTAACCCGGAATCACTTGTGCGCTTTGCGATCGATGCAATCACATCATCTGCCTCAAATCCTGGAGCCGCCAGTTCATGGACTCCAATCTCGCGCAGAGCGTCTTTGATTTTGGGTAATCCTGCTGACAGATCGTCCGGCATGGGGGGACGATCTTTCTTATAGTCCGGATACTCACGCGACCGCCAACTGGGACCAGCCTCTTCCATCACCAGCAGAACATGGCTCGGCAGATGCCTGCGCAGTGCCCGGCGCATCGAAGCAACACAGGCATTCAGGACAGCATCATCCCGATCTTCTGATACCTCTGGCACGCCGGCGTGCACCCGGCGGATGAGGTTGAGACCGTCAATCAGCAAAATGGGCATTGGTATCCTCCCTTTGGACAGGGTGGACAACTCAGTATACGACGGCCAGTGAAGGTCTGCACCGACGGCTAGAGAATGTAGCGCGAAAGGTCCTCGTCTTCGGCAAGTTTGCTGAGATTCGCGTCAACATACTCCGGATCAATCACCACCGTGTGCCCAGAACGATCTGCCGCTTCAAAAGAGATGCTCTCCAGCAGGCGCTCCATCACGGTATGCAGACGGCGGGCGCCGATGTTTTCGGTCTGCTCATTCACCTGCCAGGCCACCTGAGCGATGTGATTAATCCCTTCGCGAGTGAACTCCAGTGTCACCTCTTCCGTCGCCATAAGCCCGGCATACTGCTCTGTCAAAGAGGCATCGGGCTCAGTGAGGATACGGACAAAATCATCGGGCCCCAGCGCATCCAATTCCACCCGGATCGGCAGCCTGCCCTGCAGTTCCGGAATAAGGTCTGAGGGCTTGGTCAACTGGAATGCACCCGAGGCAATGAAAAGAATGTGATCTGTTTTGACCATACCGTTTCGGGTGCTGACCGTTGACCCTTCGATCAGCGGCAACAAATCGCGCTGCACGCCCTCGCGAGAAACATCCGCCCCTTGACGCTCGGTATGCCCAACGATTTTGTCTATTTCATCCAGAAAGACAATGCCGTCCTGCTCTACCCGCTCCAAAGCCTCATGCTTTAGGTCGTCATCATTGACCAACGCCGCCGCTTCCTCATCGGTGAGCAGTCGTGTCGCCTCCCGAACCTTGACCTTTCGGGTGACCTTGCGCTGTCCACCAAGATTCTGAAACATGCCTTGCAACTGGTCAGTCATCTGCTCCATGCCCGGCGGACCCATGATCTCTACGCCCACAGACGGTGCGGCAACTTCAATCTCGACTTCCTTATCATCCAACTTGCCCTCACGGAGCAATTTGCGCAGTCGTTGGCGTCCTGCACCTTCGTCCTGATCCTCTTCGGTTACATCGCCGCCGCGCGCGGGGGGCAGCAAAAGATCGAGCAGGCGTTCCTCTGCGGCATCCTCTGCCCGCGGACGGACGCGATCCATCGCCTCCTCCCGTGTCATCTTTACCGCCATATCCACGAGATCCCGAATGATTGAATCTACCTCGCGCCCAACATAACCCACCTCGGTGAACTTGGTTGCCTCAACCTTAATGAACGGGGCACGCGCCAAACGGGCCAGGCGGCGGGCAATTTCCGTCTTGCCGACCCCGGTCGGCCCAATCATCAGAATATTCTTGGGCGTAATCTCATTTCGGAGGAACTCGTCCGATACTTGCTGGCGGCGCCATCGGTTACGCAGTGCAATTGCCACGGCGCGCTTTGCCATGGACTGGCCGATGATATGTTTGTCGAGTTCCTCAACAATTTCGCGAGGGGTCATTTCAGACATGTCTTAAGGGAATCCGGGTTGTTCAGTCAGTTCAGGCGCTGGGGCCGCGGACACGGTCAGCGTCCACTAGGAGGCGGGATCTCAAGCTCTTCGATGGTGAGCTCCTGGTTGGTGTAAATACAGATGTCCGCTGCAATGCGAAGAGATTTCTCAACAATGGCACGAGCGTCCAGATTTGTCTCATGGAGTAGCGCCTGGGCCGCAGCTTTCGCATATGACCCGCCCGATCCGATCGCCATGATCCCCTCTTCAGGCTCAATGACGTCACCCGTGCCGGAGAGGATCAATGATGCAGATTCGTCTGCCACAGCCAGGAGCGCTTCCAGCCGACGCAGCATCCGGTCGGTGCGCCAGTCTTTGGAAAGTTCGACAGCGGCACGTGTCAGATTGCCCTGGTGCTTTTGAAGCTTTCCTTCGAACCGCTCAAACAAAGTAAAGGCATCTGCGGTGCCACCCGCAAATCCGGCAATTACTTTGCCCTCGTGAAGCCGCCTCACCTTCCGGGCATTACCCTTCATCGTGGTGTCGCCCAGCGTGACCTGACCATCGCCGCCAATCACCACCCGGTCTCCCCGGCGGACCGACAAAATAGTGGTGCCATGTATTTTTGCTGTACTCATGAATCTACTCCCCTAGACCCTTCACGATATTGGGGCTCTTAGAGGCCCTTTCAAGGGTCACTCGACCAGTTTGAGATTGGGCTTTTTACGAAACGCGGCCGGCTTCTCACTCTTTGTCTCCAACGCGTCATCTCCCGTTTCCGGGACAGATGGAAAAGACATGCCCTGGCGACTTTCCCGATCAAAAACGGCGAGCACCGCATCGACCGGCACCAGTACAGACCTGGACACACCACGAAAGCGGGTGGAAAAGGAAATGTATTCGTTGCCCATCTCGAGATGATCTACAGCCTGGGGGCTGATATTGAGCACAATCTGACCTTCTTCGACAAAATCTGCAGGGACTTCCACCCCATCCAATTCGGCATCGACTAACAATTGCGGTGTCAGGTCGTTGTCTATCGCCCACTCCCGAATTGCCCGAATCAGGTAGGGGCGGTGGGAACTTAAAGCAGTGTCCTCAGCAGCCATCCGAATATCCGCGTCAGTCGGAGCGCATCTCCCGTTCAATCGAACTGAGGCTTTCTTGAAATGAAGGCTTAGCAAACAGCCTTTTTCCGTAGTCAAGCATCTTGGCACCCTGCCGGGGAAGATTCACCTGGAGGTAGTCTAAACGCCACAGCAGTACGGCAACGTAGACATCCACCAGACTGAACTCCTCACCCAGCGCATGCTTGTTTTCGGAAAAATGATTGGACATGGCGACGAGACCATCCGACAGACTGCGGTTGAGGCGCTTATCGAGTTTGGCCCCCGAGGACATACATCCTTGCACGTCATCGAGCCAGTCCCGACGCAGCCGTGACATCATGACCCTGGCCTTGGCGCGGCTGGTCGGGTCACTCGGCATCAGTGGCGGATGCGGAAAGCGCTCGTCCAGATACTCGTTGACCACTACATCGTCGTAGAGCACCAGATTCCGATCTGCAAGCGTTGGGGTTTCAACGTAGGGATTGAGCTCAGCGACGGTTTCTTCGACCTGCTTGTCGTTGACGAAGACCACATCACATTCGATGTCTTTCTCCGTCAGGACGAATCGGCAGGCATGACTGAAAAGACACTGGGTCCCGGAGTAAAGCTTCATAGTTGACTATCTCGTGCAGCTGAAGAATCTCTTATGCGTGAGGCCGGAAAAACATCCGTCCGCAGACATCAATGAACGTCGCGCCAATATTCCTTTTTGAGCAGATAACTTAAACCCACGAATACCAGCATAAAGACCATCACCCAGAAACCAATACGGTAACGCACCAGTTTTGCCGGCTCTGCAAGATAGACCATGAAGTTGGTCAGATCACGAATAGCACTGTCGTATTCCCGGGCGCTCATGGTGCCTGGGCTCAACTGATCATACCCTGCCAGGACTTTAGCGCCATTCGGTGAAGTCTCGAAATTGGCCTTGCGCATTCCCTCCCACTGATACAACACGTGCGGCATGGCAACGTTGGGGTAAAGGGTGTTATTCCATCCGGTCGAAGTACCTTCATCCCGGTAAAAACCCCTGAGATAGGTATAAATCCAATCCGGGCCGCGCGAGCGTGCTGTCAGGCTGAGATCAGGCGGCACCACGCCGAACCAGACTTTGGCATCCTCGTCCGACATATTCACCGTCATCAATTCGCCGGGCTTGTCGGCAGCGAACATCATGTCCCGCTTGAGGGTTTCTCGGTCGATACCAAGATCATCAGCCATTCGCTCGTACCGCATATACGAGGCTTCATGGCAGGACAGGCAGTAATTGACGAAAGTATGCGCACCATTTCGCAATGACACCTTGTCGGCAAGATTGATGTAGGCGGAATCGAGGTTCTCGTTACCGCCCCCGGCCGTCACGCCGGCCGGTGCCCAGAGCATGCACAGCACCGGCAGGAGCAGTCGGTTGATGAAGGTTTTCATCGTCATCGTCATCTACCCCACACGGTCCGGTTCGGGTTTTGTCGGATCAAAACGCGTGTAGATCGGCATCAGCAGGAAGAAAGCGAAATACAGCACCAGACCAATCTGGGCCCAGATCACGTTCTCGAACACGAAGAGATCCACGTGACCGGGATTCTTGGTGCCAAGATATCCCAGCATGACAAAGGTCACCGCAAAAATCGTGAGCGCCGTTTTATACATCCAACCGCGGTAACGGATGGATCGTACTTTTGCACGATCGAGCCACGGCAGGAAAAAAAACATCACGATCGCCGCGCCCATTGCGATAACGCCCCAAAGTTTGGCGCCGCCCGGCAGCCACTCAAAGGTGACGGCCCGAAGAATAGAGTAGTAAGGCGTCAGGTACCACAAAGGAACGATGTCCGGGGGCGTCTGTAGGATGTCCGCAGGGGCAAAGTTATCTTTCTCTAAAAACCAGCCACCAAACTCCGGCACAAAGAACACAATCCCAAGGAAGACCGTCATGAAAACCGCTATCCCGAAGGTATCTTTTACAGTGTAGTAGGGATGGAAAGGCACTCCATCTACCGGATGGCCGTCTTTATCCTTGTTCTTTTTGATGTCAACGCCGTCAGGGTTGTTTGAGCCCACCTTGTGCAGCGCCACGATATGCAAATACACCAGCAGGGCCAACAACAGCGGCAGCAGGATCACATGGAAGGCGAAGAAACGGTTCAGGGTAGCATCGGACACCACAAAGTCACCCCGAATCCACTCGGCCAAAGGCTCTCCGATCACCGGGATCGCGCCGAACAGCGAGATGATCACCTGCGCTCCCCAGTACGACATGTTCCCCCAGGGCAACAGATAACCGAAGAATGCCTCGGCCATCAGGGCAACGTAAATCACCATGCCCAGCAGCCAAATCAGTTCACGAGGCTTGCGGTGTGAACCATACAGCATCGCCCGGAACATATGCAGATACACCACGAGAAAGAACATCGAGGCGCCCACCCCATGCAGGTAGCGCACAAACCAGCCGGCGGGAACATCCCGCATGATGTACTCGACTGATGCGAACGCGAGATCGGCATCAGGTTTGTAGTGCATGGTCAGGATAATCCCGGTGACAATCTGCAGCACCAGCACCACCAATGACAAAGCACCGAAGTAATACCAGAAGTTGAAATTCTTGGGCGCATAGTACTGCGCCATGTGTTCGTTCCAGACCTTCGACAGGGGGAAGCGGTCATCAATCCAGTTGATCAGGCTCATGCCGTCGCCTCCGTTTCGTCAGCACCGATCACGATGCGGTTTTCAGAAACATAGGAATGTGGCGGCACCACCAGGTTGGTCGGTGCCGGGACGTTCTTGTAGACGCGACCCGAGAGATCAAACTTGGATCCATGGCAGGGACAGAAGAAACCACCGACCCAATCATCTCCCAGTCCGGACGATCCCCCTTTATCGAATGCTTTGCTCGGGGCGCAGCCCAAATGAGTACAGACGCCGAGCACCACAAGCACATCCGGTCGAATCGATCGATGTGCATTCTGAGCATACGCGGGCTGCTGCTCCACGACCTGCGAGTCTGGATCGGATAACTGGCCCGTTACCGCAGCCATCTCCTCGAGCATTTGGTCGGTGCGGCGGAGAATCCAGACTGGCTTGCCGCGCCACTCGACTACTTTCATCTGGCCCGGAGCCAGATCGTCGATCTCGACCTCGACTGGCGCCCCTGCAGCGAGTGCACGCGCACTGGGTTTCATACTTGCAACCAGTGGTACAGCAAGCGCCGCCGCTCCGGCAAGGCCAACACCCTTGGTAACAGTTGTGAGCAGGCGACGCCTGCCGCTGTTTACTTCGTCAGTCATGACAACCTCTGTTTAGATCAGAAAATGGATCGGGAGTACCAGCTAGCGGCTCCCTAAAAAAACGCAGCGATTATAGCAAATTGACGTCTTTTTCCCGTACTTTAAGAGCCTTTTTGGGCGCCGATTGCGACTTCGAGCGCCCTGATTCGGGAGGGAAAGAAAAAGGCCTCGGTACGCAGTTCATCCCAGAATCGGTTGAGCGCGGAACGTGCCATCTCGGTAAGTCCGGGGAGATTCATCTCACGGGCCAGTTCAAGACTCACTTCAATCAATACCGCATCGCCCGCCGGCATTGCCTCATCCCGCAGCACTTCGTGAAGTTCGCTTCCTTTCAGCAGCGGATCCCGCTCCCGTTGCCAGCCATTTGATCGGTGAAAATCCCGCCAGGCGGCCAGCACGATCTGATGGGCCAATTCCGCATCACCGGGTGTGTTGGCCCAGCGACTGAAAGCCAGCATAGCCCGCGCGGTCAAAGCGTAATCCGACAGGGCAACTGTTCCCAACGCGGCGCCGCCAGATATTGCGCGAAACAGCTGATCTCCGTCCCAAAGGACCGTCTCGATATAGCGTTTGATGCGTCTGGCGGTCTGCGCATAGATCGCCTCGCCGGATTGACGCGCTCCAGCAATAAAGGCCTCCATCGCGAGCGCATTCCAGCCAGCCAACACTTTGTCATCGACCGGCAACGAACGATCACTTCGCAACCCTCGCAGTTTGCCCATGGCCGAGGCAAGTGTGCGCTCAATCTCATCCGGCGCCCAACCCAATTGCATCGCGGCCAATTCCGGAGGCGCCTGATTGACCAGCAGATGCCCGTAATCAAATGCAGCCGCATCGGGCAGGGACCACACTGCTCTCAGTACCCGCTCTTCATCTGGGGTCAGCGCCTGCGCCAACGCGTCGTCGTCAAAAAGATAGTAGGCGCCTTCCCGGCCGAGCTTATCGATCGCCGACAGCGAGGCGATCATGGTCCCGTTATTGCCCTGCATCGCCGTCAGCATGAAGTCGAGCGCAGCGAAACCCACCGCTGAATAATCTGCCCTGCCGAGCACCCTGCCCGCATTCAGATAAAGCTTCGCCAGCTGAGCATTGTCGTAAAGCATCTTTTCAAAATGCGGGACACTCCAGCCCGGATCCACCGTGTATCGAAAAAACCCACTCCCCACATGATCGTGGAGTCCGCGTTGGGCCATTGCATCAAGTGTGGTTTCCAGAACCTCGCGGATCTGCGCGTTCGGTGTGTGGTCATAACGATGCAGGAGATAGTCCAACTGGGGCACATGCGGAAACCGGCTCTGATTGCCGAAACCTCCTTCAAAGGTGTCTGCCACCCCCAGCGTCATCTCTTCAAAGATGTTGCCAAGAGCCAGAACCGCGGCCGCATCAAGATCAGCAGATCTATCGGCAAAACCATTGGGTCCATGCTGGCGTGCGACCGCCGCGATACGCTGGGGATCTTCGCGCCACAATGCATGAATCTTGCCGATCACCTCGGCAAATGACTCGGGTGGCACGTAAAGCACCGCATACAGCGGATAACCTTCCGGCGTCAGAAAGACATTAAGGGGCCAGCCCCCTCGTCCCTGGGTGGACTGGACAAACGCCATCAATGCCTCATCCAGCGCCGGCTGCAGTTCGCGGTCCACTTTGACGGGAATGAAGTGACGATTGAGAATCTTTGCGATGTCGGGGTGTTTATAACTCTCATCCTGCATCACATGACACCAGTGGCAGGAAAAATACCCCACCGAGACATACACCAGCTTGTTCTCGCGCTGCGCAGCAGCAAAGGCCTCGGGGCCCCATTCCTGCCAGGCCACCGGATCATCGCCATGCAAAGCCAGGTAGGGTGATGGATGGGATGCAAGCTCGTTGTTGAGTGCGACCGCCTGCCCGACCAGGCAACACCACAGCACCAGGCCGGCAATGAGTTTCACGAGTCCAGGCCCGAATGACGCAACAGGGCATCGATCTTCGGTGCTCTGCCCCGAAAAGCCGTGAAGTTCTCCAGAGGCTCGTTGACTCCTCCTGAGGCCAGCACATTCTCAACAAAGTCACGCCCGCTTTGCTCATCAAAAATGCCCTGATCTTCAAAGCGGCTGAAGGCATCAGCCGACAAAACCTCGGCCCACTTGTAACTGTAATAACCCGCTGCATAGCCTCCGGCAAAGATGTGCGAAAAACTGTTCTGGAAGCGATTGAAATCGGGCGGAATCAACACGGCGACGTCTTTTCTTACGGCGTCCAGCCGTGCTTGGATCTCTCCGGTTGAGGTGGTGGGTCCTGCCTCGTGCAATGCCATATCAAACGCGGAAAACTCAATCTGACGCAGCATCTGCATCGCACTTTGAAAGTTGCGCGCGCCCCGCATGCGCTCAAGAAGTTCCGCTGGCAGAGGCTCGCCGGTTTCGTAGTGTCCTGAGATTTTATTGAGCGCTTCGGTTTCCCAGCACCAGTTCTCCAGAAACTGACTGGGCAGTTCTACCGCATCCCAGGGGACACCATTGATACCTGCAACCGCGGGTTCATCCACCTGCGTCAATAAATGATGCAGTCCATGGCCGAACTCATGGAAAAGCGTGACGACATCATCGTGCGTCAAAAGCGAGGGCTTATCACCAACAGGGGGGATGAAGTTGCAGGTCAAAAAAGCCGCCGGACTCTGAATGCTGCCGTCAGCCAAGCGGCGTCGACCGATACAGTCGGCCATCCAGGCGCCTCCGCGTTTGTGGGCACGTGCAAAAAGATCCAGGAAAAAACATCCCCGAACTGAACCGTCCTCGCTCAGTAATTCAAAGTACTGAACGTCCTCGTGCCAGGGGCTGGCACAGACCGCCTGTCGCACCGTGACGCCGAAAAGTTTCCGGGCGACAAAAAAGAGGCCCTCCAGCACCTTCGGCAACGGAAAATAAGGACGGATAGCCTCATCGCTAAAGGAATACAGCGACTGTTTCAGTTTTTCCGAGTAAAAAGCGATATCCCAGGCTTCAAGATGCTCTTCGCCATATTCTTCCAGGGCAAACTGCCGCAGTGATTCGAGCTCTTTAGCACCGGCAGCTTTGGCGCAATCTGCCAGCGTTCGGAGAAAGGTGCTGACCTCCTCGGCAGAACCCGCCATCCGGCCCTCAAGGGCATACTGCGCATAGTGCGCAAATCCCAGAAGTGATGCCATCTCAGCACGGAGCCTCAGTATCCGTACCATCAGGGGGCCGTTGTCGAACTGTCCGGCGTCAGGGCCCTGGTCGCTGGCCCGGGTCACATACGCTTCGTACATCTTCTGACGAAGCGCTCGGTTTTCACAAAACATCATGAAGGGAATATAGGACGGCGCCTGTAATGAAAACCGCCAACCGTCCAGAGAAGCGTCCTTGGCAGTCTGTCGCGCGAGTTCGACCACGCTTTGCGGCAGACCTTGAAGATCGCTTTCAGCGTTGATATCCAACACCCAATGATCTGTGGCATCCATCAGGTTCTGGTCGAACTGATTACACAACGTCGACAACTCGCTCACGATCTCGCGAAACCTTTCCCGGTCCGGCCCCTCAAGCTCGGCGCCGGACAAGCGAAAATCCCTTAAGGCATTTTTGACAATCTTTTGGCGAGCTGCAGACAGTGTATTGAAGTCATCGCCATCCGCGATTTTGCGATAACCCTCAAACAGGCTGAGATTCTGTCCCACCTCGCTATGAAAGGCGCTCAGTTTGGGCAAGCAGGCCTCGACCGCGGAACGAAATTTGTCCGTATCACGCACAGCATTGAGGTGCGAAACCGGCGCCCAGACCCTTTCGACGTACTCTTCTATGTCCTGAAGTTCGCTGGCGACCGAGGTCCAGCTCGCGGTTGGGCACTGCGTCTCGATAGCCGCTATCTTGGCGCGACTGGTCACAAGGGCGGCATCCAAAGCCTGCTCCACCTGCCCTGCCGAAATCTCAGCAAACCTCGGCACTCCTGAAAGATCCAAAAGAGGGTTTTCAGTCGTCGGTTGATCGTTCTGGCTCAAAAGTCCACCTCGAAGATAAAGTCTCTATGATTCCTATATGGGGCCGTCGAAGACTTTATCAAACACACGCCCGTATCAGCCCCACCACATAAATGGTTTAGGCAGGACCACAACGGATAAAATGCGTCGGATGAGTACACATTATGATTTTCTGGTCATTGGTGGAGGCAGCGGCGGCATTGCCGGGGCACGGCGAGCCGCCCAGTATGGCGCCCGGGTGGCGTTGATCGAGGCGGGACCGCTTGGCGGCACGTGCGTCAATGTGGGTTGTGTTCCCAAAAAAATCATGTGGAACGCGGCTCACTTCGCAGACGCGCTCGCCATTTCCCAGGACTACGGTTTCAAGTTGCCCGAGGCGGAATTCAACTGGGCCTCTTTCAAGAAGACGCGGGATGCCTATGTGGAACGGCTGAACGGCATCTATCTTCGTAACCTCGACGGATCCGGAGTTGATCTCTTTCAGGGCTGGGCAAGCTTTGAGTCCTCCCACCAGATAAGGGTGGGGGATACCCTTTTAAGTGCAGACCATATTCTCATTGCCACTGGCGGCAGGCCCACGATTCCCGATCTGCCGGGTGCTGAACTAGGTATCACCAGCGACGGCTTTTTTGAATTGACCGAGCAGCCCAAGCGCCCGCTCGTGATCGGCGCAGGTTACATTGCAACGGAACTCGCCGGTGTTCTCCATTCGCTGGGCTCAGACGTCACGATGCTTCTGCGCAAGGACATTCTGCTGCGCGGATTTGACACCACGCTGAGGGAGGCTGTCATGGATGAAATGCAGTCTGCCGGTGTCAACATCCTGACCTGCATCCAGATGGAAAGCATAGGACGTGAGGACAACGGCCGTTTGGCGGTCCACCGACAGGATGGAGAAGTCATCAGTGGTTTTGACTGCGTGCTGTTTGCTATCGGGCGAGATCCTGTCACCGACGGCATCGGGCTTGAGCATACCGGGATTGAGGCGGATCCAGCCGGTTTTATCCCCACCGACGAATGGCAGAACACAGTTGTCTCAGGTCTTTACGCTGTGGGCGATGTTACCGGTCGCCAGGCGCTCACCCCTGTCGCGATCGCGGCCGCCCGTCGTCTGTCAGACCGTCTTTTTGGAGGCCAGAACCAGGCAAAGCTCGACTATGAAAACATTCCCACTGTGGTGTTCTCCCACCCGCCAATCGGTACGGTCGGCCTCACCGAGGACGAAGCCAAGTCACGCTATGGAGAGGACGGCGTCAAGGTCTACCAGAATCGTTTTACCGATATGTACTATGCCGTGACCCCCCAGCGTGTCCCGACAATCGTGAAGCTGGTTGTGACTGGATCAGAGGAGAAAATCGTCGGATGCCATGTGGTTGGACGAGCCGCCGATGAGATGATCCAAGGCTTTGCAGTCGCGGTAAAAATGGGAGCGGCTAAGGCAGATTTCGACAATACCGTGGCGATTCATCCGACGGCCGCCGAAGAGCTCGTTACTTTGCGCTAGGCACAGATCCTGGTGAGATCTGCCGGGCAGTTCGCTGTGGTAGCCCTCCGCTACAATCTGCCGATACCGATACAGAGGCAATAAAGAAATGGCTTGGTGGGGAAAACTGCTCGGCGGCGCGTTGGGCTTCATGATGGGAGGACCTCTCGGCGCCCTGCTTGGTGGGACCATCGGCCATCAGTTCGATAACGGAATGGCCGGTGCCAGCCGCATGGGCATCGGAGACAACGAGCGCACCCAGGCGGCGTTTTTCACCGCGACCTTCTCGGTGATGGGCTACATCGCCAAAGCAGATGGACGGGTCTCTGAGCATGAAATCCAGGCCGCTCGCAGTCTGATGCAGCAGATGCGGCTCAATGACGCCCAGAAAAAGGCCGCGATTGACCTTTTCCAAAAAGGCAAGGAAGCAGACTTTCCCTTGGACGAAGTACTGCAGCAGTTTCGCAGTGAGTGCCATCGGCGGACCACGCTGTTGCGGATGTTCTTCGAAATTCAGGTTCAGGCAGCGATGGCGGATGGACGCATGGATCCTGCAGAAAGTCACGTACTGCATCATGTCGGCCAGGTGCTTGGCTTTGATGTGGGCCAGATTGAACAGCTGATCCACTTCGTGACCAGTGCCGCAGGTGGCCATGCACCGGGCCAGTCTGTCCAGCCGATCGCTGAAGCCTACAAGGTGCTCGGCGTGCAGCAAAGTGCCAGCGATGCCGAGGTAAAAAAGGCGTACCGCCGCCTGACCAACCAGCATCATCCCGATAAGCTCGTGGCCAAGGGTATGCCCGAAGAAATGGTGAAATTGGCAAATGAAAAAACCCAGGAGATTCGAAGGGCCTGGGAGCGCATCCGCGATCATCGCAAGGCGCAGGCCTAAGCGGCAAAAAGATTGCGCAGCATAAGCCGATGAATCTTTCCCACCTGCTGCAAGAACGTCAGGCCGGGCACCAACCGGTCCGCGTTGCCGTTATCGGCTGCGGGAAATTCGCCACGATGTATCTCACTCAGGCACGGACCACGCCTGGTATCCACATTGTCGGGATCGCCGACCTGGATCTTGCCCGAACGCGTACAAACCTCCAAAGTGCCGGATGGCCAGAGTCACAAACTGCCGCCTTTAGCATTGATGCGGCAGTCGAAAGCGGGGGAACCTTCCTCACTGAAGATGCCGTCACTCTTATCGGTGATGAACGCATCGATGTCGTTGTGGAAGCCACCGGCATCCCCCATGCAGGCATTCGTCACTGCCAGGCCGCCATCCGGTCGGGTCATCACGTTGTCATGGTTAATGTAGAAGCCGATGTGCTAGCAGGTCCACTGCTCGCACAGCAAGCCAAAGACGCCGGGGTCGTTTACAGTCTGGCCTGGGGTGACCAGCCGGCTCTTATCTGCGAGCACGTTGACTGGGCCAGAAGCTGCGGCTTTGAGGTGACCGCGGTGGGCAAGGGAACCCGCTATCTGCCCGAATACCACTCTCTGACGCCCGATACCGTCTGGAATGTATTGCGCGAGTATCTTGATATCGAAGACCCGAGCAGCATCAACCTGCAGATGTTCAATTCCTTTCTGGACGGCAGCAAATCGGCAATAGAGATGACCGCAGTGTGCAACGCGACCGGTCTTGTGCCCCAGGCGTCAGGCCTGACGTTCCCGCCTTCATCACGCTTTTCTCTGGCGGATGTCTGCAAGCCTCAGCAAGAGGGCGGAGCACTGACCCGTAGCGGTACCACGGAAGTGGTCTCCTCACTGAAACGCAGCGGCGAGCCCATTGATCATCATCTTGCAATGGGGACGTTTGTGATCGTGAAACCAGGCACTGATTACGCCCGGCAATGCTTTCGCGAGTATCACATGCTGCCCGATGAGAGCGGTCTTTACGGCGCGCTGTACCGACCGACGCACATGATCGGGCTGGAACTCGGCCTGTCTGTTGCGTCGGTGGCACTGCGCGGCGAACCCACCGGTGAGCCGTACTGTTTTTCATCAGATGTCGTCGCGGTCGCCAAACGGGATCTCAGGGCCGGCGAGAGGCTCGATGGTGAGGGCGGCCATTGTGTCTATGGCCAACAAATGCCGGCATCCCTGTCCATTGCGAAAGACGCGTTGCCTCTGGGCCTGTCGGGTGGTGTGACCCTCTTGCGCGATGTCAGCGCCGGACAGGTACTTTGCGAGGCCGATACGGCATTGGATAATTCCGATGATGCGGTTAAGGCCCGGCAGATGATGATCTCCGGTTTTGCCTCCTGACACCTTATAAGCCATCACCACCTTTTTGGGGTTATTCACTATGATCCACACCGTTTTTATCACCGGCACTACTCGAGGTATCGGACTGGAACTGGTGCGCCAGTTTCTGGAAACCGGCAGCAAAGTTTTCGCCACTGCGCGGCATCCCGAGACGGATGCTCTGCAGTCGCTCAAAGCGACACACGACGACGCACTGCAGTTGCTTACGCTGGACGTCACCAACCGCTCTGAGATTGAGACAGCCGTCTCGTCCCTGGCGGGACAGCCCGTTAACCTGCTCATCAATAACGCCGGCCTGTACCAATCAAGATCAGACGATATGGAGAGTCTGAAACCAGAAACCTGGCTTCAGGAGTTTCATGTTAACGCCATTGCACCGTTTATGGTGACGCGGGCCTTGCGACCCAATCTTGCAGCAGCCGATGACGCCCTGGTTGCCATGATTTCAAGCAAGATGGGCAGCATGTCTGATAACACTTCGGGCGGGGCCTACAGTTACCGTTCCAGTAAAGCCGCTCTGAATGCAGTCACCGTGTCTTTGGCCCGGGATCTTGCCGGTGACGGTACCCGAGTCGTGGCACTGCATCCGGGCTGGGTGCGGACCGATATGGGAGGCGCCAGTGCGCCTGTTGACACAAGCCAGAGCGCCTCTGGTCTCAGGAAAGTCATGCTTGGCATCTATGAAGCCCAAAACGGGGGCTTTTTTAACTACACCGGGGATGCTATTCCATGGTGAACGGCAAAGCCCGCTATACTGCGGCGCTTACCTTTCTGGCGGTCACGTTACTGGCTGCCACGGGCTCCTCGATCTCGGCACAAGATGTCGTTCCCCAGATTTTGCCGCTGGACGAGCAAGATGACGATGTCCTGATTTGTGACGATCTCGACGATGACGGCGTTCTCGACCTTTTGGACAACTGTTTTGGGCTGTTTAATCCGCTTCAGACCGACACCAACGCAAACGGCATCGGTGATGAGTGCGAGGCCCCGCTACCCAACTAAGACAGACTCTTTAACGATATGACAACACACAAGATTGCCCTGCTCGCCGGCGACGGCATCGGCCCGGAAATCATGGCCGAGGCAGAAAAAGTTCTTAAACTTGTAGAAGAAAGAAACAGCGTTGCATTTGATTTGCAGCCCGCCCTGTTTGGCGCCTGCGCCTGGTTTGAGACCGGAAAGTCCTTTCCCGATGAAACCATCGCGATCTGCGACAACGCCGATGCTATCCTCAAGGGCACCATTGGACTCAGCCATGAGGAGTCGAAGAAGATTCCCGTAGATGAGCAACCCGAGCGCGGAGGTCTTCTGCCCATGCGCCGGCGCTACCAGACGTACGCGAACTTCCGCCCCGTTACCCTGCCGCCTGAACTGGCACACTTTTCGCCGCTGCGTCCTGAGATCATCGGCAGCGGTATTGACCTCGTAATAATCCGGGAACTGGTCGGCGGCCTTTATTTCGGATCCAAGGAAACCGGGGTTAACGATCAGGGACGACGTTACGTCCACGAGATGTTGGAATACGACGAGGACCAGATTCAGCAGGTGCTGGAAGTGGCGTTCAAGCTCGCCATGAAACGCAAAAAATCACTTACAAACGTTCACAAAAGCAACGTGCTGAAATCCAGCGTGCTCTGGAACGAAGTCCTCGATGAAGTCCATCGCGATTATTCCGAGGTCACGGTTGACCATGTTCTGGTGGATGCGGCCGCCACCTACCTGTGCCTTGATCCGACGCGCTTTGATGTCATGGTCATGGAAAACATGTTTGGCGATATCCTGAGTGATCAATGTGGGGGGATTCTCGGCTCGCTGGGGCTCATGCCGTCGGCCTGTGTCGGCCCCGAGCAGTCCTACTACGAACCCTCCCATGGCTCCGCCCCGGATATCGCGGGCAAGGGCATTGCCAACCCCTACTCCATGCTGGGCTCCGTGGCGATGATGCTAGAGATGAGTTTCAACATGGACGCCGAAGCGGCCAATCTCTGGAGGGCCATGCAGAGTGTGTTTAGCGACGGCTTCACCACGCCGGATCTTGCCAGACGGGGCGATGCAGAAAAGCAGATCAGCACCAGCGAATTCGGCGACCGGGTTGTGGCCGCCCTCGCCGCGATGCCGGCAGCTGGCTAGGGGATCAGGAAGAAAGCCTACTCGGGTTTTTCTAACGGACGGGATTCGCCTTCGGGTGAATCCTTCTGGCGCATTTTCATATTAAGCATGCGCATAGCGGCGTTAACACCGGAAAACACCTGATTGGCATGCACGCCGCGTGTTTTGAATCGGCGGCCACCATCTTCCCAGGTAATAAAGCACTCGGTCAGTGCGCTGGTGTGACCGCCTTTGGGAATCCGGATCTCGAAATCAATGAGTTCGGGAAATTCGAATCCGCCCGGATCCAACACCTTGCGCAGCGCCTTGATAAACGCATCAAAACCGCCGTTGCCTGAGTCTGAGGACTTGTGGATCTCTTCCCCCACCCGCACCCGGACGCTGGCGGTAGACTCGATCTCAAGACCGCTCGTGATTGAGCAGTTCAACAATTCCACGTGCTGGTAATCGCCACTTTCAAGAATGTCGGCAATAATGAAAGGAAGATCTTCCGGCGTGATCGTGGCCTTGGTGTCGGCAATTTCAACGATCCGCTGGAGCACCTTAGCCTGATTCTCCTCTGACAGATCGATCCCAAGATCTTCGAGATTCTTCGTCAGCGACGCTTTGCCGCTCATCTTGCCGAGGGCATAGCTGTGCCGACGATCGAAGCGGTCCGGGCTGAGCTCCGTCTGGTACAACTGGCCTTTCTGATCTCCGTCGGCATGAATGCCGCTGGTCTGGGTAAAGACATCGGTGCCGATGACCGGCGCGTTGGCTGCTACCCGCTTTCCGGAAAAGTTTTCAACCATCTGGCTGAGGTCGTGCATCTTGGTCTCATCAATCGAGACTTTGACGCCCAACTTGTCTTTGAGCACCACCGCCACTTCAGCGAGCGACACATTTCCCGCTCGCTCGCCGAGGCAGTTCAGTGTGGCGTGAATCGCGGCTGCACCAGATTCGACCGCAGCCATGGCATTGGCGGTGGCGAGTCCATAATCGTTATGCGGATGAAAATCAAAATCCTGACTTTCAAATCGGCTGCACATATCCCCGACGGCCGTCGACACTTCTGCCGGGCTCATTACGCCGAGGGTGTCAGGCAGCATAATATGACGAAGATCCATTGCCGTGAGCGCCTCAACCATGCGGTACACATAATCGCGGCTGTCCCGATAACCGTTGGACCAGTCCTCGAGATAGACATTGACCAGAAGACCCTGTTCCAACGCATAGTCGACCGTCTGCTCAATGTCTTTAAGGTGCGCATCGAGAGTCTTTCTGAGCTGCTCTGTGCAATGCTTCTCGCTGCCTTTGGTCAACAGGTTAAGCACCCGGCCTCCCGTACTGACCAGCCAGTCAACGCTGCGATGATGATCGGTAAAGCCCAAGACCTCGACGCGATCCAGCGCATCGTTTCGAGCGGCCCAGTCATGAATTCGGGTGACCGCCTCTTTTTCGCCGTGCGAAACACCCGCTGACGCCACTTCGATGCGGTCCACATTGAGGCTTTGCAGGAGTGCGCGGGCAATACTCACCTTCTCATCGGGCGCGAACGAGACCCCCTGGGTCTGCTCTCCATCCCGGAGCGTGGTATCCATCAACAAGACATGCTCTCGCATCAATATCGCCTCAGCGCCAGCGTGAACCTCTCAAAGAACGCGATATTCTATAGGTAAATGCTTGTTTAATTGAAGGTGTTTCTCAACTTGTTCGTGCCGATGAAATTCTTCCGGTGAAGCCATGCCCTTAAGCGCAGAGAACTTCAGGCGACTGGCCCGGCCTGCCTTCACCCGCCCCAGCTAGACATTGAAGCAGTATTTCAGGGTAACAACGGCGCGACCAGACACGCTCCTTCAACAACGATCCCGCCACGATTACCGACTTCGACACTGCCGTAACGCTCATCAAAAACGGGGGGCAAGGTCCGGTCATCTGGGAGCGACAGCCATAGCCGCAGCAGATGCCGACGCTGCTCTGGATCAGGCCAATCGGTAAATCCGGTTCGGTCATGCAGATTGGTATGGTTATAGACAAACTGCATGTCGCCCGGGGCAAGCCGCATTTTCAGGTGCAGGGCCGGGTCATTTGCCAGGGCGTCAAAAAGATCCAAGGCTTCGATATAGTGCTCGTTAAGCCGCGGCGCGCCATCATCTCGTTATAGATGGTAATCGTCGACACCAGCAGGCTTTCGCCACCCTCTTTGGCTTCGCGCAGACAGAGCAATCCAACCACATCCGAACTGTCCGTGTGAAAAGTCTGCCGGGCTGAAGTCTGGTAGATCTGGGCATTAACGTCCTGTGCGTCTGCGCCCAGATCCTTGACATGGCCGAGGATGTGACCGGCCGCGTTTTGCGACCGTGCGTGGCCCAGGTGGGCGCCAATCCACAAAACACGGTGGCATTCAATTCGCGACTATGCTCCTCAGAGGGAAAGCCCGTTAGCAGGGCAAAGCCCAAACCGGATTTCAGCTCGTACGCCAGTCGCTGCAGGCTCGGACCCAGGCGCGGGAGAGAAAAGGCTTCGCGGGTAATCTCACTGAGGGCATCTCCCGAATCAATGAAGGCTTTAGCCGCCCCAACCAACTCAGAAATTTGGGCATCGCTCAGCCGGCAGGTCCAGACATCGGGCGTTTGGGCGAGCGCCTCACCATACCAAGCCGCTGGAACCTCGATCCGATCAGGCGCTTTCGTCAACACTGACTCCTTGCAGGTCTTAAGGCACCGTTTGATGTTTGCCCAAATTTTAGCGTACTGACTTGACGTCACTCTCGATCGCAGGAGCACCCCTTCATGAAGAAACGCGTCCTCTTTTATGAGGGGATTGATATAAAACCAGATCCGGTACGGTGCACAGCGCAAACTCGTGGTAAATATTCTCTTTCGCCAAGGGCTCGTTACTGTGTTCTGAAGATCTGGCAGACTTCATTCCTCATTCCGTTCGGACCGGCCGATGCTTTTCCAATGTCGAGAAAGAAATGCTTCCAACGCGTGAGCAACTGGTTGTCGTGCATTGTGATCTTGTCGAATTTTCACGTTTGACATCACAAAATGAAGACGCCACTTTTTATGCTTTAAAACAAGGATTCGAGCAGGCGGCATTGCTTGTCTCAGATCATGATGGCGCCCTGGTCAATACAGCCGGAGACAGTCTGCTTGCGGTTTTTCCGACGGCGCAGGCTGCGGCTCAGGCAGCGCTCGGGCTACAGCAGTATTTTGCACTCACTAACCGTCATCTCCCGGAAAATGAACAGTTGCGCGCCCGGATCGGCATCCATCAAGGTGCCGTCGTGGTTCAAGGAGACCAGGCTTTTGGTAATGACGTCAACATTGCGGCACGGCTTCAGGAGATAGCGCCGCCCGGGGGCATCTGTCTATCGGAGAGCGTACGACACCTCATCGGTGACTTTAACGAACTTCAGTTCGAATCGATTGGGGTTCAGACGCTGCGCCATATTTCCCAGCCCGTGAGTGCTTTTCTGCTTTTAACCGGACACGAAGTCTCGCATCCCGACAGCAAAGCCCCGCCAGAAGTCCAACCCAGAGTTCTGGTGCTGCCTTTTTCTGCGCCAAAGAACGATTCCGATCTTGGTGAACTCGGTGAAGCACTCTCCGTAAATCTGATTAGCGCGTTATCGAGATTTCGCGAGCTCTTTGTGTTTGCGCCGCACACCGTTCTCTCACTTCCTGCCCAGTCCCATGATCAGCGTCGGGGCGATGATCAACTCAAGGCCCGCTTTCTGATCGAGGCTTCCTTAAAGCGGCATCTTGAGGCACTCCGCCTGACCATTAATCTGGTTGAGATGCCCCACGGCCACTACCTCTGGTCGGAACGCTATGACGTAACCGCTTACGATCTTGCTGTGACCCAGGATGAGATAACTGATCATATTGTGACCACACTCGTTGGCAACATCGAACACAGCGCGGGCACCACTCACATCAGCCATACCCTTTCTCTGGATTACGACGAGAATATTCGTGCACGTCGTCTGGTGTACCGCATGCAAAGTGCGGAGGACCTCGACCAAGCCAAAACACTGTTTCGCAATCTAGGCAACAGACATCCTGGGTTTGCATCGGCCCATTCAGGGCTTGCACTTTCGCATCTTGCCGAGTTTCTGATGGGATGGGCCTCTCATCCGCTGGAAACACTGAACAAAGCGGCACACGCGGCGCAGCTTGCATTAGAACTGGATCCCAGTGACAGCGGTGCGCACGCTGCATTCGGTGTCACCCAAATCTGGCAACGGGATCACGACCGCGCGATGACTTACCTCGACCGGGCAGTCGAGCTCAACCCCAACGATACAGACGTGATTGCGGCCCGGGCCCTGGGCCTGATCTTTCGCGGTCGACCCATCGCCGCATTCACGGCGCTGGAAAGTGCGCTCGACGCGAACCCTTTTGCGCCCGCATGGTATTTTTGGGCGCTTGCGATCAGTTCCTACAACAGCGGGCAATACCGCAATGCCGTCGAGACGCTTTTGCGTATCGCCTCTCCCAATCGCTTCCATCGGCGCCTGCTGGCGGCAAGTTACGCCCAACTGGGCGAAACCGATAAAGCGACGTCAGAACGCGACCAGGTCATGATTGAGGTGCCAAGCTATACGGTCGAGGACACCCGCAATTCACAACCCTACGAGCACTCTGCGGATGTCGATAGCTTTGTAGAAGGTCTTTTGAAGGCCGGATTTCCCTCTCACCTTCAGAGTCATTTTTGAGCCTTATAAAAAAAGGGGGGCGAAACGCCCCCCTTTTTAAGAACAGATTAGTCAGAGCTCTATGCAGATCTCTTGTTATAGGCCCACCATAAGATACCAAGCGCGACCAGACCGACCAAGCCCTGGCTACCAAGCGCATCAACAAACCCAATAACACTTCCAAGTACGTCTACTGGCAGGAACGGTACTGCGCCAGTGCCATCACCAAACAGAACCTGCAGAACAACGCCTAAAGCGATGATTGAAATACCCAACTCAGCCAACGCTCCGACCCAACGTCTAACACTATCTAGAAAGTGCATGATGAGGTTTTCTCCATGCGGTTGAGGGATTCTTATTTTACCTTTTAATAGATAGATATATAGCTAATTTGGTTTTTATAGATCAGTATTAAAACGCTTTATTTATAGTAGTTTTTGGAAACCACTCAAAAATAATCAAAAAAGATTTGCCTTAACGGCCCAAAATCTAAGAACTCATCAACGCCTTGACGAGTTCGGTTGCCCCGTCACGAACCGGATCAACAGCGAGTCGGCCGGTTTCATCCTGGATGGCTACAATCGCTTCCGCTGCCGCTTTGGCATCAAGGTGTGCCGTGTTAACCGCAATACCTGCGGTAACCGGCCGGGCAAAAGTGCCGCACGCAGAAGCTATGTCCTCATAGAGCTGGATGATGTCATTAAGCGGCGGCACCGCCACCGGCTCACCCACCGTATCAAGATGCGTCATCCCGGCACGATGGCACAACACCAGATGGGTCGGGCAGGAACCGCGCATCAAGGGCAAGGTTGAGGTACTGCCCGGGTGTACGATCGATCCCTGGCCCTCAACGATGGCTAGCTCGGCATCGCCTGCCGCCATCACCATTTTCTCAACCGCGCCGCAGGCGTAATCCACCCGGATGGCATCAAGCGGTATGCCTTTTCCACTAATCAGGATGCCAATCTGCCCAGTGGCGAGAAAGTCAGCTCGAACTCCGTCCTCCAGCGCCGATTTCCAGATCTCAAGCCCCGCGGTCATCTTGCCCACGGCCATATCTGTCCCTACCAGCAGCGCACGTCGATTCTGAAGTCCGGCCGCCCGGGCCCAGGCGATGCCGAGATCCTGCGGCTCCTGACGGATATCCCAGATCCACTGCCCCGGGGAAAGCTCCGGGTAACGGGGGCCCAGATGCTCATGCAGCCCGTTAATGACACTCATACCGGCTGCGACCGCTTTATCCACCTCAGCAATCATTTCCGGAGGCAGTCGCCCCCCCGAAGGCGCCATACCCAGCACAAGCACCTCGCCACCCGCATCTGCCGCCTCGACCACTGACCCCATTACCGGCACATCGGGGCCAAAATCAAGCAGGTCCCGAGTGGTAAAGCCCTTGTGGTTGAAATCGACTGCACACGCCACGGGGTTGCGGGAATACCGAAGCACAGCGTGCCCCATCTTGCCGTTGAGTTTGTCGATCTGCTCAAAAAAATGAATGACGAGTTTTTGGTCAGGCTTCATCATGTCAGTTCCACTCCGTGCCCGGGCGCTTGTGCCCGAACAGAAACCACCCCCTCATCCATCTCTAATCCGCTTGCCGGATCCGGCAAGAGGTTGAGATGCGAATCAAGGTCAATATGATCGAAGAGCGCAGACAATGATGCGCCTGCACCAATCGCAACTGAAGACTCCCCCATGCAGCCGATCATGGTCTTAAGACCGTGTGCCCGCGCGGCCGCAACAACACGAAGCGCTTCGGTGATGCCGCCGCATTTCATCAACTTGAGGTTGACCCCGTCTACACAGTGCGCAAGGCGCGCCACATCCGTCGCAAAATTACAGGACTCATCGATGAAGATAGGGAGCACCCGATCCGCAAACAAGGCCGGCAGGTCCTCGTCCGCATCGTAATGCAGCGGTTGTTCAACATAATCACAGCCGCGCTCTTTCAGCCAGGCCATCATCCGATGCGCGCCAACCAGATCCCAACCGCCGTTGGCATCCACCCGCATCGAGACACCCTTTCCGCTAGCGGCTTCCTGCACGGCGGCATACATGTCGCAATCGGCATCAAGGCCCTCGGGGCTGCCGAGTTTCACTTTGAGATAACGGGCTCCGGTGCGACTCACCACTTCCGGCACCCTTTCCCTGACCACTTCCGGCGGCAGGATTCCAATCGTCAATGACGTCGCAACACCTTTGTGCGGCAGACCGAGAATGCGATAAAGCGGCTGCTGTGAAGCCCGGGCGAGCCAGTCCCAAAGCGCCACATCAACGCCAGCCCAGGCACAGGGTGCCACCCCGTTCTCACGGGCCAGTTTCCAGCCAGAAAAAGGGCTTTCTAGGGCCTCTGGATGAGTATCCAGAAAGCCGCGTATCTGGTCCTCACAGGCCTGTGCAGTATCGGCCCCGGTCAACCCACCCGGCGCACCCTCCCCGATGCCCGATACGCCGTCCTGGCTCACGGTTACAAAAAGATTCACCGAACCGGCGCTTTCGCCTCGGCTGATACGAAGCGGATAACGCTTTTTCAAAGCCACATGTTGATATTCAATATTCAGAGGTACCTCCCTCCCAAAAGAAGGCTGTGCTAAAAATCTCCTATAGCAAGCGGTGGATATTAGAGCGCCTTGCGCGCAAAAAAAAGCCTTCAGGGTATGTAACCCTGACCACGCTTTAACCCCTAATCTTATTTATATGAAAAATTCGCTTACTGGACCTTAAGGCTCAGAGCACCTACGCCTTCGATCTCGGCGGCGAGGTCGTCACCACGCTGAACGGGGCCTACCCCTGAGGGGGTTCCGGTGAAAATCAGATCTCCGGGGCACAGAAGGAAAAAACGGGAAAGTTCACTGATGATCTCGGAGACTTTCCATATCATTTGGGAAAGGTCTCCTGACTGGGCCAGTGCGCCATTCTTGCTGAGACGAATTGCCCCGGCCTGCGGGTGACCCACACTGTCTGCAGGAAAAATAGCCGAGCACGGCGCTGACTGCTCAAACGCTTTGCCGATCTCCCAGGGGCGACCCTGGCGTTTCATCTCACCCTGCAGGTCACGCCGCGTCATATCCAGACCCACCGCATATCCAAATACGCAGTCAAGCGCCTCTTCTGCGGCAATGTCGCTGCCGCCTGATTTAAGGCCCACGACCAGTTCGATTTCGTGCTGCACATCATCGCTCAGCGGGGGATAAGTAAAGGGACGATTCACCAGCAGATTGTCTGGGTTTTTCTGAAAGAAAAAAGGTGCCTCACGACCCGAATCGTGCCCCATCTCCACCGCGTGTGCCGCGTAGTTACGGCCCACACAATAAATCCGATGCACCGGAAAGACTTCTTCTGACTGGGCCACGGGCAACACCGCGGCGTCAGGCGTAGAAACAGCTTTGGCAACGGTCTTGGTCATCAATGTTTACTCCTGATTTAACACTCCCGCAAAATCAATCTCGTGGATCGATCAAGGGAACAAGCTCATTCTACCGGTCACGAGCGAACGGGTTTTGGGCCAATCATCCCAAGGTGGTGCCCCGGGCGCCGTATCCGATAGGATAGGTCGGGAGACCACCACCACGCATTTACGCTTGCCGCCATGACCACCTCGATTCTTGCGATTGACCAGGGGACAACGAGTTCCCGCGCGATTGTCTTTGATGCGCAAGGCCAAGCGCTGCATGTTGCCCAGCAGGAGTTCGCCCAGCACTACCCGGCTGACGGCTGGGTCGAGCACGATCCGGAAGAAATCTGGTCTTCCGTGCTTGGTGTGACTAAAAATGTTCTGTCACAAATGGACGGATCCCCTGCCGCCATCGGCATTACCAACCAGCGTGAGACAACGGTTGTGTGGGACCGTAACAGCGGGCAGCCAATCTATAACGCCATTGTCTGGCAGGACCGGCGTACAGCCGATTTTTGCGCATCCTTAAGAAGCGAGGGACATGAAACGGATATCACGGCACGCACCGGACTGCTGCTGGATCCGTATTTTTCAGCGAGCAAGATTGCGTGGATACTTGATCATGTCGAGGGTGCCAGGGAACGCGCCGTATCGGGCGAGCTTGCTTTTGGCACGATCGACACCTTTTTGCTGTGGCGCCTAACGGGCGGCCGGGCACATGCGACAGATGCCACCAATGCCTCGCGCACTGCGCTTTTTAATATTCACAAGCAGTGCTGGGATAACGCACTGCTCGATCTTTTTCGCGTACCTGACGCGATTCTGCCCAAGGTAATGGATACGGCCGATGACTTCGGGCTCACTGAAAAAAATATCCTGGGCGCATCGATCCCAGTCGGGGCACTCGTCGGCGATCAACAGGCTGCACTGGTGGGCCAAGGCTGCCTAACGAGAGGGATGCTCAAGAGCACTTACGGCACTGGATGCTTTGCGATGTTGAACACGGGTGAAAGCGCCTACGACTCACGCCATCGTCTGCTCTCGACCGTGGGCTATCGCCTTGGCGGCAAAACCACTTTTGCCCTTGAGGGCTCGATCTTCATGGCGGGCGCGAGCGTCCAGTGGCTGAGGGATACCGTGGGACTAGTGCAATCTGCCGATGAGAGTGCGGTGCTTGCGGCTAGTCTTGAATCAAACGACGGGGTCTATCTTGTCCCTGCCTTTACCGGCCTTGGTGCGCCACACTGGAATCCCCACGCCCGGGGCACCCTGCTTGGCATGACCCGCGACACGGGACCTGCCCACATTGCACGGGCTGTGCTGGAGGCGGTGTGCTATCAGAGTTACGAACTCCTTGAGGCGATGGCCGATGATGTCGGCGAAGACATCGAGATGCTGCGGATAGACGGAGGGATGGCAAATAATGACTGGCTGGCCCAGTACCTTGCCGACATCACCCGAACTCCCGTTGCCCGGCCCGCTTTTCTGGAAACCACCGCACTTGGTGCGGCACGCCTTGCCGGTCTTCAGGCAGGAGTCTTTGATGATCTCAACGCCCTGCAGGAGGCGTGGATCGCCGACCAAACGTTCGATCCATCGATGAGCGACAGCCGACGCCGGACTCTGCTGTCCACCTGGCGACGCGCCGTCAGAGCCGCGATCGCTTTTTCCGAAAAAACCGGCGACTGATATCTGGGGCTTCGCGCCCTGTTCAGCTTTTCGCTTCGGCCAGAATAAGATCCGAGGCCTTCTCCGCAATCATCACTGCCGGGGCATGCGTGTTGCCGGAAACGAGCGTCGGCATGATTGAGCAGTCCACCACCCGAAGGCCCAATACCCCCCGTACTTTGAGCGCTGAATCCACTACCGCTGCATCATCTGATCCCATTCGACAAGTTCCCGAAGGATGAAAAATAGTCACGCCGGTATCGCAGGCAAATTCCAGCAAAGCCACGTCTGACTGCACCTGCTCTCCCGGCAGGTATTCGGTTTCAATGTACTGCGACAAAGCGGGTTTCTCTGCGATCCTGCGCGCCACTCGCAGCGCATCGACGACGGTTCTACGGTCATGCTCAGTTGAGAGATAGCCTGGGTGAATCTCAGGGCGCGCCATCGGATCAGCACTCTTGATCGAGAGATAGCCTCGACTGGTTGGGCGCAACTGACAGACAGAAGCCGTAAATCCGGGAAAGTCGTGTAGGGGTGCGCCCGGAAGATCAGCCGAAAGCGCAGCGAAATGAAATTGGATATCGGGTCGGTCGATATCAGAACGGGTTCTCAGGAACGCGCCTGCCTGATTGATCCCCACCGCCATAGGTCCTGAGCGCTGGAAAACATACTGCATCCCCATACGCATCTTCCGCCAGAGACTGCGCATGTCATCGTTAACGGTGAGCGGCTGGTTGCAGCGGTGAATCACCCGCACCTGAAGATGATCCTGCAGGTTTTGACCTACAGACGGGCGATCAACCATCACATCGATATCATGACGCTTTAAAAGATCAGCATCGCCAATACCGGATAACTGCAGAACCTGGGGCGACTGGAGCGCGCCTGCACTCAGAACCACCTCACGCCTTGCGGTAACCGTTTTCTCCTGACCCCCCTGGCGAAACACCACCGACTCTGCCCGTCTTCCGGCAAAGCCCACCCGACAGACATGGGCATCAGTCTCAATAAAGAGGTTAGCCCGTCCTTTGGCAGGCTTTAGATATCCGGTTGCGCTGGAACAGCGTCTGCCGCGCCACGTTGTCAGTTGATAAGGGCCAGCCCCTTCCTGGCTCTCGCCATTGAAATCCGGATTTGAGGGATAACCCGCCTCGACACAGGCATCAATAAAGGCGCGGGCCAAGGTATTCGGATTGCCGACATCCGAAACACCCTGGGGTCCACTGTCTCCGTGAAAATGGTCTTGTCCTCTTTCGTTTCGCTCGGAACGAATAAAGTACGGCAGCACCTCCTGCCACGACCAGCCGGAATTCCCCAGCGCCGCCCAGTGCTCGTAGTCTTCGGGCTGCCCGCGCACATAGATGAGGCCATTGATCGCACTGGAGCCGCCCAGCACCTTGCCGCGGGGCCAGTAAATCGACCGGCCGTTCATGCCGGGATCAGGCTCGGTGTAATAACGCCAGTTGTATTTCGGATGAAACATCGTCTTGGCGTAACCAATCGGAATGTGCAGCCACGGATAGCGGTCCCGAGGCCCTGCCTCCAGCAGCAATACCCGATACCGGCCGTTTTCCGATAAGCGATTTGCCAGGACACAACCTGCCGAGCCTGCACCTACAACAACGTAATCGAATTCCATTGGTGGGCTGTCAGAAAAACGTCAGCATACTGCGCCGGTGCGCTGCAGTAGTTTTGCTCACCTGATCAGCCAGCGCTAGTCGGTCTCAAACTGGTAGTAAGACTCGTTGAGGTAAGCGACGATGTCGTCTATCTCGTACTCGTTTAGGTCCACGTTGATCTGCTCATTACAGAAAGCAACCTGCCCCATCAGGCCCTCGATGCTGTTGACCCGGCGCTCACTTCGAAGATAGATAGCGCTGCCGTCTCCGCCAAACATGCTGACATGGCAGCCCAGGCAAAACTGATCATGCAGTGGGCCGCCGTCTTCGGCCTCACCTGCAAGCAGAGCCAAGACGGGAAGCGATACGACGAGCAGGACGAGAGTGGCAAATCGTTGATAAGCTCTTTTCATTGGGTATGTCCTGGTTAACACGGCAACCCCATCATTATCGTCTATCGGTGAGCACCGGGTGGGTGCCAGCCTAACCGAGCGATATCAAGACTGACTGATCCAGGCCCTGCTCGACGAGATTGTCGCCTTTGCCGCCCCGGTCGACGACTAAAAAATCCTGCTGAACCAGTACCAACAGCGGATGGTGCCAGGTTCCCGGTTGGAAGTTCACCCCCTGATTGCCGTTCGCGCTGAAGACAGTGATATCGCCGGCGCTGACCTGGTCTGATGTCTGGGCAACCGCAACCAGATAGGCGTGCTGCTGAAGCGGCATGAAGAGTTGTGAGCCGAGGGGGTGTTTTTCCATCATGGAAAGAGTCAACGGCTCAGGGTACGGCGAGGCTCGAAAGATATTGACCAGCGGATAACCCTCTCCGAAAGCCACGTCAACACGAGCAAGATCGTGAAAGCGCTGGGATGTCCCCTGGTTGATATTGATAACCGTGTCGGATCGCGCCTCGATCACATCCCCAAACGCCGCAAAAGCTTCTGCGGTCAAGGGCTGTGGTGTTAATGAAAGAGCTTGCATCTTAGCGCTGAGGTTTTCCAAACACTCTAAAGCGGCTCACTCCGCCATCGGGGAAGATATTGAGCCGCAGACAGTTGACCGACCCGACATCATTGAGTGCATCCGCTTCAAAAAAATGCTGGGCATCCATTTCGAGTTTGGATGGGGACAAAAGTTCCGGCCAGTCACCCGCTTGCCCGCTCAAGGCAGCATCATCCAGACCTTCAACCAGGGCTGCCTGAACCGAACAGCGGTCCGGATAGTTCCCTTTAAAGTGGGCTGTATCGACCTCGATCTTTTCGATCACACCAGGCGCACCCAGGCGCACCAGTATCCAATCATTCCCGGCCTCGCGGCGGCGACGGGTTTCCCAACCATCGCCCATGTTCACCCCTCGCCCGTCGGTCAGGATCACCCAGGGGTTGCCGTAGTGCGCATCATTAAAGCCGGCAATCCGCCCACCGTTAATGATCGCCGAAAGTTCCGCCGGAGTGTTCTCATCCATCCGGCTCCAATCCGGCAGCGGCTCGCCATAAACCCGCAGGCGCGCAACCCCTCCGTCTGGAAAGATATTCAGGCGAAGGTGCCTGGCCGGGGTGTCATCTGAGATCTCAAGATAATGGTGGCTATCCGGCCCAAGATCAGTGGGTCCAAGGATCTCGCGCCATTGAAGGTCTTCCGGACGAGTCTCCACCGGCGCGTCCGCGGCTTCGAGCGAGGCACCTGGCGGATAGTTGCCCGTGAAATGCCGGGTATCGATATCCAACCCGCGGATCACTCCCCGCGTGCCCAGTCTCACAATGACGTGGTCATGACCCCCACCACGGCGGCGGCGACTCTCCCAACCATCCATCCACTTGCCATGATCGTCAAACTTGTCAGGGATAAATACCGGGTCGTTATCCTGCAGCATGCGCTCCATGGGAGCAAAGAAATCATCACTGCAGGAAAGCGTTTCTGCCCCGAGGCGGGATGCCGCAAGATTTACCAGGTGGCGGGCAAATGCCGGAACGTCATTGTTGTCGGTCATAACCGGTCAGGTCCTTATTTGGGCAAACACATCGTCAATGCGAAGGCGGGCGATCCGGTGCACCTGGCTCAGCGCCTCATTGAACTCAGTATCCTGATCATGTTCCACACGCTGGCGGAACCGGTCAAGAATCCCTGCCCGGTCAAGACCCCGGACCGCCACAATAAACGGGAAACCAAATTTCTCTGAATAGCGGGTGTTGAGCTCTGTGAATGCACTAAACTCCTCTGGCGTGCACTGATCAAGGCCCGCGCCGGCCTGCTCGGCGGACGAGGCAGCCGTAAGACCGCCCGATACCGCAAGCCGCCCGGCAAGATCGGGGTGTGCCCGCAGCAGCAGCCGCTGAGGCTCCTGGCCTGCCTGATCCACCACCTCCCTCATGGCTGACGACAAACCCGATGGGGTATCCGTCAGCGGACCCAGACCCGTATCAAATACCTGTTCGGCAATCCAGGGGGAGTGCTCATAAACCCCGCCGAAGTGCTCCAAAAAGGCAGCGCGATCCATCTCACTCACACGCCCGGTCACGATGCGGTTGCCGGGTGTGCGGCTCGCCAGTGGCGGGCGATATCAATCCGCCGGCCGTACCAGACATCGTCGAACCGTCGTGTGTGCTCAATGAAGCGCGCCAAGGCCGCCAATCGCCCAGGCCGCCCCACCAATCGGCAATGCAGCCCTACCGACATCATCCTGGGGGTGTGTTCGCTCTCTGCATAAAGCACGTCAAACGCATCTCGAAGATAACTGTAGAACTGATCGCCACTGTTGAAGCCCTGCGGCGTGGCAAAGCGCATGTCGTTGTTGTCCAGCGTATAGGGCACCACCAGATGAGACTTGCCGTTAACTTGAGTCCAGAAAGGCAAATCATCGTTGTAGTCATCAGCGTCGTAAAGAAATCCGCCCTCTTCCACAACCAGCGCTCGGGTACGCTCACTGGTTCGGCCGGTATACCAGCCCAATGGCCGCTCGCCGGTCAGACTGCGAATAATCTCAATGGCCCGTTCCAGGTGCTCACGCTCAACATCTTCCGGAACATCGCGGTAATCAATCCAGCGGTAACCGTGAGAGCAGATTTCATGGCCTGCCGCCATTGCGGCCTCTGCCACGGCCGGGTTGCGTTCGAGCGCCATGGCCACGCCGAAAATCGTGAGGGGAATCTCATAACGCGCAAAAAGATCCAAAAGACGCCATACCCCGACCCGCGAACCATACTCATAGATCGACTCCATGCTGGGATGACGCTGCCCCGGCCACGGTGTGGCGCCGACGATTTCTGACAGAAAAGCCTCCGACGCCGGGTCGCCATGCAGTACGCAGTTCTCGCCCCCTTCTTCATAGTTCACAACAAACTGCACGGCGATACGGACGCCTGCCGGCCACTGCGCGGGAGGCGGTCTCTGACCGTAACCGACGAGATCTCTTGGATAGGCTTTGTCGTTGCTCATGTAGAAAAAGTTCTAAGTGATCTTTCAGAATTTGTGCGACTTGAATATTAGCCGAGACTTTAATGAAGATTTCCCGGTATTATCAAATTATCTTTGAAAGTGTTTTGGTGGGTGTCCTGGCTGACGCTGGCAGAGGGCTATGTGAGACTGGCGCGAAGCAGTCGATAAACCCGCAGATTAGGACTGCCAAAAACAAACGGCACCTTGTTCGGTAGGGCTTCGCAAGGAGGGGATCATGGGACAACTGACCACACATGTACTGGACACTTCGGCCGGTCGCCCGGGCAGCGGGATCGCCTGGACACTCTATCGGCTGGAGGATGACCACAGTCTTCTGTGCAAGGGCATCACCAACGATGATGGGCGCAATGACGGTCCGATTCTTTCCGGTGAAGCCTTTATGGTCGGCACCTACGAACTGCGCTTTGAAGTCGGTGATTACTTTCGCCGAAATGACGCAACCCTCGGCACACCCGCCTTTTTGGATACGGTGGTCCTGCGCTTTGGCATCCAGGATCCAGGCGAGCACTATCATGTGCCGCTGCTGGTCTCGCCCTATGGCTACAGCACGTATCGGGGCAGCTGACCCCAGCTTTGCCAGACCATGGCTAACGCAAGATCTGAATTCCGCTGCCTGCTTGGCCCCAAGACGATCCACCGATCTTCTTTTGATGTGCATCAGACGCTGCTGGACTTTATCCGGCTCGAAGCCCGACTCACCGGCACCAAAGAGGGTTGCGCTGAGGGAGACTGCGGCGCGTGCACGGTGCTGGTCGGCAAACTTCACGATGGGGTATTGCAATACGAGCCTGTGAATGCCTGCATCGTTCCGCTGGCCTCGGTCGACAATACACAGATCCTCACGGTCGAACACCTCGCAGACCCTGAGCCTCATCCCGTGCAGCAGGCGATGGCGCACGAACACGGTTCACAGTGTGGTTTCTGTACCCCCGGGATCGTGATGAGCCTTGCGGGCCTGCACGATGCCTGCGCCAAGGGACAAGCCGCCGCCGACACGGACACCATCAACGACGTCCTTGCAGGAAACCTCTGTCGCTGCACGGGCTATGGGCCCATCATCTCAGCTGCCAGGAGCGCCTGCACGAAGCCCACTCCGCAGGCCTTTTTATCCCTGCAGGCCCAGGCCGAAAGCACACTGCTTCAATGGCAGGATGATGGCACTTATCTTGATCTGCACGGATCGAATGGCCGATTCGTTGTACCCAAAACGCTTGAAGACCTGTGGCGGGCCCGAAGCGAGGTACCGACTGCACAACTCATCGCGGGATCAACGGACGTCGGTCTTTGGGTAAACAAAAGCCACGCCCGTTTTGAAGGTGTCATTGATCTTGGCAAGATCGGGGCGCTTCGGTCTATCGAAAAAGATGACGAGACCCTGAGGCTTGGCGCAGGGGTCACCGTTGCTGAAAGTATCGCTCCGCTCTCAGAACTCGCGCCTGATCTGGGCCCGCTGCTGCATCGCTTTGGTTCCCGACAGGTCCGCGCGCAGGCGACAGTCGGCGGCAATATTGCCAACGGCTCACCGATTGGCGATCTCGCTCCGGCCCTGATTGCGCTTGACGCTTCTGTCGATCTTGCGCGCCCAGATGGTACCCGTACCATCGCACTCGAGTCGTTTTTTATCAATTACGGCAAACAGGATATTTCGCCCGATGAAATTGTCGCGGGCGTGAACGTGCCGTTAAAAAGACATGCCCACTTTCACTGCTGGAAAATCTCCAAACGTTTCGATCAGGATATCAGCGCCGTCTGCGGCGCCTTTGGGTTTGCGATTGAAAACGACACCATCACTTCAGTCCGTATTGCCTTTGGCGGTATGGCCGCAACCCCGCGGCGGGCCAGACGGTGTGAACAGGCATTGGTGGGGCAGGCCGTTCATGATGCGCTGTTGCCCTCTGCAGGTGAGGCGCTGGCGCAGGACTTCGCTCCCATCTCCGACATGCGGGCCAGTGCCTCCTACCGCAGATTGGCAGCGCACGGACTATTGGAGCGCTGCCTTCGAAGCCTTGGCGGCCAAGCCCTCCCCCAACTCTTTCCCACCGCTCAAAAGCTGCAGGCCGTCACCCATGAGTAACGCAGCCAATACTTCACCCGGAGCAGCACTTGCCCATGACAGCGCGCTCAAGCACACCACGGGCGAAGCGGTTTACATTGATGACATTCCCCTTCCTGCCGACACGCTGCATCTTGCCGTCGGCGGCGCCGATACAGCGGTAGGCACGATCACCGCAGTTGCGCTTGACGCGGTCCGCGCTGCACCCGGCGTCATCGATGTATTCTGCGCCGCGGACATCCCGGGCGAGAATGATGTCAGCCCCTCAGGTCGAGGGGACGAGCCACTGCTTGCGTCCGGCGAGATCCGCTTTGACGGTGAGCCGGTCTTTGCCGTCGTCGCCGCCAGTCACCGCGCAGCGCGCGCCGCTGCCGCACTCGGTCAGGTGACGGTACGCCCGGCCGAGCCTGTGCTAACGGTCGATGATGCGCTTTCGCAAAATCGCTTTATCAGTGACGAACAGGTCATGGCCCGGGGCGATTGGCGTGAAGCCATGCAGGCCGCACCGCACACCACCACCGGCACTCTGTACTGCGGCGGGCAGGATCACTTTTATCTTGAGGGGCAGATCTCACTCGCGGTGCCTCAGGAAGACGGCGATATGCTCGTTTACTGTTCTACCCAGCATCCAAGCGAAATCCAGCAGCACCTGGCGAAAGTTCTCAACCAACCCGCCCACGCAATCACAGTAGAAGTTCGGCGCATGGGTGGAGGCTTTGGCGGCAAGGAGAGCCAGGCCTGCCAATGGGCGGCGCTTGCTGCGGTCGCCGCATCGCGTAACCGCAAGGCCGTTAAATGCCGGCTCGACCGCGACGATGACATGCGCCTGACCGGCAAACGGCACGACTTCAGAATCGACTGGCAAGTGGGTCACGATGACCAGGGACAGATCCTTTCGGTCGACTGCAACCTCGCCTCTCGCTGCGGCTGTGCGCTAGACCTGTCTGACCCCGTCAATGACCGTGCCATGTTTCACGTTGACAACGCTTACTATTTTCCCGCCGTGAATATCCGGTCCCAACGGACCTTCACCAACACGGTTTCCAACACCGCGTTTCGGGGTTTTGGCGGCCCCCAGGGCATGCTGGCGGGTGAACGCATTATCGAGGGAATTGCCCGCGCCATAGGTCTTGATCCACTGACGGTACGCAAACGCAACTTTTACGGTGGCGCTGACCGCAACATCACGCCCTACTTCATGCAGATAGACGACTTCGTGCTGGATGAGATTGTCGAAGAACTGGAGCAGAGTAGTCATTACTGGGCACGGCGCGGCGCGATTCGCGAGGCGAATGCAGCAGATCCGCTGATGGTGAGAGGTCTTGCGCTCACTCCGGTCAAGTTCGGTATTTCCTTCACGGCCACGTGGTTCAACCAGGCAGGCGCACTTCTACACATCTATCGAGACGGTAGCGTCCATCTCAACCATGGCGGGACCGAGATGGGACAGGGGCTTTTCGTCAAGATCGCACAGGTCGTGAGTCATGCCCTTGCGCTGCCGGTCGACAGCATCAAGGTCTCGGCAACCCGGACTGACAAGGTGCCCAACACCTCGGCAACCGCAGCATCGTCAGGTGCCGACCTCAACGCCATGGCCGCACTGAATGCCGCCAACACCCTTAAGCGACGGCTGATCTCGTTTGCGGCCCACCATTTCGATGTGGATGCACAAAGTGTCCAATTTGCAAACGGCACTGTGATTGCCGGCAATCAGCAAATGCCTTTTGCCGAAGTGGTGGAGCTTGCCTATCTCGCCCGCGTCCAGCTTTCTGCCACGGGCTTTTACCGGACACCCAAAATCCACTACAACCGCAAAAAAGCCAGGGGCCGGCCTTTCTACTACTTTGCCTATGGTGCTGCGGTCAGCGAAGTCATCGTTGACACACTGACGGGAGAAAGCCGTGTCACCGCCGTGGACATCCTGCACGATGCCGGAAAGTCATTGAACCCAGCCGTTGACCTGGGCCAGGTAGAGGGCGCCTTCATCCAGGGCATGGGCTGGCTCACCAACGAGGAATTGTGGTGGGATGAGCGCGGCAAAATCAAAACCTACGCGCCTTCAACCTACAAAATACCGACCTGCTCAGACAGGCCGGCAAAAATGAATATCGCACTTTGGTCAGGAGGGGGAAACCGTGAGCCGACTGTTCACCGGTCCAAGGCTGTAGGGGAGCCTCCCCTGATGCTCGCGATTTCGGTCCACCAGGCGCTTTCGGATGCCGTCTCCAGTATCAGCGGTTACCGATTTGTACCCGAGCTGAATGCACCCGCGACCCCGGAAGCGCTGCTGCACGCAATGGTTTACGAACGACAACGCGCGGCAGCATCCATCTCATGATCAGCGCTCTGCCAGGTCCTGCGGACTGGATCGATGCAGCACTCGACTGCGTCCATCGCCGCCAGCGCGGTGTGCTTGCGATGGTGGCCCACGAGCGCGGCTCAACCCCGAGGGATACCGGTAGCTGGATGCTGCTCACAAAAGATTCGGTCCTTGGCACCATCGGCGGCGGCGAACTGGAACGCACGCTTATCGAGGCAGCAAGGGCCATGCTCGAAGGCGCGGGCAGTTGGTCCCGCGCGCCGGTGCAGTGCGCGCTTGGCCCCGACATGCGCCAATGCTGCGGCGGTGTCGTGCAGGTTCTGCTCGAGCCGATTGACGTTGGCGCGGCGCAATGGCTTGCAAAGGCCCAGCAACAACTCGCCTTGACCGGCCATGTTCAGATCGCTTTTGACAGCGCCGCCTGTGAGATATCGCCCGTGGTGATTACTGATGACACGCTGGTCGATGCTTTTTCGCCCGGAATCATCACGCTGTCTTTCCAGGAAAATCGTCCGCGGCTCGCGCTCTTTGGCGCAGGCCACGTCGGTCGGGCCTTGTGCACCATCGCCTCACAGTTGCCCATTCGGGTAACCGTTTTTGATGCGCGGCTGGATCAGTGTGTGCACGTGCCTGAGGCTGCCAATCTCCTCGTTGATGAGCGCTTCGATCCTGTCGGTGGCGCGCAGCAGCTTCGAAGTTATGAGGCCGCACTGGTGATGACCCACAGTCACGCGCTGGATTACGACCTTTGTCGTATCCTGCTGAGACGGCCGGATCTTGTGTACACCGGCCTCATCGGCAGCGAGAGTAAGTCGCGGCGCTTTCGCAAGGCCTTAAGAAAAGACGGGCTACACGATCTGGAACTTGCGCGGCTGACCAGCCCGATCGGTAAGCAGGGTACTGAAGGCAAGGAACCCGGCGTCATCGCCATGAGCGTTTTAAGTGAGATCCTGACGGTCTGCCAAAGGGCGCAAGACCGGCGGCGTTCCTTTACCGCCAGCACGATACCCCTGAACCAGGTACACCATGGATAACCCGCAAGATACCCACGAAGACTATCTGAACCTTGCCGTTGCTATTGCCCGAGAGCACATGGAGGCCGGTGCCGGCGGACCCTTTGGGGCAGTGGTTGTGCGCGATAACACGGTAATCGGTCAGGGGTGGAACCGGGTCACCTCTGATCATGACCCGACCGCTCATGCCGAGGTCAGCGCGATCCGCGATGCCTGCCGAAACGTTGGGAATTTTTCCCTGGAGGGTGCCGCGATCTACACCAGCTGCGAGCCCTGTCCGATGTGCCTGGGTGCAATCTGGTGGGCGCGTATTGAAACCATTTTCTTTGCCAGTGACCGCGACGATGCAGCGCGTATCGGCTTTGACGATGCGGCTTTGTATC
>DLPX01000004.1:129885-134162 GCA_002477475.1 Proteobacteria bacterium UBA7447
TAAAAAAGAGGATAAGATTCCCTACTAAGGACGGGGCTCGCTCTCCGTGCGTATCTTTGCAGCACAGGTCATCAGGCATGAACAACAAACCGCTTTTGCAGCTCAAGGGAATCGGCAAGGCATTCCCCGGCTGTATTGCGAACGACGATATTGATCTGGAAGTTGCTCCGGGGGAGATTCATGCGCTCCTCGGGGAGAACGGCGCGGGCAAAAGCACGCTAGTAAAAATCATTTACGGCGTGTTGCGTCCCGATCAAGGGACTCTGTGCTGGCGCGGCGACGAGATGACCATCGACAACCCGGCCAGTGCCCGATCACTCGGGATCGGCATGGTCTTTCAGCATTTCTCCCTCTTTGAATCGATGACCACACTGGAAAACGTAGCTCTGGCATTGCCGCCGCAGAACCTTGATGAACTGCGGGGCCGTCTCGAAACCACGGCGCAGGACTATGGGCTGACCCTGCATCCTGATCGACATGTCTACGACCTGTCGATGGGAGAACGCCAGCGCATTGAGATCGTCCGCTGTCTGCTACAGAACCCGAGCCTGCTGATCCTGGATGAGCCCACTTCGGTCCTGACACCCCAGGAGACCGAGGTTCTTTTTGAAACGCTGCGCCAGCTTACAAGCGAGGGCCGATCCATCCTCTACATCAGCCACAAACTTGAAGAGGTGCGATCGTTGTGCGACCGGGCCACGATCCTCCGTGGCGGCAAACGGGTTGATGACTGCAATCCAGCAGAAGAAACGACCCAGTCGCTGGCCGAGAAAATGATCGGGCGACGGGTGGAATCAGCCAAAGGCCATAGCGCCGCTGCCACGTCGGAGGTGCGCCTTAAGGTCACCGACCTTTCAGTTCGCTCCGATGAGCCACATGGCACCGATATCAGTGACGTCAGTTTTTCGGTACGCGCTGGGGAAATCCTCGGTATCGCCGGCATTGCCGGGAACGGCCAGACCGAACTCATGAACACGCTCTCAGGAGAAACCGGAGCGCCGCAGGCAGGCCAAATCGAGCTTCTTGAGACAGATGCCAGCCGGTTGGGGCCCATGGCCCGGCGCCAACTCGGTGCTGTTTTTGTCCCCGAAGAACGGATGGGCCAGGCAGCCGTTTCGGATCTCACCCTGGTACAGAACAGTTTTCTCACCTCGGCTTTTCGCATGGGCTTTGTCAGCCGGGGAATCATCGACTGGCCGGGTGTTGGTCAGTACACCAAGGAGATTCTTGAGAAATTTGATGTCAAAGCGACCGGCACCGATGCACTGGCCAGCAGTCTTTCCGGGGGCAACTTGCAGAAGTTCATTGTGGGCCGAGAGATTCTGCAGGGCCCGCAGCTGCTGGTCGTTTCGCAACCCACCTGGGGTGTGGATGCTGGTGCTGCGGCAGCCATTCACGAGAAGATCCAGCAGATGATCAGCGCCGGCGCAGGCGCCCTGGTGATCTCCCAGGACCTTGACGAAATCTTTGCCCTGAGTGACCGCATAGCAGTCATCTCGCAAGGCAGGCTGTCTGCCCCCCGACCCACTGGCGAGGTCACTACCGAAGCGGTGGGCCTGCTCATGGGAGCAAGCCGTCCCAGCTCGGATACGGATCCCCATGTTCACGCTTGAAGTCCGGGCAACGCAGTCTGCCTATGCCTCCTGGCTATCGCCGCTGCTGGCGCTTGTGCTCACGGCAATCACCGGCGCGTTGATTTTTCTTGTCATGGGCAAGTCACCGGGCATCGCCCTTTATATCTACTTTATTGAACCGCTCACTTCCTGGTCAGGGTTGAGTGAGGTTGCGGTCAAGGCGGGTCCTTTGATCCTGATCGGTATGGGTCTCTCGCTGGGTTTTCGGGCAGGCGTCTGGAACATTGGCGCAGAAGGCCAGTTCATTGCCGGCGCACTGTTGGGAAGTGCGCCGGCAGTTTATTTCTTTGATAGCACCAACCCACTCATCCTGCCCTGCATGATGCTGCTTGGCATCCTCGGCGGTATGGCCTGGGCTGCGATGCCCGCCCTTTTGAAAACACGCTTTAACGCCAATGAAATTCTGGTCTCTTTGATGCTGGTCTATGTCGCCGAACTGCTGCTGGTCCATCTGGTTCAGGGGCCATGGCGCAATCCGCAGGGCTGGGGCTTTCCCGGTACCCGCATGTTCCCGGATGTCGCCCTGCTGCCGATGTTTTTCCCGGGCTACCGGGTACACCTTGGCACCCTGATTGCGGTCCTGATTCCGTTTGGCGTTTGGTTTGTAATGATGCGGACCCGATTCGGATTTCAGATCAGGGTTTTCGGCTCGGCACCACTTGCCGCGCGTCATGCCGGCATCGGCAGCAGCCAGATGGTCTGGACGACGCTGATGGTCGGCGGAGGCTTTGCGGGTCTTGCTGGCGTGATGGAGGCGGCATCGACCATTGGGCAGTTGATGCCAAAAATTTCGCCAGGCTATGGCTTTACTGCGATCATCGTAGCCTTTCTCGGCCGGCTGCATCCCGTCGGGGTACTGCTGGCCGGTACCGTAATCGCTGTCACGTATATCGGCGGTGAGAGCGCTCAGATCTCGGCGGGTCTACCCAAGGCGGTCACGGGACTTTTTCAGGGCATTATTCTTTTTTACCTGCTGGCGTTTGACCTTCTGACGCGTTATCGACTGACCCGGGTCAGGACCAGAGGCAACACCGCATGACGGGACTCATTATCGCTTCGATTATGACCATGATGACAGCGGCCACACCGCTTGTCTTCGCGGCAACCGGCGAATTGGTGGCCGAAAAGTCCGGCGTCCTCAACCTTGGGGTCGAGGGCATGATGCTGATCGGCGCCGTCTTTGGCTTTGCCGCAGTCACCCTGACAGGGGAGCCACTGCTCGGTCTTGCCGTCGGCGTGCTGACAGGGCTTTTGGCATCCATGATCTTTGCGGTACTGACACTTTCGCTGCTTTCCAACCAGGTGGCCACGGGTCTCGCACTCACGATTTTCGGCACCGGGCTTTCGGCGCTGGTCGGGTTGGATTATGTTGGCAAAACGATTGAACAGATACGGGCGATCTATATCCCCGTGCTGACGGATCTGCCGATCGTGGGACGTCTGCTGTTTGGTCACGACCCTTTGGTCTATGTCGGGATTCTGATACTCGGCCTCACCCACTGGTTTCTGAAACACACCCGCTGGGGCATGATCCTGCGCGCCGTGGGCGACTCGGACCAGTCGGCCCATGCGATCGGCTATCCCGTGATTGCAATCCGCTACGCCGCCGTTGCCTTCGGTGGAGCAATGGCCGGACTTGGCGGCGCCTACCTGTCGCTGGTTTATACCCCGCTGTGGGCAGAGCATATGACTGCCGGTCGCGGCTGGATCGCGCTGGCGCTGGTGGTTTTTGCTAGTTGGCGTCCCACCCGCGTACTGTTGGGCGCGGTGCTTTTCGGCGGAATTACCATCCTCCAGCTCAATGCCCAGGCGGCCGGTCTCGGGATTCCGGCCTCCTTTATGTCAATGCTCCCTTACATTGCGACCATAGTTGTATTAGTCTTGATCTCACGCGATGCGACGCGGATCCGGCTGAATGCCCCGGCGTGCCTGGGCAGGCCATTCAGAGCCGAGCGCTGACCGATAATGAAGAAATTTTTGTGATTTCTGATCACCCATTTAGAGGAACGTGAACGTGAAAAAACTGCTGAAACTGACTGCCATCGCGCTCGCGAGCGCCTTGGCGCTGACCGCCGGGACCGCCTCGGCTGACAAACTGAAAGTTGGGTTTATTTATCTTGGCCCTCCGGGTGACCATGGCTGGACCTACGCCCACGATCAGGGCCGGCTGATGCTGGAAAAGGAACTTGGCGACCAGGTCCAAACCACCTATGTGGAGAACGTCCCTGAAGGACCAGACTCCGAGCGCGCGATCGCCAAACTGGCTGAGACGGGACATGAACTGATCTTCACCACCTCGTTCGGCTACATGGAGCCCACCCTTAAAGTGGCCAAGCGCTTCCCGAACGTCAAGTTTGAGCATGCCACGGGGTACAAGGATTCGGATAATGTTTCGACCTACGTCGCACGTTTTTATGAGGGTCGTTACGTGCAGGGCGTGATCGCGGGCAAGGTCTCCAAGACCAACACCATCGGCTATATCGCTTCTTTCCCGATCCCCGAAGTTGTCCGGGGCATTAACGCCTTTTTGCTGGGCGCTCATTCGGTCAACCCGGACATCAAAGTTAAAGTGGTCTGGGTGTACACCTGGTTCGATCCACCCAAGGAAGCTGACGCCGCCAAGGTCCTGATGGATCAGGGTGC
>DLPX01000059.1 GCA_002477475.1 Proteobacteria bacterium UBA7447
GTGCCGGCTGGCAGGCGTTTTTGAATTAGGCTGACCCATCCCTTTTCTTCGGGCATGCCATAGGCGGCGCTAATACTGTCGCCGATAACAAGAACAGTCGGTGGTGACGCATTTGCAAAAGCCCCAATCAGAAATAAGGAAAGGAGCCAAAATAGGGTGACGGAGTTTATCTTGGAAGCCACTAATGTATCTCGACAGGTTGAAGGTCCAGCGGGGACGCTCACCATTTTAAATGACGTCTCATTAAAGGTCGCGAAAGGACAAGCCCTGGCGGTGACGGGCCCTTCTGGATCGGGCAAGTCGACGTTGATTGCGCTGCTGGCGGGATTGGATCAAGCGACCAGTGGCAGGATTATGCTCGTAGGCAGTGATCTCGACGTGCTGGATGAAGACGGACGGGCGCGACTGAGGGCGGGGCGAGTGGGCTTTGTCTTCCAGTCATTCTATCTCGTAGATACGTTGACGGCGCTGGAAAATGTCATGCTGCCCTTGGAATTGGCAGGAGATGATGCCCCACGCGACAAAGCGGCCGACTGGCTGGATCGGGTGGGACTATCAGACCGCTGTGAGCACTATCCCAAACAACTGTCAGGGGGTGAGCAGCAGCGGGTCGCGCTATCCCGCGCCTTCGCCATTGAGCCCCAGATTCTTTTTGCAGATGAGCCGACTGGAAACCTGGACGATGCCGCCTCCGATCAGGTGGCGGAGTTGTTGTTCTCGCTCTGCAATACCCGTCAGGCGGCTTTGGTGCTGGTGACGCACGATATGGGTTTGGCCCAGCGGTGCGACCAGCATCTGCGTCTTGAGAGAGGTCAGGTTATCGGAGTTGATGAATGAGATTTTCTCTGCGTCATGGCAGCCGTCAGTTCTGGCGGGACTGGCGTTCCGGCGAGATGCTTGCTTTGGGGGGCGCGCTTCTGACGGCCGTCGCGGCAGTCAGTGCCGTTGGCAGTTTCTCCAATCGGATAGAGAGCAGCCTTCAGCGAGGAGCAGGGGAAGTGATCGCTTCAGACATAAAGATGACAGCGAGAGCGCGAGTCCCAGACGAGATTGAGACAAAAGCCAGATCCGCAGGCCTTTCTACCGCCAGGACGGTAGTTTTCCCGACGGTGCTATTTATTGATGGCCAGACCCTGCTTGCATCGATTAAGGGCGTCACACCTGAGTACCCGCTTCGGGGAACCCTAGGCCTGCAGGGTGATTCTGATCGGGAAGAATCGGTGCGCGTGGCGAACGGTCCGGATAGAGGTCAGGCGTGGGTGGATAAACGACTTTTGACAACCCTGGGTCTGCGCGTGGGCGATCGTCTGGATATCGGAGACATGTCGCTGAATCTGGAAGCCATTTTGGAATACGAACCCGACCGGGGCGGTCAATTTTTTAGTTTTAGCCCAAGGATTTTGGCGCATCATTTAGATGTTGAAGCCTCTGGGCTGCTGGGGCCGTCCAGTCGAGCGACCCACGCGCTTCTCGCAGCCGGTCCCGTGGATGAGGTGATCCGCTTTCGGAATTTTTTGGGCGCGCAAGCGTTCGAAGGAATCCAAATTGTTGATCTCAAATCGGCCCAGCAGCAGGTTGGGGCTACGGTGGGGGCTTCCACGGAATTTATTGGGCTGGCGTCACTGGGCACCTTATTCATTGCGGGAATTGCGATTCTGGTCGCCTCACGGCGGTATGTCGACAGACGTCGTCGCCATGCCGCATTGCTTCGCTGCTTCGGAGCAACCGGGCCAACAGTCCTGCTGATACACCTTCAAACCCTGGTCATGATGGGCCTGGTGTGGGGGTTTTTCGGAGCTGTGTTGGGTTTTGGCGCTCAGGAACTGATGACTCGTCTTTTGGGGGAGGTGTTTTCCCTCGGCGCGGGCAAAGCCGGCTTTGGCGCGGTCTTAATCAGTCTTTTGCTCGGTCTGGTCTTGTTGATCGGCTTTTCAGGGCCGCAATTGGCGCGGTTGATGAGAGTCGCTCCGATAGAGGTGCTCAGAAGGACGGAGACTCAAAGACCATTGATCTCAGATGCACTGTGGTATTTGGCGCCGATCCTTGCGCTGATCCTGCTTGCGGTTCAGCAATCCGGGCAAAGTCAGTTGGTGTTCTATGTATTGGCAGGCATTGTTTGCGCGCTTGTGTTGATGATGGGAGCGAGCTTTGGACTGATTAGACTATTGAAGCGCAGCGCGCGAGGCGTGGGCGTATCGTGGCGGTTTGGACTGGGCCGGTTATATCGGAACCCGGTCGCGACGACTTTTCAGATTGCAGCGATGGGATTAGGGCTCACCGTGCTGGTAACACTGTCACTTGTTCGCGGCCAACTGTTCGACAGTTGGGAGTCTCGAGTGCCTGCCGGATCTCCAAACTTTTTCCTCGCGAATGTGCAGAATTATGAGCAACCAGAGGTAACGGACTTTTTTCAGGAGAACCTAAATCAAAGCCTGGAATTTATTCCGATGGCGACAGGGCGCCTTGTTACGATAAATGGCCGAGTGCCCACCTCGGAGGCGTATTCTGATCCACGTACCGCGTCTCGTATTGAGGGGAATCTGAATTTTTCATGGGCTAGGGAGATGCCCCGTGGCAACACGCTCATCGCAGGAGACTGGTGGCAGCCCGGATCCAAAGATTCGGTTGTCTCGCTGGCGGAAAGTTGGGCGCAGCCTTTGAGAGTGAAGGTGGGAGATCGAATCGGCGTTCGTGTGGGCTCGGAAACCATCGATGCAAAAATCGCGAATCTGCGAAGAGTTCAGTGGGAAAGTTTCAACCCAAATTTTTTCGTTCTATTTCCACCCGACGTTTTTGAGGACGCACCGCATAGTTTTTTGAGTTCAGTCCGCCTTGAGGAAGAGCAACAGGACGTCCTTGTGGACCTGAGTCGACAGTTCCCGACGGTGAACATTATTGATATCGGAGCAATTCTGGGCCAGGTACGACGCCTGATAGAGATCGTTGGCGTGGCGTTGAACCTGGTATTTGGGTTCACTCTGGCCGCAGGGGCAGCGGTACTGTTTGCAGTGATGCAATCCAGTCATGACACCCGGGTGAGGGAAGCGGCGATGTTGAAGGTCCTCGGCTGCGATTACTCCCGGTTGACCCGCGCTTTGAATACCGAGTTCATTGTGATCGGTGTCGTCGCAGGAATCATCTCGGCGGTGGCTGCGACCCTGACAGGCTGGCTACTGGCCACCCGAGTTCTTGACCTTGAGTATGCCCCGCAACTCTCTGTGATCGCCATTTCGATACTGGTGAGCGTTGTGTTAGTCTGGAGCGTAAGCCGGTCTGGAGTACGAAAAGCGCTGCAGGCTCTGCCCCAGGCGACCCTGAGGGCTCCTTGATCCTGCAGGACAGCAGCCCAAACTTGAAGAGCCGCGATCAGCAGGCTTCATCCTTATTATGAGAATTCCAAACTTCGTGACAGAGACTCGGCGTGGTGATGCAATCTCTTTTGCGGTTCAGTTAGGGGGCAGAAGCAGGCTGCTTTGCCTCTGTCTGTTTTTAGCACCTGTCGCTGGATTTGGTCAAGGCGGCGGCGACCGGGAGTTGCCGACAGAAACGGAGGCCCAGAGTACTTCTGAGTCGAGTGCGATCAACCAAACAACAACGACGGCCACCCCGGTGGCCGTCAGTGGATTCGGGGTGGCGGTGCTGGATACCGGAGTGGAACTGGTGGCTCCGATCACCCCGGATGTCATGCTGCCGGGCAGTGCGAGTTTCGTTGGCGGAAATCCGCTCGTGGATTACGCCAAGCAGGGGACGCACGGGACTGCCGTCGCCCAGATTATCCGGACCTTGTCTCCCGGGAGCAGGATCCTTTCGCTCCAGACCTCAACGGGAAGTCGTTCAATTTCAGCCAGCGCCGCTGCCAAGGCCCTGCGTACCGCCGCCGCAAATCCCTCCATTCGCGTCATCAACCACTCAAATGCTGCTTTGGCAATTGTTCCGGGGGACGCGATTCTGGCCGCAGCGCTCGCGGACCAGGTGATAGTGATGCAGTCCGGCAATGACCGTCTGTCCAACCCTAACGGAGACGCGCGGCATGCGCCAGGACTCGGCGGCAAGGCCATTATTGTTGGAGCACTGGGTCCGGACGGTGAAATGCTGGGTTTCAGCAACCGCGCCGGAGGTTACGCTCAGCACTATGTGGTCGCGACGGGCGCTTCTGCGTTCGCAGACTATTGGGGGACCTCATTTGCAACCCCCCGGGTCAGTGCCTTAGCGGCACAGTTGCGCCAGCGTTGGCCGGCACTCAGGGCTGAAGAAATCACCGATATCATCAAGCGTTCTGCAACCGATATGGGCGCGCCGGGGGTGGATGCCAGATATGGCTGGGGTCGCATCAACGCCGCCCGTTCTTTTTTGCCCTTGGGGGCGCTGACAACGCCAACGGGGACGTCAACGACTGCATCAACAACAGATGAAGATACGACGCCCGAAGAAGACACTGCGGATGATGAACTTTCGCTACGCCGCTTGAGGGTAGGTACGCCGCTGCACGCGGCGCTCGTTTCGCAGCCGGCGTTACGTCAGGTACTTGCTCTGGATCACTACGGGCGGGACTTTAATCTGGATCTTTCAAGGATGACGAGCGCGGTGGATTCCAGAGGTCGCGCTCGGAAAGTGGTTCAGTCCTGGATGGGGAACACGGACCGGATGTTGCTGGAAGCCGGCTCAGGGTATCAGATCTCCTCATTCGCCGGCGCCGATTCGACTGGCGCACCGAGACTGCACTTGGATGTCTCACCAGATGAGATCGTTCGTTACCAAGTGGGATACAGCGTGCGGCCCGAAACCGGCCACGCAGTGCTCGGCTGGATTCCTCATGTCGACGATGGTGCGGGTATGGCGAGCGTGTGGCGACGCACTCTAGCGGGAGGCAACCATGATGAGGGATTTCACAGTCTGACGAGCTATCGCTTGAACCAGATGGTTCAGCTTGATGTTTCGCTGGCCGATACGCATGACAGTGAAGAACTCGACCAGGGCAACCAGCAGTGGGCCTCGGCGATTCACCTTCAGAACGATACCTTTGGAGCTTCACTCGAGGGCGGGATTGTCGCAGAAGAGGGCAGTCTGTATGGGAGTGCCCCCGGCGGTGCGCTGGGCGTAGCGTCGGCCGAAACCCGATATTTTCGTATTTCGGGCTACGGACGCATAAACAACTACCTCGCGGTTCTCGCCGCCTTTTCCGGGGTGTTGACCTCGGTGACCGAGGCGGAGGATAGGTTACTCGATGATTTTTCTGATCTCACAGCCCAGTCTTGGTTGGTAGGCTTGGGGGCAAAGGGTATCTTTTTGAAGAAGGATGGAGCCAGCCTCACGGTGTCTCAACCACTTAAGGTGACCGATGGGTCAGCAAGCCTGGATGTGCCTCATGGTCTGGGCGCGGATGGTCGTGTCCTTCGGTATCAGGAACGGATCGGCCTGGCGCCCTCGGGTTCTGAAACCTCGTTGGAACTCACCTATCGCATTAAATGGTCAAAATCGCTGGAACTTGGCGCCTACGGGGCGATGCGTTATGAAGCCGGTCACAACCCCCAACTGGGGTTGAGATCTGAATTAGCAACTGTCGTACGGGGTACATTTTAGGACGTACTGTCGGATTCGTGATTGCGTAAGATAGGTCGTGTCAGCGCCCCAGGCGAGGCGCACGCACCTAACCACAATTCAAAAATCATGCCTATCGAATCCGTTCGCAGCAACTCAAGTGCTGCCCGCCAACATGGCGCAATGGAGTTCAGTGAACCACCGGTAGATCTGGACGGCGTCCGGCTTTATCGACTTGCCCGACTCAGGGACGAGATGAGAAGAGCAGGGGTCGCCGGACTACTCCTCTTTGACCAGATCAATACGCGTTATGCGACCGACGCGACAAACATGCAGGTTTGGTGCTCGCACTATGAAACCCGCTGCGTATTTGTGGCGCTAGAGGGTCCCGTGGTGCTCTATGACTATGCCAATCACCCGCACTTGGCTCAGGACCTGCCGGGGGTGGATGAGTATCGGGTGATGCCGTCTTTTTATTTCTTTTCCGCCGGTTCTCATGGCGAAGCCCGCGCCCGTAAATTCGCAGACGAAATTGATGATCTGATGCGCACGTATGGAGGCGATGATCGTCGTCTGGGTATCGATCGGCTCTCATTTATGCCTTGTGACGCGCTTCGCGAGAAAGGCCTGGTTTTGCTTGAAGGTGAGGGCATAGCTGAGCGGGCGCGGGCCGTTAAGTCCGAGGAAGAGCTGGCACTGATGCAGGTCTCGATGGATGCTTGTGAGGCGGCCTGTGATTCCATGCATGAGGCACTTGAGCCAGGTATTACCGAAAATGCGTTGTGGGCCAGGATGCATGAGACGAACATCCGCATGGGCGGCGAGTGGGTCGAGACTCGTCTTCTGTCGTCGGGTCCGCGGACTAACCCGTGGTTTCGCGAATGCTCTATGCGCCCGATCGAGAAAGGCGATATGGTGAGTTTCGATACCGACCTGATCGGGCCTTATGGCTACTGCTCGGACATTTCCCGATCATGGTTGTGCGGCGACCGTCCGAGCGATGAGCAGCGCCGGCTTTATTCGACAGCTTATGAGCAGATTGAGACGAATATCGGGGTTCTGCGTTCCGGTCTCACGCTCCATGAAGTGTCGGAGCGCTGCTGGAAGATTCCCCAGGAGTATCTTTCAAACCGATACCCCTCGCTAATGCACGGCGTAGGGCTGGCAGATGAATATCCCAGTATCAAACATGAGGTGGATCTGATAGCCAAGGGGTACGAGGGTGTGCTTAGTCCGGGGATGGTGATATGCGTAGAGTCCTTTATCGGCGTTGAAGGGGGGCGTGAAGGCGTCAAGTTGGAAGAGCAGGTTATCATCACGGAATCTGGGGTAGAGCGGATGTCCAGCCTGCCTTTTGAAACCGATTGGTTATGACATGCCTGATAGCACCGCGGCGCTGATAGACGCGAGAGTCGACTGCCTACAGTACTGTAACTGGTCTAAAAAGGTCTTCTCGCAAATGCGTGAGGGCGGGTTGGATGCAGTTCATGTGACCATCTGCTACCACGAGGACTTTTGCGAAACAGCCGCCAATGTGGCGGACTGGAACCGGCGATTCCTCGACTACAGTGACCTGATTATGCCGGGGCGCTTTGCCGAGGATGTTCTCGCTGCGCGGCAATCGGACCGCACCGCCATCTTCTTCGGTTTCCAGAACTGCTCGCCGATCGAAGCAGACGTTGGACTGGTTGAAGTCTGCCATCAGTTGGGCGCTCGGTTCATGCAGCTTTCCTACAACAACCAGTCGTTGCTTGCCACCGGTTGTTATGAATCAGATGATCCCGGGATTACCCGTATGGCCAATCAGGTGATCGCGGAGATGAATCGAGTGGGACTCGTGATAGACATGAGTCATTCTGCTGAGCGTTCAACGCTGGAGGCCATTGAAGCGTCCTCGCGACCTATTGCCATCACCCATGCTAATCCTTCTTTCTGGCATCCGGCGTTGCGCAACAAGTCGGATGAGGTGATTCGCGCCTTGTCGGAGACAGGCGGTATGATCGGGTTTTCGCTTTATCCCCACCATCTGCACCAAGGGAGTGAATGCAGTCTGCAGAGCTTTTGCGAAATGGTCGCCAGGGCCGCAGATCGGTTTGGGGTAGAGCATCTGGGTATCGGGTCGGATCTTTGTCAGGATCAGCCTGACAGCGTTGTGGAGTGGATGCGAAATGGTCGCTGGACCACTGAGCGCGATTATGGCGAGGGTTCGGCAGACAAGCCTGGGTTTCCGGCACAGCCCGCCTGGTTCAAAGACAGTAGTGATTTCCCGAATATTGCGGTAGGTCTTGCGAAAGTCGGTTTTGATGATGAATCGGTTGCCGCGGTGATGGGGAACAATTGGCTGCGCTTTTTTGAGGAATCTTTTGTTGGTGTCTGAGTGCTAGGATATTGTCCTGCATCAAGAGTTGTCAGCCAGAAGCATTTAATATATCCAGCAAGGAAAAGAGATAACACTGAAATGTCCGTCGTACTAAATCAGATAAGCCCACGCGAGGGGAAGCCTCATCTAGGCAAGTCAGACGTATTCGCGGGGCTTCGACCGCCAGAGCGGGTTTGCAAACTGGACCGGATGGGCGCTGCATTTCCGACTCGTCTCAGCTTTATGCGGTTGTTGCTGCGTCGGATGTCCAGTGAGGGTTGGCAGATGAAGCGGGGACAATTTGAGCTCGACGAGAACGGCTATGGAACGGCCGTGTACACCGCGCAACTTCCTGATCGTGCCTATTCCCTGATCGCATTCGCCAACCCTCTCGCCGATGAGGACAGAACCGACCGCGTTATTGCTTCGGCCTGGGACGCGGCATTTGTCCTGTTTGACGGCATACCCTCGCAAAAGGATATTGATCGACTCAGGACACAGGCGCCGCTGCAGGAAGCAGGGCGATTTGAGGCGACAGATCTTGTCATCTCCCGTGCCAACCGCAGTCTCCGCCTCTTTGAGTATGTGTGTGATTGTCTTTCCCGCGGCGAGCAGCCTGAGGCGACAAAGCTCAATGAAGTAGGCTATTTGATGCGGACAACCGCCGTGTACGGCAATGGCAAGTTCGGGATCAGTGATCGCTCCCGGATTGCGTCGCGCGTAGAGACGCAAAATTCTTTTCAGGCTGAGATGTTGACGGTATTTCTGATCCGACAGTTCACGTTCGATCAGCTCGAGCATATCGCTGCTTGCCGCGCCGGCGGAAAGCCGGCGGTATTGGCACCGAGTCTGAAAAGATCTCTGGGTATCGGTAATGCAACGGGTCTGGGTATGGCGCCTTTTGTTGTGAGCCACCCTGAACTTTTGCACCATTGGTTCCATGCTCGCGAGAGCGCTCTCGCCAGGGTCCGGGCCATGAAAGATATTTCGCCGGACGACGTAAAGCGTGCCCTTGAGCTCCAGCAGCGGGCCTACCAACACGTTAATGAGTGGCGGACATCCGACGAGGACTATCAACAGCGTAACCAGAAACTGCTGCGGGATCTTCTCGAGCTCCGGTATTGGCTTGAGTGCGCAGATTCAGAGCAGCGCGCCGGGCAATTATGGGATGCGCTCTTTCAACGTGCTGAGGCGAGTTTCGACCTTGACGGACAGGAACTGTTGTGCGCGCTGCTTATTGAGATCTACCCAGAGGCCTCAGAAGGGCTGGACGAGATGTTTCATGCCCATGAACCGGACCTGCTCCACATTACAGAAACGGTCAGAGCGACGCTAGAGAGATTGGACGGCCAGTATGGCTGGACTGACGACATTGACTTTTCAGCAGACGAGCAAAACGCACACTTTTGGTATGTCTCTGAAAATAAGCTTGAGCCCAGATTCGGCCGCAGGGTTGAGGAGTCGGGAGCGGATCAGGAGATGCCAGTCGCGATTGCGAGGGATATGGCTGCTTTTCGCGAGGCCCTGCGAGGTTCAGACCCAGACCAGAGTCTGAGAGTATTCCTCCAGGAGTATCCAGAATTCCGCCACCTCGCGCGTCGGGCTCAGGTACTTGGGCGGTACCCTTATGGCGAGATCCGCGATAACCTAATCGCCGAAGACTGCTCTCCGCTTGATATCCTGCGGTTCAAGCTTTCTTTTTTTGGTGCGGCAAAATTTGATCCAAAATCATCTTTGTGGACGAGAATCACAATGTTTCAGGGCGCTCCCCTAATGAGCGAACTTGACCAGCCCTGGGCAGATGACTGGTGGCTTTCGGTTGCGCCACAAAATGCCTGATGCGCCAGTCCTCCACGGAGTTCAGTCAACTTCTTCTTAAAGCCGGTCGCGGGGTTGGACTCCCACTGGGGGTCGCGGAGGACCTGATTGTCCCTGTTATCTGGCTTCAGATTTGCGGATTCCCGGGAGAATGCGAAGTCCAGGCAGCGCTTGCTGCGCTCGATGAAGGGCGGACTGAGGCACGCTTTCCTGACCTCTTTAACAAAGAGGAAGCAATTCCCTCAGGCAGAGTATCTGCGGTGTACCTCGCCACCGCGGCTTGCGATTTACTTCAGTTGGATTGGCCTGAAATAGGTGAGGAAGTCTTACTACCTGAAATAGAAAGCCCGCGACTGGTTGCGGCATCGCTGGCGCTTTCCCATCGCCTTCTAAGGCGAAAGCATTTTCTAAAGATAGTAGCGCCTGACGAAGTTTTTATCTCTGGCCCGGGCGCAGAGATAATCTGCGTGGGAAAAGAGCCTCAACATCGAACCCCGAGCGGGAGAAGAGAGGGGGTAATCCGCCTGTCGGCAGAACAGTCCGGGTTTGACGGCGCAGGCACAGTACTGATTGATCGTGTGAAAGAGGAGCGGTTCTTCGAGGTTTGCCGTCTCAAAGGGCTTTGCGCTAGCCCGGCAATTATCGCTCAGCTGAAGGCTTTCTCAGATCGGTTGCTGGTTCCCGAGTCGGAGCATTCTCTAAAGTTCGGCGCAGGTGCCGGGATAGTTGACTCGGACTGAGTTCGGAGCTCGCCGCTGGTGGATGCTGGCAGGCTTGTGGTTTTGCTATATGGCTCTCGGGCTCAGCATGGCGAGTCTGGCACCGTTGGTGTCAGAGATTGAAGCAGACCTTCGTTTCAGTCATAGCGCAATGGGCACCGTCATGGGTGCTTGGCAGTTCGTTTATATCTTTGCTGCGATTCCTTGCGGCATGCTTCTGGACCGTATCGGCGCCAGGTGGGGATTAGCGATTGGCGCCCTGATTATGGGGCTTTCCGGGATTCTTAGGGGATTCGCCGGGGAATATCTGGAGCTGCTGGTCGCTGTGGCGCTCTTTGGGCTCGGGGGTCCATTGGTCTCTGCAGGAGCGCCCAAAGTCGTTCGCGAGCATTTTGAAGGCGCGCACCGGGGACTCGCAATGGGTATCTACATCACAGGCCCAGGTATTGGAGCCGTGGCCGCGCTGGGTCTCACTCAATCAGTTGCTCTCCCTTTGTTGGAGGGAAACTGGCGGTTGCTTCTTCAGATCTGGGGATGGGTATGCATTGCCTCGGGAGTGTTCTGGCTGTTGGTGGCAAGGGATGACGTCGCAAAAGCGGTTGAAAGCGAGGGAAAGATCGGCCTGTCGAATCTGGCGGAAGTAATAAGGATTCCGGCAGTTCGGCTGATTCTGTTGATGAGCGTGGCCGTGTTCGCAATAAACCATGGGATGGGCAATTGGCTTGTTGAGATGCTAAAAAACCTTGGCGCCAGTCCAAGCAAAGCCAGTGCGCTTGCGACGATACCCGTGGCCGTCGGGGTGTTGAGTGCGTTGACGCTCCCTCGGATGGCGGTGGGATCGCGGCGATTCGCGGTGCTCACTCTGCTGTTTGCATGTTCCACTTTGGCCAGTCTTTCCCTGCTCGCTCAGCCACATGGCATGTGGCTTTATGTCACCCTTGTGGTCGAGGGGATCGCGGCGGGCTCCATGATGACCGTTCTGGTGCTTACCCTGGTCGAAGTCCCCGGAGTGGGGGCCAGGCGATCTGGCACGGCCGGAGGGTTTTTCTTCTCTGCAGCAGAAGTCGGAGGAGTCGGGGGACCGGTATTGATCGGTATCCTGTTTAGTGCTCACGGGCACTTCAGCAGCAGCCTGATGGTGCTTGCGTTTTTAGGAGTTGTACTTTTGATGGGCGTCTTCCCATTGCGTCGACTTCTAAGAGCAAATTAGTGAAGAGCTGCGCCTCTCATTGGCTCTAGGGGCCGGAGGGAGGCTTTGACAAGGCCACGCCGCCGCCGGATACTGATCGCGCGTTCTGGAATGACCGGGATCGAATAAAGGATGGTCCAAATGAATCAGATTGACATGGTCTGGATTCTCTTCTGCTCCTGCATGGTGTTGTTCATGCAGGCGGGATTCAGTTGTCTTGAGGCTGGATTAATTCGGGCCAAGAATACGATCAACGTTGTAATCAAAAACACCGTAGATTTTGCGATCAGCGTTGTTGGATTTGCACTGATTGGATTCAGCGTCATGTTCGGCCCCTCTCTGGGCGGATGGATTGGCGAGCCTTTCTCGCTAATGGAATCTTTGGATTCCTACACCTACCTTGTCTTCATTTTCCAGGCGATGTTCTGCGCAACCGCAACCACAATCCTATCGGGAGCAGTGGCAGAGCGAATGTCATTTTATGGCTACTGTTGCGTCGCAATCTTTATGGTGCTCCTGGTCTATCCGATAGTGGGCCACTGGATCTGGGGCGGGCTGTTTTTCTCCGGGGGAGAAGAGGCCTGGCTGACCAATTTGGGATTTCATGACTTTGCCGGTTCTACCGCGGTTCATTCAGTTGGGGGATGGGTCGCGTTGGCCGCGATTATTCATATCGGCCCCCGGATTGGACGCTTCGACGATGAGAGAGGAATTGAGCCGAATAGTGTCACCCTGACCTCGCTCGGTGTGTTTCTTCTCTGGTTTGGCTGGTTGGGATTTAATGGGGGAAGCACTCTTGCGGCGTCAGACCAAGTACCGATTATCGTCACGAACACAATTGTCGGGGGAGTCTTTGGTATTGTGGCGACCCTTTTACTCACCCGTATTCGGTATGGAAAGCCACACGCGCTGGATATCCTAAATGGGAGTTTGGGTGGACTTGTGGCGGTGACGGCAAATTGTGATGCGGTACTTCCCTGGATGGCTGCGACTATCGGGTTTGTCGGAGGCTTGGTTGTTGTCTTCTTTGGAGAACTGCTAGCGCGATTTAAGTTGGACGATGCGGTGGGTGCCATTCCCGTGCATCTTGGCGCGGGGATCTGGGGAACGCTCGCCGTGGCATTATTTGTTCCGGCGCCTGATGGCCTAAACATGCTCTCGTTTTTGGGGATTCAAGCACTGGGCGTCATCGTTGTCGGCGGATATGTGTTCCCGCTGGCCCTGCTGTTCTTTTATATAAGCGGAAAGTTCGTTTCCTACAGGGTCACCCCGCAGGCTGAAGTGGTCGGATTGAACATTATTGAGCACGATGCGCAAACCTCAACTCTCGATCTCATCCGGCAGATGAGTTACCAGGCGAGCACCGGGAATTTTTCAAAGCCCGTAGCAGTCGATGTCCAGACTGAGGCACACCATATCGCAACGTTTTATAACGCAGTGCTGGATCGTGTGAATACGGAGGAACGGGAGAAGAACACCGCTCTCGAGCAGGCCACATGGCTTGCAGAGCACGATCCGTTAACAGAATGCCTGAACCGCCGCACCTGGTACGATCGATTTTGTCAGGATCTGGATCAATTGGATCCTGACATTGCGTCATGCAGCGTAGCGATGCTGGATATTGATCACTTCAAGAAGGTCAATGACACTTTTGGCCATATTGCGGGGGACGCCGCAATCCTGCACGTGGTTCACCGAGTTCGTGCTGCGTTGAGTGACGGGGCACAGTTTGGGCGTTTTGGGGGAGAAGAGTTTGTGATTTATCTTGTCCAAGAACCCGACGAATCCAAAAAAGATTCAGGGTTCGAACAGCTTGCCGACCGCGTTCGTCGCGCCGTTGACGAGAGTCCTCTCAATTTTGACGGCCAAGTGATCCCGCTGACAGTGAGTGCTGGGGTGACCACTCACCGGACGGGGGAAGAACCAGGTGAGACGCTGAACCGCGCTGATCAAGCCTTATACAGAGCAAAACAAAGCGGCCGAAACCAGGTGCAAACACTTTAGCCAAGGCATTGTCACCGGAGCGCTAGCCCTCGGGACGCCAAGGCGCGATACGGTGGAAACTCCGCTGATTGCGCGTTTCAGGTGCGTCTTACTCTGACGTCGCCCCAATGTGGCACATCGAAAGCCGTTATTTTTTTTAAACATTATCGTAATTCTTTGGCACGAATATTGCTTCTTTAAAAGAACGAATCTAAAAAATTCAACAAAAGGAGTTAAAAATGATTGCTTCCCAAAGAATAGTTGTGCCACACGCAGGAAAAACGGAAATAGCCCTAAATCGAATGAGGAACGCAGCTGGAATCTTTTCAAGAAATGGTGCGTCATCCGTGTGGATCGCTCGAGTTCAGGCAGGTTTCGACGCCGGCAGTTTCCATCTGTACAACGTTTTCGAGTCCCTGAGTCATACTGCTGAAGTGGCGGTCGAGTTAGAGACGGATCCCGCGTGGCAAGCACTAAGTATGGAAATCGACGCCGGACCGGCATCAGACGACAGAGGGCCTTCTATTTGGCGACGGGTTTATGGTGATACTGATGATGAAAACGATGATGCAGTGATGCAACGGTCCTACGTCATGCCTCAATCTAATATTGCATCCGCTCTTGAATTAATGCCAGAGATTCAGAAGTTACTCGTCGACTATAACGTACGTACTCAAGTATGGATGCCAGTTGTTGCGGCAGACATGACAAGAATAACGGTTACATATTCTTCTCACGATACTGCAACGCTTGCAACGTTTATGGACAACGTTGGCACATCAAGTGCGTTTCATGAGATCCTCTCAAAAGCGAGCACACTCGGCACCCTAGATCGATCCAGTTTTCTTGTTACACAAAGATAAATTAAATACTGAAGTCGTGAATCTGTTTTAAGAAAAGACTCTGGGCCTAGCTCGGATAGATTACCAAT
>DLPX01000049.1:0-3168 GCA_002477475.1 Proteobacteria bacterium UBA7447
TTCTATAAAATGCGAGAATATGCCAATGTCCGATATTCTTCTCATTCACGACCCCAATCTGAACCTTCTCGGTACCCGCGAACCCGGTATTTACGGTGCCTGCACTCTTGAGGAGATCAATCATGCGGCCGTTGAGCAATGCGCCGCGGCCGGCGCCCGGCTAGACACGCTGCAGTCCAACAGCGAGGCTGAACTTGTTGACCGGGTGCAGCAGGCCGGCACTGACGGCACGCGGTTTATTGTGATCAATCCGGCAGCGTTTACCCATACCAGTGTTGCGCTGCGCGATGCCTTTGCTGCGGTCGGACTGCCCTTCATTGAGGTTCATCTTTCCAACGTTCACGCACGCGAAGCCTTCCGCCACCAGTCTTTTTTCTCAGACCTGGCGCAGGCCGTTATCTGCGGCCTTGGCCCGCGCGGCTACAGAACGGCACTGGAAGCCGCCCTTGAACAACTGGGGTTTGGGAACAACTCCAACTGACTACAAGATTATGGATATTCGTAAAATCAAGAAGCTCATAGAAATGCTTGAGGAGTCTCAGTTGAGCGAGATTGAGATTACTGAGGGCGAGGAATCCATTCGCCTCAGTCGAGGCGCTCCCTCCGCCGGTGCTGGCGCTCCCTTGCTGAGCCAACCAATGGCGCCTGTCAGCGTGCCTGTCGAAGCCGCGCCTGTTCACGCTCCCCAACCGGCGACTCCCGCTCCCATCCCGGAAGTCACGCAGGCACTCGACACTGCAGGCACGGTAAATTCGCCCATGGTTGGCACTTTTTACGCTTCACCCAATCCGGATTCCAAACCCTATGTCGAAATCGGCAGCCGCGTGAGCGTGGGCGACACGCTATGCATGATTGAAGCGATGAAAATTTTCAATCAGGTAGATGCGGAGGTGAGCGGCGTGGTCAAGAAAATCCTGAAGAGCAGCGGCGATCCGGTGGAGTATGGGGAAACGCTGTTTGTGATCGAGGAAGACGGCGGCTGACGCATTCCCGATGATCGATAAACTCGTCATTGCAAACCGCGGCGAAATCGCGCTGCGGATTCTGAGAGCCTGTGGAGAGTTGGGCATCCGTACGGTAGCGCTGCACTCGGAGGCGGATGCCGACACCAAATACGTGCGACTTGCCTCGGAGTCAGTCTGCATCGGCCCCCCGGCAGCCGCGGGCAGTTATCTCAACATTCCTGCTGTGATTGCTGCTGCAGAAGTCACGGATGCTACCGCGATTCATCCAGGCTACGGTTTTCTCGCCGAAAATGCCGACTTCGCGGAACGCGTCGAGCAAAGCGGATTCATATTCGTCGGTCCGGCCGCCGAAACGATTCGTCTCATGGGCGACAAAATCTCCGCGATTGATGCCATGATGCAGGCCGGTGTGCCCTGTGTCCCCGGCTCCAATGGCCCGCTACCGGATGATGCAGACGAGATCATGCGTATGGCCTCCGATATCGGATATCCGATCATCATCAAGGCGACCGCCGGCGGCGGGGGTAAAGGGATGCGCGTGGTGCATACAGAAGCCGCCCTGCTTAACGCCTGGCAATTGACTCGCAGCGAAGCGCAGGCGGCCTTCGGCAACGACACCGTATACATGGAACGCTATCTCGAAAAGCCCCGACACGTGGAGTTCCAGGTGCTTGCGGATACCCAGGGAGAAGTGGTGATTCTGGGCGACCGGGACTGCTCCATGCAAAGACGCCACCAGAAAGTGTTGGAAGAAGCGCCGGCCCCGGGAATCACGGATGCCTTGCGCGCGGAAATGGGCGAGCGCTGCGCCAACGCCTGTCGGCAGATTGGATACCGGGGAGCGGGAACCTTTGAATTTCTTTATGAGGACGGGGAGTTCTTCTTTATCGAGATGAACACCCGCCTTCAGGTGGAGCACCCAATTACCGAAGCCATCACTGGTATCGACATCGTGCGTGAGCAGATCAAGATTGCCGCGGGCGAACCCTTGGGCGTGACTCAGAAAGATATCCGGCTGCAGGGTCACGCGGTGGAGTGTCGGATCAACGCGGAAAACGCAACGACATTCATGCCTTCACCGGGAACCATCACCCGATATCACCAACCGGGGGGTCCGGGGGTGCGGGTGGACTCTCATATCTTCAACAATTATCGGGTGCCCCCCTACTACGACTCGCTGATTGCAAAGGTCATCACCTTTGGTGAGGATCGGGAACAGGCGCTGCAGCGGATGAGCGGCGCGCTGCGTGAGATGGTCGTCGATGGAATTGATACCAACATTGCGCTCCAGCAGCAGATCGTCGATGACGCCGCTTTTCGGCAGCAACCCCTGGATATCCACTATCTCGAACGTCAACTTTCGAGTTGACCCACGGCGACGCTCAACCTCAATGACCAAAGGCGAGGGCCAGAGCCACTGGTGGCGCATCTCCGCCACTGTCGCCCTGGATGCCGCGGACCGGGTCGAGGAGACCCTGGAGGTGCTTGGCGCTCTCGCCATCACCCGAATGGATGCGGGAGACTCTCCGCAATTTGATGCAGCCCTGCCCGACAAACCCCGTTGGGCCTTGCAGTCCGTATCAGGATTGTTCACCCCGGACACAGACATCGCAAGTATTGAGGGGCCTCTTGTGGCTGTGGCGGGAAACGAAGCTGCACTACGTATCGATTCGGTAGCCGATCAGGACTGGGAACTCTCCGGACGGACATCCTTTGCTCCGGTTCAGATCAGTGATCGACTCTGGATATGTCCCCCCTGGGATCCACTGCCTGATTCCGCCAATCAGATTCAAGTCACGATCACGCCGGGGCTTGCTTTTGGCACAGGCACGCACGCGACCACGCAACTTTGCCTGCGGCAAATCGAGTGCCATAACTTGGAGGGGAGCAAAGTGCTGGACTGGGGTTGCGGCTCCGGCGTGCTGGCGATTGCGGCATTGCACCTTGGCGCAGGGTCAGCCACCGGGGTGGACCTTGATCCCAAAGCCATGGTGGCCAGTCGCGAGAACGCCTTGCTCAACGGCGTAGCCGACGCGTTGAACCTTTGCACACCTGATGCCTTGAGTGACGATGCGCAGTTTGACCTTGTCGTGGCCAACATTCTCGCTGGTACGATCATGGAACTCGCGGCCACTTTAGAACAGCATCTCAAACCTCAGGGCGTTCTGATTCTCAGCGGGATTCTCGCTGCGCAGGTTGATCG
>DLPX01000049.1:3583-4341 GCA_002477475.1 Proteobacteria bacterium UBA7447
CTACTGTCGCACCCGCCCTGTTTCAGACTCGCTGCTCCGCTTGCGAGGCTATTCAAACCGTCACGCCGGAGGCCTTGAAAACCCAAAGCGGCCTTTTGAGCTGTTCCGAGTGCGGCGCGACATTTAACGCTGCCTGGAGCCTGGTAGACCAGATCCCGAATCCTGCCCGGCTGACTCAGTTCGTGCCGGCGAGTTCCGAACCCGTCCTCCCCGAGTTCGAGCCCGACTCCTACGGCGATTCATCCGCAGGCGCCCTTCGCGACGTCGATGAACCGCATGGCCATCAGCAACCATCGAACGGGCTCACAGGGCGCAGGGAGCCCGTGCTCTTCGTTGACGACAACGACGCGCAGGAACCGCTAGGCTTGGCACCTTCACAGGCGCGCCAGTCACAACGGGCTGTCCGCAGCGCCTGGGGCTTACCGTTTGCCGGTGTCGTGCTGGCAATCCTTATCCTTTTTGCTCAAGTCCGGTTTCCTCTGCTGGAAGCGGTAGCCAGCGTCGATGCTGTGCGGCCGGCGGTGGCACTCCTGTGCCGCTACACTGCGTGCCAACTGCCGGCTCCGACTGACGGACCCCAAGTCAGCGTGGTGCACAGCGAGCTGGCTCTTCATCGGTACCGGCCCGACGCGCTGGTCCTGCGAGTTCACCTTATGAACCATAGCGACACGTTGCAGGACTATCCCGCCCTTGAAGTCACATTGAACAGCGCTGCCGGTGAAATCATCGGGCGTCGGACGTATCTGCCCCGCGAGTTC
>DLPX01000046.1:0-47916 GCA_002477475.1 Proteobacteria bacterium UBA7447
ATCGACTGCCAGAGAGTCGTGGCTCTTTCCGTCGCGCTTTTTGCTCCTGCGGCCTGCCAGTTCTCATTGTTCTGCCAGTCACTGACCAACGGCGCATAAAAGGCGGTTTCGTAACGGGCCATCGTGTGGTCAGTGCCAAAGAAATGCCCTCCGGGATCCACATCCCGGATCGCCTGCACGCCCATCTCATCTTCAGAACAATCAATAGGTGACAGCATATGCGCGAGGTGTTGAAGCATCTCTATATCAAGGATGAACTTCTCATAGGACGCCACGAGCCCTCCTTCCAGCCACCCGGCAGCGTGGTAGACCACGTTGCCATGGCCCATAACCGCGCCCCATAGCGCCATCTGAGTCTCATAGGTGCTCTGCGCATCTACCACGTTCGATGCGTTACACGCGCTGGTACGATACGGCAAGCCATAGCGCCTGGCCAATTGACCCCCGGCAAGATTGGCTTTTGCATTTTCGGGCGTGCCAAACGCCGGGGCACCGGAGCGCATATCAACATTTGATGTAAACCCTCCGTAGACTACCGGGCTACCGGGATGAAACAACTGGATCATGGCGATTCCGAAAAGTGCCTCTGCGTTTTGCTGGACCAGGCCGGCCGCCATGGTGACCGGCGTCATGGCGCCAAGCAGTGTAAACGGTGTCACGATGACCGCTTGGCCGAGTTCTGCTAGCGCGAGTGCTCCATCGGACATCGCCTCATCAAGCTTGCGAGGCGAATTCACGTTGATATTGCCAATGAGCCCGGGGCGTGTCCGCATCTCATTCAAACTGATGCCGCGGGCCAAGGCGAGCATCTGGGCCGCATCGTTTACCCGTCCTGCCCCAATTGGGATCGCCGAAAAGATCTTGTCTGTCAGGGAGAGGTTTGCGAGATAGCAGTCCAGATGCCGCGTCGTTGGGGGAAGATCAGTGGTCGCAACCGTCTGATTGCCAAAAAGGCCTATCACGTTGAAGTGCTGACCGAGACTCAGCAACTTCTTGTAGTCCGCAAAGTTACCGGCGCGCCGTCCGTTGACGCAATCATGTACGTTTGGAGGCCCTGACACCATCCCGAAATAGCTCTGGTTGCCGCCTAACTGAAGTGCTCGCTCTGGGTTACGTGGCGTCAGGGTAAAAGTACTAGGTGCGCGGCTAACCAGTTCAACAATCAAATCGGGATCGGTCAGCACCACATCGCGATCCTCGAGCACCTTCGCCCCTTCTTTTGCGAAAGCCCGGCGGACCCGCTCGCTCATGACCTCAATGCCGCCATCGCGCAGGAGGTCGAGTGAGGCCTGATGGACGGCTTCGAGCTGCTCTTCAGTTAGAGGATCAAGAGGGGGATAGGAATTGGTCAGCGGACCGAATGCTAACTGCGAGACCTGCGATGAGCCCGCCCGGGCCGCTTTACGATCCTCGCGGGCACGCTTGCGGCCACCGCGTCCCGATCGCGCCGGTGATGGAGCCTCTGACATGCTTCAGGATTTAATTTTATCTAGAACACCCATGCCATAAGCATGACAAAGCCACCGGCCGCAGGCCAGAGCCAAAGCGTCGAGTGCAGTCGAATGAGCGACCCGGCCCCGTGCCGGTCGCTCACCATAGATTTTCAAGGCTACCCGAGCACCGCCCGCGTGGCGTCCGCGAGAATCTCCGGAATCTGGTCCAGCGTGTGTTCGTCGGTGACGATAGGTGGGGCGACGCAGTACACATCACCTCGAACACGGGAGAACATGCCCCGCTTTACCGTTTCATTATGAATTTTCGGGCCAATGGTCTCACCCGGATCAAAAAGCGTCTTGGTTGCCTTGTCTTTGACAAACTCGACTCCGCACATCATTCCGAGTCCGCGAACATCTCCCACGTGCGGATGGTCGGCGAGCGCCTCTTTGAGTTTCACAAGCAGGCGTTGGCCTTTTGTCCTGGCTTGTTCGAGGAACGATTCGCGCTCAATGATATCGAGCATCGCCAGAGCGACAGCACACCCCACCGGATGGGAACTGTAGGTATACGCATGCATCCAGGGAGAGCCACTTTGGTTCATTACGTCGGCAATCTCATCACTGATCCCGATCCCGCCAAGGGGGAAATAGCCTGACGTCACTGCTTTCGCGAACTGAATCAAATCAGGCCGAATATCCCAATGTTCAAGTCCGAACATCTTGCCGGTGCGGCCAAAGCCTGTGATGACCTCGTCCGAGACCAGGAGCACCTCATACTTATCGCAGATCTCCCGGATACGAGGGAAGTAATCATCTTGCGGAACGATCACCCCGCCGGCGCCCTGCACGGGTTCCGCTAAGAACATGGCGACCGTTTCCGGTCCCTCTTCTAGGATTTTCTTCTCAAGCTCATCGGCCGCTGCAATACCCTGACTCGGGGCGCCTTCCGGCGCCTCATACAAATACGGATAGGGACTGGGAATGTGGACAAATCCCGGAATCCGCGGCTCAAACATTCCCCAATAGGGTGCGATACCGGTCGCGCACATGGCCGCAAAGGTTACGCCGTGATAGCCCCAGATTCTGGAAATGACTTTGGTTTTCTCCGGCTTGCCCTTGACCTTCCAATAGTAGCGGGCCATCTTGATGTTGCTGTCGGTCGACTCGCCTCCGCCCGACGTCAGATAGAAGTGATTAATATTTGGATAGGTCACGTCTGCCAGACGCTCTGCGAGCTCGATCGCACGTGGATTCGTGCTCCCGGTATAGCCCGAGGCAAATCCCATCTCTCGCATCTGCTTCGAGGCGGCATCGGCAAGCTCATGTCGGCCGTTACCTGCGGTGTTGTTCCACAGGCCCGACAGGCAGTCGATAAAGCGATTTCCGTCAGCATCGGTGAGATAAGCGCCTTCTCCTCCTGTCCAGACCCGCGCCGAAGCATGGGCAGCCGGATTGTGCAGGGGATGAACCAGATGCGTTGCATCACGATCAACCCACTCTTGCTGTAGTTGATGCTGCTCTTGTTGCTGTGCCATTTTCTTTCCTTAAGTTTCTAGTTGCTCTGACTGTCGGCGTGAACAGTCGCTTAGGTCCCTATCTGAAGCGAATTTTAGGGATCTGCATTAGCCATCGGATTATTGGGATGTCGGGTCCACTGCTGCTTTTCAGCAGTACTCACCATCTGGCCCGTACGCACATCTACCTCATCCTCCAATTTTCGCAACGTCAGGCAATTCTCCACAGGACAGACAGTGACGCAGAGGTTGCAGCCGACACACTCCTCTTCGTTCACCTCATACCGTCGCTCGCCGTTGTGACGTGCGTGAATCGCCTGATGCGACGTATCCTCACAGACTATATGACAACGACCGCACTTGATACATAATTCCTGATCAATTTGCGCCTTAACTGTGTAGTTAAGATTAAGGTGCTGCCAGTCTGTGAGCGAAGGAATGGCCTGCCCCACAAGATCTGACACTGACGCAAAACCTTTTTCTTTCATAAAACGGCTCAGCCCGTCGATCATGTCGTCGACGATCTTGAATCCGTGAGTCATCGCGGCCGTACACACTTGGACGTTGCCGGCGCCCAGCAACAGAAATTCAGCGGCGTCCCGCCAATTGCTGATGCCGCCGATCGCAGAAATAGGCAGACCCTCACAGTCCGGATCGCGTCCAAGATCGGACACCATGTGAAGCGCGATGGGCTTGACCGCGGGCCCACAGTAACCGCCGTGAGTGCCCATGGCATCAATCGTTGGATTAATGCTGAGCGAATCCAGATCTACCGACATCACGGAGTTAATGGTGTTGATCAGCGAGACCGCGTCTGCACCCCCTTTTTTTGCCGCCCGGGCAGGTTGCCTGATATTGGTAACATTTGGGGTGAGCTTCACTATGACCGGGAGTCTTGAGTACTCCTTGCACCAGGCCGTCACCATCTCGACGTAGTCGGGCACTTGGCCGACCGCCGCTCCCATACCCCGCTCAGACATACCGTGAGGACATCCGAAATTAAGTTCGAGCCCATCGGCACCGGTATCTTCCACCTGACTCAGAATTGATTTCCACGCAGCCTCCTGACAGGGCACCATTAAAGAGACCACCAATGCACGATCCGGCCAGTCCTTCTTGACTTGCGCGATCTCCTGAAGATTCAGCTGCAAAGGCCGATCCGTAATCAATTCAATGTTGTTGAAGCCGATTACGCTGCGATCCTTGCCGTGAAGAGCCTCGTAACGAGGTCCACTTACGTTGACAATCGGCGGGCCTTCTTCTCCGAGCGTTTTCCAGACCACGCCGCCCCAGCCCGCCTCAAAAGCACGATTGACGTTGTAGGCCTTGTCTGTTGGAGGCGCGGAGGCCAACCAGAAAGGGTTCGGGGACTCGATCCCGACAAAATTACTTTTGAGATCGTTCATGGTTATCTCCTCTTCTTTCAGATCACTCTTTGCTGTTGTTATGTTTCCAAACGCGGCAGACTTATCCGAGCTTTATTCCAGGAGACTCGGCGCAGTCAGCCGGCTTAAAGGGAAAGCGCCCGATGAATGCTGTTGGCCGCCACCTTACCGTCCTGGACGGCGCTGACGGTCAGATCATCACCGCCGGCGATACAGTCCCCGCCAGCCCAGATGCCGGAACAGGAAGTCCGGCGTTCGTCGTCCACCACAAGTCGCCCACTCGCGACTTCAAATGAGTGCGTGGATCCGGCTCTTTCAAGATGTGACCCCTGACCTATGGCCTTCAACACCATATCTGCCGAGATCACGAACTTCTCTCCCGCGTCCGGATCACTACTCGGATGAAATTCAACACCTGCCGCACGGCCATCCTCGACGATTACGGCACCGGGCTGAGCCCAATACCGGAGCGACACGCCCCGGATCTTCGCAAACTCCTGCTCAACAATACTGGCCTTCATGGCTTCCGCACCCTTGCGGTAAGCAATGGTGACTTCTTCTGCGCCCAGTAGTTTGGCCTGGACTGCTGCGTCAATGGCGGTCATTCCCCCTCCGATGACGACCACCCGCCGTCCGACTGGAACGGCGGACAAATGGTCTGCTTGTCGCAGTCCGTCTATGAATGCGACCGCGTCAGTAACACCCTCTGCTTTCTCTCCCGGAATCCCAAGCATATTACCTCCACCCAGACCAATCCCCAGAAAAACGGCATCGTGACGCGTCCGCAACTCCTGAAGAGTGACATCCCTTCCCAAAATCGTGTCGTGGACAATCTCGATTCCGCCAAGGGCCGTAATAAAATCTGCCTCCTTTTGGGCAAATTCATCGAGCATCTTGTACGCAGCAAGACCGTACTCATTCAGACCACCGGACTTGGCTCTGGCCTCATAAACCACGACATCATGTCCCAGCACCGACAGGCGATGCGCGCAAGAAAGACCCGCAGGACCCGCCCCCACGACGCCGATTGATTTGCCAGTCTGCTCGCTGCGCGAAAAAAACTCTGTTCCTTCTTGAATCGCTTCATCGACTGCAAAACGCTGCAGCAATCCGATCGTCACGGGCCGGTCATCACCATGATTGCGGACGCAGACCCCTTCGCATAAGGTCTCTACCGGACAGGCTCTCGCGCAGGTCCCGCCCATGATGTTCTCTTCTAGGATAAGCCCAGCAGCGCCGACAGCGTTGTCGTTGGCGATCATGCGAATAAACCCCGGAATATCAATCCCGGTCGGGCACGCCTCGGTGCACGGCGCATCAAAGCAGAAATAACACCGCTCGGCTTCGACGCGAGCCGCGTTCTCCTCGAGAGGCGTGTGCATCTCACAAAAATTGCTCTGGCACTCGGCTTCATGAAGCCGCTCGGCAGCGATGCCCGATGGCCCGTTATGCGCTGTCGTAATCAATTCCACTTTTTTATCCTTCCTGCTAATGCAGCCAATCTACCTTTTTAGGGTCTCTTCGTTAGCAAGTTACCCGGTGACTTTGTGCTCCCGAGATCTACTCGACAGTTTTACCCAATGCTGTAACCACTTCTTGAGGTCGTCAAAAAATAAATCGGCAGGCAGACCCCGGATGCCACCGCATCCAGGGTCGTGCCTTTGCCTTTGGGCTACAGTGTCAGATAAGCGCTATGACCTCAGAACGCTGCATCCCAAACCACGTGGGACCATGCTCCCGAGGGCGCCTTTGAAATGACAGGGTCAGAGCCGCCACTCATCAGGGTCGCTACGGTACGCTCGTAGTCACCTTCAGAGAGCTTGCCGCCGCCCGCCGTAAGCTTGTTGATCTCGCCCATCATCCGACGCTGGTGTTTTTCAGTCTGGGCGCCGGTCTCGTCGTTCTCCAGCACGATATCCGCTGCCGCATCGCCGTTCTCCCGAGCCCAGGCCCAGCCTTTCATAGAGGCGCGGACAAAACGAGCCATCTTGTCGACGAACGCCGGGTCCTTCAGGTTGTCTTCCCTGACATACAAGCCATCCTCAAGCGTTGCGACTCCCTGGTCCTCATACTTGAAGGTGACCAATTCGTCAGCGCCAAGACCGGCATCAATAATCTGCCAGTACTCGTTATAGGTCATGGTCGACACACAGTCCGCTTGCTTCTGAAGAATGGGGTCGACGTTAAAGCCCTGCTTCAAGACCGTCACACCCTGCGAACTGCCATCCGTCGGGACACCCAGTTGGCTCATCCAACTCAGAAACGGATATTCATTTCCATAGAACCAGACACCCAGGGTTCGGCCAGGAAAATCAGATGGTGTTTTGACACCGCTATCCTTGCGGCAGGTCAGCATCATGCCGGAGCGCTTAAATGGCTGGGCAATATTTACCAGCGGCAAACCTCTTTCACGCGATGCAAGAGCCGAAGGCATCCAGTCAATGATGACGTCTGCACCGCCACCCGCGATCACCTGCGGAGGTGCCACGTCTGGCCCACCAGGCTTAATCATGACATCAAGCCCTTCTTCTTTATAAAAACCCTTGTCTTTCGCGACGAAGTAGCCGGCGAACTGCGCCTGGGTTACCCACTTCAACTGCAGGGTGACCTTGTCAGCCGCCAGGGCGGCGGAACTGGCCATCCCCATTGCAACTGCCAGGATGAGGGTCGTAATGTTGCGTCTCATAGTTAACCTCCTCTGTTTGGTTGAACGTGCCCCAAAGGGGGCGTTTTTACGACGGTTTCCGGAAGGAGGGGTGCCAAAATGTCGCCCGTCTTTCCGCAACCGCCAGTAAACCATAGAACAGTGATCCAGACACCGCCGCCAAGGCGATTGATGCCCAAACCATCTCCATATTCATCCTCCCGACCTCAGTCGAAATTCGAAAACCCATCCCAACGATAGGCGTGCCAAAAAACTCGGCAACGATGGCCCCGATCAGAGCCAGCGCCGAGTTGATCTTTAGCGCATTGAAAATAAACGGCAGAGCGGTTGGCAGCCTCACCTGCAGGAATGACTGCCAGTGGCTCGCTCCAATAGCGCGCATCAAATCCAACTCCATAGCACCCGCGCTGCGAAGCCCACTCATGGTATTCACCAGCATCGGGAAAAAGGTCATGATGACAACGACTGCGGCTTTGGACTGCCAGTCGAATCCAAACCACATCACCATAATCGGGGCAATCCCGATAATGGGGACCGCGCTGACCAGGTTGCCGACGGGCAGCAGCCCTCGCCCTAAAAACGCCCACCGGTCCGCGGCCAAGGCAGCAGCGAATCCAGCAAGATTGCCTATAACAAACCCGGGAATCACGGCGCGCACCACGGTCTGCTGGAAATCTGCAGCAAGAATATTCAACGATCCTGTGATGGCATTGCCTACAAGACCCGGAGAGGGCAGCAATACCCGCGGAATTCCGAATCCGATAGTCACCAGCTCCCACAGGGCCAGAAACCAAACGCCGAAGATCGCGGGCACAATGATGCGAAAGACCAATTGCAGCCACGGTGCCTTGGGGTCAGTCTGACTGAATCGCTGCATCACATGCCAGACGGCAAACCCTAAGGAGGTAACGATCAGCCAGAATCCAAGCTGTGCGATTCCACTGATCAACTCCAAATGCACAAGCTCGAGCGCACCCAAAAGCGCTGAGCCGAGTAGCGCGAGCTGAGCGGCGCGACTCCATAACGATGCCGTCGGCCCTAACAGAGGCAGCACCAGAACGCCTGCGAGCGAACCGGCTGTCACCCAGACTCCCGCAAGGTCGATCCATTTCACTTCGGGCGCAGGCGAACCAAAAAATGCCAGCAGGAGGAACAAGCCGCCCGCCAATACCGACCCGGGGACCTTTCTTGAACCCACGTTCACACCGCCACCGCCTGGCCGCCGTTCAGTTTGCGCAGCGCAATCCTTTCCAAACGCCCGACTACGGTTACCAAGAGTGCTGATACGACCGAAGCGACTATCAGCGCCGACCAGATCATCGTAATCTGGCCATAGTAGGAGCCGGTAAGAAGACGGGCGCCCAGCCCCCCCTGTCCGCCTGTGGGCAACTCAGCAACAATGGCGCCAACAACACTCAATGCAATAGCTACTTTCAGTGAGGCGAATAGGAATGGGATCGAAGCCGGCAGACGCAACTTGAAAAAGACCTGAGTCGAGCTGGCGGAGTAGGTGCGCATCTGGTCTATGAGTATGGGCTCGGGCGATCGAAGCCCCTTCACCATGCCGACCACGACCGGGAAGAAGCACAAGTACATGGAAATCACCGACTTCGGAAAAAGTCCCGTGATCCCGACTGACCCCAGCACCACGATAATCATCGGTGCCAACGCAAGGATCGGTACGGTCTGAGAGGCAATAATCCAGGGCATTAGACTTCGGTCAAGCGTGGTGACATAGACGATCCCGATAGCGAGCACGATGCCGAGAAGTGTCCCGAGTGCGAATCCCAAGAGCGACGACGACAACGTGATTCCGGCGTGATACACCAAACTGCGTTTTGAAGTCACCCGCTTGTCGAGCACGGTTTTTTTGAGCTCAACACCCACCTGATGAGGAGCGGGTAACACCGGCCGCTCCATTTTCCAGGCATCTTGGGCCAGTCGACTGATATCCCAATCAACTCCCTTTTTTTGATAGCGGTCAATCAACTGCGTGCTGTTGAGATAAACGGCTCCGGCATACCAGATCACAATCAGGCTAGCCACTACAGTGAGGACCGGTAAGAATGCCCCCTGATGCACCAGACGGTTAATCATCGTCATAACTATGCCCCGCCTTGAGGCCGTCACGTACCCGGTGGGCGATCTCAAGAAACTCGTGGGTCTCACGGATATCCAAAGTCCGCTCCCGGGAGAGATTGCACGAAATGTCGTCGATCACCTGTCCGGGTCTTGGAGACATGACCACAACCCGAGACGAGAGAAATACCGCTTCCGGAATGGAATGCGTCACAAAAACGACCGTTTTGCCTGTCTTTCGCCAGAGGTCCAGGAGCTGCTGATTGAGGTGATCTCTGGTGATTTCGTCCAGCGCCCCAAAGGGCTCATCCATCAGCAGCAACTCGGGTTCGACGCTGAGCGCCCGGGCGATGGAGACACGTTGCTGCATGCCGCCCGATAATTGCCAGGGATATTTGTTCTCAAAGCCGTCAAGATTCACCAGATCAAGATAATGTGCGCACCGCGCTTCACGCGCCTGCCGTGAAACCCCCATGATCTCGAGAGGCAGCATCACGTTGCGACGAACCGTTCTCCAGGGGTACAGCGCTGGCGCCTGAAAGACATAGCCGTATGCTCTGCTCTCACGGGCCTCACGCGGACTAACGCCATTGACCTCGATCTCCCCGCCGGTATGCGTCTCGAGATCGGCAATCACCCTGAGCAGAGTCGTTTTGCCGCAGCCCGAAGGACCGATCAGCGAGATAAATTCGCCCGGCGCAATATCCAGGTTGATATTCGAAAGCGCATGGACGGGCCCATCGTCCGTACTGAATTCCAGGGACAGATTGGCGGTGTGTACCACCGCAGAGCCCGGTTGCGCTGTCTGAGTCATCGAAGCAGTCCGCTGTCCCGTCTAACCGTCGGCGTGGCCGGCTTTGGACAGCATGGCGCGGAACATGACGTTCGCTCCGGCAGTGGACCACTCCGGTTCGATGTCCTCTACTTCGTTGTGGCTGATGCCGTCGATACAGGGAATGAACACCATTGACGTCGGCGCAGCATGGGCAATGAAGCAGGCGTCATGGCCGGCACCGGTAACAATCCTTCGGGCGCTGTATCCGCAGGACTGAGCTGCCCCATCCACGGCCTCAACGCAACTCTGATCAAACGGTACCGGCGCGTAATAAAAGATCTGCTCCAGATCAGAAGATAAACCCCCTTCAGAGGCAATCCGTTCTACCCCGTCACGGATGGCCTGATCCATTTTAGACAGAACGGTATCGTCGGGGTGACGGATATCGATGGTCAGGAAGACCCGTCCGGGAATAACATTCCGCGAATTCGGATGGACATTCACCATGCCGACTGTTGCACAAGCCAATGGGGCGTAGGCAAGGCCGGTCTCGTTGACCAGGCTGATGACTCTCGCCGCTCCCAGTAACGCGTCCTGGCGACGATCCATCGGCGTTGGCCCGGCGTGTGATTCCTTGCCTGTCAGTTCAAGTTCATACCATCGCTGCCCCTGGGCATCGGTCACGACACCGATCTCAATCCCCTCTTCCACCAGGATAGGCCCTTGCTCAATGTGGGCTTCGAAATAGGCATGCAGTGGCCGACCCATGGGCTCATCACCGGCATAACCGATGCGCTCCAACTCCTCACCCATCGTCTTGCCTTCCGCGTCCGCACGACACAGACCATACTCCAGGTCATAAATTCCGGCGAAAACGCCTGACGCCACCATGGCTGGCGCGAACCGACTGCCTTCCTCATTGGTCCAACACGCCGCCTCGACGGGATGGCGGGTCTGAATGCCATGGTCATTCAGGCTGCGGATCACCTCCAAACCGGTCAGGACGCCATAAACCCCATCGAAACGACCGCCGGTGGGCTGAGTATCAAGGTGGCTGCCCGCGACCACGGGCGGCAAATCCGGATCAGTGCCTGGCCGGCGCGCAAAAATATTGCCCATCTTGTCGACAGAGATCGTGCAGCCTGCATCGCGGCACCACCCGACAAAAAGATCCCGCGCCTCACGGTCGAGATCCGTCAAGGCCAGCCGGCAGGAACCCCCTTTATCGGTAGGACCTATTTTGGCCATCTCCATTATCGAATTCCACAGTCGTCCCCCGTTAATCATCGGCTCATCACCCATGCTCCCTTTCTCCTCTATCTATATTGTTTATTCTTCAGACTGTTGATTGAGTTATCGGTCAGTTTAAATCCGTTAAAGGGCCGTAGGTCTCAGGCCGCCGGTCGCGGAAAAACTGCCAGGTATCTCTGACTTGTCGCACCATATCCATATCCATCTCATGGATCAGAAGTTCATCCTGATCCGGGGTTGCCTGGGCTTCAATCTGGCCTCTGGGATTGACAAAGTAACTCGAACCGTAGAACTCGCCAATATTCCAGGGCGCTTCTGTCCCCACCCGGTTGATTGCCGCAATGAAAACCCCATTCGCCGCCGCCGAAGCTGGCTGCTCTAACTCCCAGAGATACTGCGACAAACCGGCGACCGTTGCCGAGGGGTTGTAGATGATCTCCGCCCCCGCGAGCGCCAACGCGCGCCATCCTTCGGGAAAATGCCGGTCATAGCAGATATAGACGCCAATCCGGCCATAGGCGGTATTGAATACCGGCCAATCGGAAGCACCAGGCTTGAAGAAGAACTTTTCCCAGAAACCAGCGACATGCGGAAGGTGCGTCTTGCGGTACTTGCCGAGATACCTTCCATCTGCATCAATGACTGCCGCCGTGTTGTAGTAGACGCCCGTCATCGCCTCCTCATAGATCGGCACAATGATCACCATATTGTGCTTCTTGGCATATTCTTTCATCAAAGAGACCGTATGCCCGTCTGGGATCGGTTCCGCAGCGGCATACCACTTGGCATCCTGACTTGGGCAGAAATAGGGCTGCGTAAATACTTCCTGAAAACACAACACCTGCACGCCTTCAGCACCGGCCTTGTCGATCAGGGGCAGGTGCGCCTCAAGCATGGCATCACGAATTTTTTCCGGCGTATCCTCCGTCGAACCTTTAAGGCTCATCTGGATCAAGCCTGATTTCAACTTACTCATCGTCTACTCCTTAAGTTATCTCTAAACCGCTCAATGTGTTTGACTGACTGCCGCGCGACGATCTACATCTAGCCGGTTAAGCAGACTGCAGGGAACATCCCTGATCACGTTTTAACCCCAGACCCCGCACAAGCGCATCGACAACCTCCCCCGCCGCGTCCGAGTAGATCTCCTGATCGTAATCCTTGACTCCTGTCACCGCCTGGATTTGGGCCTCGAAGTCGGCATAGGTTTGCGTGACGGCCCAGATCATGAAAAAAGCATGGGCCGGATCGATCTTTGCCATCAGGCCGTCCTCTTGCCATTTCTTGAATACCCTCCCCTTTTTCTCGACCCAACGCCGAAGTTCACCGCTCAGATGATCGCTAATGATGGGAGCTCCGCTGATGACTTCCATCGCAAAAAGGCGCGAGGCTTCGGGATGGTTCCTGGACAAAGCCAATTTTCTATTGACGTACTGGCGGATGGCCTCTTCGGGGTTGCCGTCTACTGCAACGTTGCCCAGGGCTTCGAGCCACAGACTGAGCACCTGTTTGATAACGATCCTGTAAAGGGCCTTTTTTGACTTGAAGTAATAAAGCACATTGCCCTTGGGCATGCCGGCCTTCTGCGCGATCGCCTCGACCCGGGCCCCGTCGTAGCCTTTCCGGGAAAAAACGACGGTAGCTGCACGGATGATCCTCTCGCGTTGGCGCTCCCCGACACCCCGGGGGCTGCCGGCGGTCCCAATTCGATCTACCCGGGCGGGTTCATTGGCATGACGCGCTTCCATCACAGAAGCATTCTGAACCTGAATTGACCGAATGGTCAACTTTGATGGCTCCCCTCCTGATCCAAAACCCCAACTTAGTGGGGCGACGCAGTTTTCCTATGCTCCTGGCGAAAACGCCCCATCGCGTGGACGAACAGCACCGAAATGACGACAACACCCCCCACAATAGAACGCATACCCGGATCTTCCCCAATCACCAGCCAGACCCAAAATGGTCCCAAAACGGATTCAAGCAGACCGAGCATCGCCGCTTCGGGCGCGGGAAGATACCGTGGACCTATCGTAATCAGCGCAATCGCCACCGGCAGCAAAACGGCACCCCCAGCAACAAGCGCCCCCCACTGCACCGCATCCATCTCTGGAAACTCAGCAAAAAAAGCGCCGATGGTTCCCGCCACCAGCAGCCCCAGCACTACCGCTGGAATCATGTTGAACTGACGACGACCCCGCACAATGGCAAAACTCAAACCGAGTATCGCCGCATTGGCTAGCGCAAGAAGATCACCGATCCATTGCCCGCTCTCAAGACTTCCGCTGGCAACGATAATGAGGCCCCCAGTAACGCAAACAATCGCAATCTGGGTCGATCGGGAAACCGCCTCGCCGAAAAGAATTCTTGAGAACACAGCGGCGAGCAACGGCGTGCAGGCGAAAATCACGAGCACATTCGCCACGCTGGTATAAGAAAAAGACGCGTAGAACGTTAAAGACGCGCATGCCTGCAGTCCTGCAAAAAAGATCCCCCACCCTCCGAGCAGTCTTAGCGCTTTGGCAAACCCACCAGAAACACAAATCCTATAGCCCAGAAGCAGAACTGCGCCCGCCATCAGCCCACGCCCGCAGGCGAGGGTAAAAGGATCAACTGCGCTTAATCGAATCAGTAACGCATCCGGCGTAAACGCGAGTACCCCTGCCAGGGTTAACCAGAAACCTTTTTGGTAATCATCCGTCAAAAGGAACATCTCCTCACGGTGTAACGGCTCGGTTTACCCGGCGCGCCGTCAACCACTGACCTCTTCCTGACTCTTGATAAATGCCTCGACACCCTCAGGAGGTACCGGGCCTGCCTGTACCGCTTTAAGATTTCCGCCCGGAGCATAAAGCAGGAAAGTGGGCGTGCCTCTTAGCGCTTGACCGGTCTGCTGATAAAAGAATTTAGCAACGTCGTCTCCTTCACCCAACAGATTTGGGAAAGCTACCCCGTGCTCCTCGGCAAAAGCCCAGGCCTCCATAACGCCGGCCGATCCATCAAGTGAGATGCCGAGCACTGTCAGTTGTCCGTCCTGATGACGATCATGCAGTTGGGCATATCCAGGCATTTCACTCGCACAGATCGGGCAGGTCCACGACCAAATCATCACTACCAGCCAACGATCCTCTGGCACATAGTCGGGGTAATGTACTGCTTCTCCCTCGAAATCTGTAAAGCGGCCGTCGCCCAGAGTCGTTTGACTCAGGCCCACAAGGAATGCCAGAACCAGCACCCTGCGGACGATCCTTGCCGATGACATTCTCATGCTGGCTCAGCCTCGTCTCTGCCTGTATCGCTCCGATCGTGTTTAACCAGCAGGATGCCTAGGACCACCAAGCCCATCCCGATAACCGATTTAATAGTCAGCGTTTCACCAAAAAGAGGCCACGCGATTAGCGCGGTGACAGGCGGAACCAGAAAGAACAGGCTGGCGACCTGCGTCGCTGCCTGCGCGCGCACCAATAGCCACAACAGTGTCATTGCCCCCAGCGACAGCACGACCACCAGCCAGCCCAGGGCAAAAATGAATTCTCCAGTCCAATCAATCTGCCCCTCTTCCAGCGCGCCAGCGATCAAGACCATAAACAAGGCCGCCGCCAGAAACTGGATGCAGGACCCTGTCAACAGATTCATCTGTGCGCAGTACCGCTTCTGATAGATCGCCCCAAGACTCATCCCCATCACCGCCACCACGCAGAGCGCTACACCGGTCAGCGTGCTGTCAAGGTCATCGATATAACGCCATGAGACAAGCGTCACCCCGACTGTGCCGATTACGAAACCAGTCCATTGCCGAGCCCGGACGATTTCCCCAAGGATCGGGCCCACTAACACAGCGGTCAAAACGGGCTGCATACCAACGATCAGGGCGCTATCTCCCGCCGTCACCCCAAGACTGATTCCCCCGAAAATACCGCCCAGATAAATCCCATGCACCAACAGACCCACCGCTGCAATGTGGGCTTTTTCTTTGTGATTGTCCGGCCATGAGGCTTTGGTTATCCATGCCACCACTGCCAGTATCGTTGCCACCGCGAGAAACCGAATAGCAAGGAAGGTGGCAGGCTCCGCATGGGGCAACCCCATCTTGGCTCCGATAAATCCGGTACTCCAAAGCACGACGAACAACGCAGGCGCACCCATAAACAGGAGGTTTGCTGGTGCGGCGGAAAAGATTTTCTTTGCAGACAAAAACAGGGTTTCGATAAAATCAGGCAGTGCGTAGTCTATTGCAAGATCTGCCCATCCGCAGATCGACACCTCTTACTACCGGCGATGGCGTCGGTTTTGCGGCCTTCCCTCTAATCATCGGAACCTTCGAATGAGCGATAACCCGTTTGTCACCGTCGTAACGCAGCACACTTTCTCTGATCAAGTCGTTGAAAGCTCGAAGACAACGCCTGTATTGGTGGATTTCTGGGCGGAATGGTGCGGACCCTGCAAGATGTTGATGCCGATCCTGGATAAACTTGCGCTGGAGTATGAGGGGAAGTTTCGCGTCGCCAAAGTGGATACCGAGGCCGAACAGGAACTCGCGGCCACTCACGGCATCCGCAGTCTCCCCACCGTCCGTATGTTTCGGGATGGTGTCGCGGTGGATGAATTTATGGGCGCCCTGCCGGAAAGCGGTGTCCGGGAATTTGTAGAGCGACATCTTCCCCGGGTGGCAGATGACCACTTGGCCCATGCAGCGGCGCTCGCCGGTGAAGGAGATCTGCCAGGCGCGATCGCAGTTCTGAAAGAGTCGCTGGAGGCCGACCCCGAATACCTCAAGCTCCGTCTCGCACTCGCCTCCTACCTGCTCGAGGCCGAAGAGGCTGCAGGGGCCGCGGAACTGCTTCGGAGCATTCCCCTGGCCGCCGCTCAGGATCCCCAAACCAAACAGATTCGTGCGCGGATCGAACTTGCCCTAAGCGTAGATTCGGCTACTGATATCGAAAGCCTCAAGCGTCGCGTCGAACAGGCACCAAACGACATTGAGGCCAGAATCACACTAGCCCAAAGCGCATTACAGGACCCGGATCAGCTTGAATCTGCAATGACTCAGTTTTTGGATATCATCCGGCTCGATCGGGGTGGCGAATTCGCCCAAAAGGCGCAGGCGACCCTGCTACAGGTATTTCAAACTCTCGACCCGCAAGATGATCGGGTGAAAAGATGCCGAAGGGAACTTGCGCAGGCCCTTAACTGAATTTGAGATCTGACTACCCTCTCGGGTGATGACTGGCGTGCAGCGTCTGCAGTCTCGCCTTGGCAACATGAGTATAGATCTGCGTGGTCGAGAGATCAGCATGACCCAGCAGCATTTGCACGCTGCGAAGATCGGCCCCGTGGTTCAAGAGATGGGTTGCAAACGCATGACGAAGCGAATGCGGGGAGAGGGACGAATCGATTCCTGCAGCTGCGCTATATCGCTTAATCAGTTGCCAAAACGCCTGTCGCGTCATCGGCTGACCTCGCCGTGTCAGAAATACCGCACCGCTTTTCTGCTCGCCAAGCAACGAAGGCCGAGCGCCCTTGAGATAATCTCCAAGTCGGCTCGTCGCCTCGTCGCCAAGGGGCACAATTCGTTCTTTGCCGCCTTTGCCGGTGACCCGGACCAATCCCGTGGTGAGATCCAATTCGTTCAGCGCAAGCGCCACCAGTTCTGACACCCTAAGACCGCTCGCATACATGGTCTCAAGCATTGCCCGGTCGCGCACGCCGAGGGTCGTCTCAGGAGGTGCAGTCAGAAGTTTTTCTACACTGGCTTCAGTGATGGATTTCGGCAGGGGTCGACCCAGGCTCGGTGAGCGAACATCCGCCGTCGGGTCCTCCCCAATCAACGCTTCACGAAGAAGATAACGATAGAACCGGCGCAGGGTAGAAAGCCGCCGAGCGGATGATCTGGGGCTCAGCCCCTGGCGGACATTCGCCGCCAGATAGCCGAGCAATTCCGCCCTGGTCACTGCATCGAGAGCCAGTTTCTTTTTACCTAACCACCCTTCAAACGCCGCCAGGTCGGTCCGGTAGGCATTCAGCGTGTTTTCACTCAGTCCTGACTCCAGCCAAACTGCGTCCAGAAACTGCTCCGACAACAGGGAGGCTGTCTGATTTTTGGTTTTCACGGCGAGAGGTCGCGCTTTCGGATGTGCTCAATCTGGGCCAGACGATATCGTAGTTTTGCCTGCATCTTGGGGTCTGGGGAACTTCCCAAGAGCCTGTTGTAGACCCTGGCTGCATCATCATAGAACAAGGCTGACTCGAGTGCCTGAGCGGCCTGATACAACGCACTTTTTTCCCAGAAAGGGTTGCGCTTCCCCGCGAGTCGGGCCGACTCCAGATAATAGGCCGCCGAGAGCGCGAAGTCACCGATTTCATAAAAAGACTGTGCCGACCAGAAAAACAATTCCCGGCGGTGCCCCTCTGTTTGTGCCAGCGGTGCAGCGACTTCAAAGAGTTCCAGAGCCAGGCGGTGCTCACCGATAAACTGCAGATCAAACATGATTTGCATTACCCGGTCCAAACTGTCGGGAGTGATCTGCTGAATGCCAGCCAACCACTCTCCAAGTTGGTGCGCCCCCCGAACGGCTTCTCCCCCCAGAATCAATATCCGGGCCGTACGCACCGTCCACGCACCGTCATCAACTCCGGCTGGGGGTCCGTCCATCAGCGACTGCAAACGTGCCGCCAAGGGTAAGTCATTCACTCGCAGTGTTTCGTCCACGAGGAGCATGATTGCCTCGGGGTGAAGTTGCTTCAGATCAACACCCAGGGCGCCGTCGATAAAGAAGAATGTGATCAACCGATTCAGGCCCTGCTCAATGAGGTGCTCAATCAGCCAAAGTGTTATGGCATCTGACGATGTGCGGTCACGCGCCAGACGCAACAGACTCACAGCAACGGCACGGCGCCTGACATCACTTCGGTAATCGGGCCGGTTCAAGTACCCCGTAATCCCCTGGGGGTTATCCAGCAATAACTCTGCTTCGCCAATCAGGGGCTCAGCGAGCGCTGAGTAGGTTTCGATGAGCCGGCCCGGCGCATCAACCTGAACCAGTGGCGGGAGGTCAACCGCACTTTGAACCAGCGCCTCGAGAGCGAGTACCCGGGTATCCGCAAATTCGAGAGCATTGGCGAGCTTCACAATCATGGCCGACCGCAGGGCCGCGACGCGCCTGTCGTCGGCGGGAATCTTGATTTTGCCGATTTCGATCAAGGCCGTCCCCGAAGAAAGCGTTTCATCCGTCCACCGGGCATACACCCCCCACAACCTTGCCTCAACAGAGAACAATTCACTCAGCACGGTGGCGGCCTCTGCAGACTCACCTGAGGCCAACAAAACCAGGCCGAGCAGTTTTCGCCAGGAGGGCTGATCTGGAGAATATTGAATATCTACATCGCGGGCGGCCCGCAACGCCTCTGGATAGCGACCTTCCTGAAAGTCAGCGCGCACGATTCTTTCCAGTATCTGCTGGTGAATACCCGTATCCTCAGCTACTTCCTCGGCCAGGGTTTCAAATACCTTTCGCGCTTCATGAGGTTTGTTGGCGCGAAGCAAGATGTCCCCCAGCCGAAGCCCAAGTTCGACGCGAAGCGCCCCTCGCGCTTTCTCGAAGGCGCCCGCGATCTCGTTCTGCAGTTGGTCCAGCTGAGCCTGGCGTTCCAGCAGGTGCCAACGTCTGCGCTGGCGTTCCCTTAGATCTGATTCGGGAGCGAGCAGAGGATCTGCCAAAAGATAAAGTCCCAGTTCATCGAGCTTCTGACGCTGCAATTCAAAAAGCGTCTGCTCATCGAGTCTCAATAGAAACTCAGGTTCTGCCCGACGGGATTCTTCCAAATTAATCCCTGTCAAAGGCTTTAGGGCGTCTGCCCTCTTAAGGAAGGTGTCGAAGTTGAGATTTAACGAAGGCGTCGAATGAGTGTCTGGCTCAAAAGAGGCAGGTATGGACACAGCATCTGAAATCGGGACCGACTGAGGATCGGCAGCGGTCAGTGGAAAAGCGAACAGGAGCGCTGCCGCCGCCACGAAACATGGGGCTCGTCGAAGAAGATTACAAAGAGCCGCCCCGGCACCTGCCGGAAGTGTTCGGGACAAACCCGGCCCGGCCGATTCAGTGCGCTGACAGATAGTCACCGGAGATTCAGGGATATACCCCCAGGATCAGGGACTGCATTCGGCCCGCGTGTACAGGCGTAAATGCAAACCCCACAATCGAATCAGGAAATCTTCTCTCGAATTCGAGCAGATTTTCCGGTTCGGCCGCGAAGGTAGTAAAGCTTGGCGCGGCGAACAGCGCCACGACGACGAACTTCTATATCAGAGACCAGAGGACTATGGGTCTGAAAGACTCGCTCAACCCCCTCCCCATAGGAAATTTTTCTGACAGTGAAGGAAGAGTTCAGACCCCGATTCTTGCGGGCAATGACAACCCCCTCAAAAGCCTGAAGCCGCTCCCGCGAACCCTCTTTTACCTTGACCTGCACACGAACTGTGTCTCCCGGCCCAAAATCTGGAATATTGGTTTTGATCTGCTCGTTTTCGAGCTGCTCGATAATGTTAGTCATCACGAACTCTCCTGTCCTTTTAACTCTAATTGTGCCTTAAATTCCTCAAGAAGAAGACTTTCTTCTTCACTAAGCTCCCTTTTTTTCAGTAAGTCTGGCCTACGAAGCCAGGTCTGGCCCAGAGCCTGCTTCAGCCGCCAGAGACGGATCGCCTCATGATTTCCACCTAATAGCGTTTTCGGCACCTTGTGCCCTTCAAATTCTTCTGGCCGAGTGTAGTGTGGCCAATCCAGCAAGCCGGACCCGAATGAATCCTCCTGGGCCGATTCCTCATTCCCCAAAACACCCGGTAAATGCCTCACCAACGCTTCTATCAAAACCATTGCAGGCAACTCTCCACCCGCCACAACATAATCTCCTATCGATACTTCCTCATCGACTTCCGAGTCGAGGAGCCGCTGATCAATCCCCTCGTACCTTCCCGCTAAGAGCACCAGGGCTGGCTCTCCCGCGAGCCGCTCTACAGTTGCCTGACTCAGCGGCGACCCTTGTGGACTCAGGCCGATGACCCTGCCCCCAGAGGCCTGCCGGGCTTCGCGGATTGCCGCAGCGAGCGGCGGTGCCTGCATCACCATCCCCGGACCTCCCCCGTAGGGTCGATCATCTACGCGGCGATAACTATCCTCGCAGTAATCCCGCGGATTCCAGAGATGAAGTTTCAGAATCGAACGCTCCCGTGCAATTCTGGCAACCCCGAACTCCCCAACGGCCGAAACCAGATCGGGAAAAATGGTGACGATGTCTATTCGCATAACTCATCTACCAGCCGTCACCAGTATCCACCGCGCTTTTGGACCAGTCCGCCTATTTCCGTCTATTCCTCTACTTATTCCTCTGCTCGTCTACTCCTCAAAATTCTCACGAGCTCGCAACAATCTATAAGCCTGCCTCGGTCAGAACGCTGCATCCCAGTCAACGATGATCCGGCCCTTTTCGAGATCCACGTCATGAATCCTTTCCGGCACATATGGGATCAGGCGATCTCTTTCGGATTTCACCACCATGACGTCGTTTGCACCGGTTTCCAGCATATGATCGACGGTACCCAAACGCTCGCCCTCAAGATTGAGAACAGTCAAACCCTCAAGTTGAAACCAATAAAACTCTCCATCGTCCGGTGGACCCAGCCACTCAGGTTTTACAGCTATCTCTAGCCCAACCAACGAAAGCGCCTGGTGGCGGTCGCCACACTGTTCCAGTTGTGCGATCACGCCCTTTCCGTGACGCTGCCCCGCTATCAGCGCTACCTCTTTCCAACTGCCCGCTCGACCTACCAGCCAACGCGGATGGTCGAGAATGCCACCCCGCTCGCGGGAATAGTCAAATACCTTGACCCAGCCCTTAACTCCAAAAACCCCATTTATCTGGCCCAGAACCACCGGACAGATTTTCATATCAGACATGACATCCTGGCGGCATGCCATCTACAAGTGAGGGGGGTCCGACTGTCTTTGGCCCCTGATTAGACGAAAAGGAGCCGGGGACTCTACTGTTTGAGGAAAGACGCGACCCGCTCTGAAGGCTGTGCACCCTGGTTGATCCAGTACTCTGCACGGTCTCGATCCAGCCTCAGGGATTCTTCCCCCTTAGCCGCCATCGGATTAAAAAACCCGATTCGCTCGATAAACCTGCCTCGCGGCTGCCGCCGCCGGTCGGAGACGACAATGGAATAAAAGGGCCGCTTTTTCGAGCCGCCTCGGGCAAGCCGAATGGTTACCATCTGTACAATCCTCTAAAAATTCGTCAAACCAGTCAATTTTAGCATACAAATTGGGTCTTCAATGCCTCAAAGGGGTTTTATTGAAGCATGGGGGGGCCGCCGCCAGGAAATCCACCTCCCTTCATCTGCGCCATCAACTTTGACATTCCCCCTTTGCCTTTCATTTTTTTCATCATTTTCTGCATCTGGGCAAATTGCTTAAGCAGTCGATTAACTTCCTGTACCTGGGTACCGGACCCCGCGGCAATCCGCCGCTTTCGAGACCCCTTGATGACCGCCGGAAATGCCCGCTCTCCTGGGGTCATTGAATTAACAATCGCAATAAGTCGCGCCGTTTCGCCGCCCCCCATCTGTGCCCGTGCCGCCTGAGGCAAGGATGCCATACCGGGGATTTTTTCCATCAAGCCACCTAGCCCACCCATTTTCTCCACTTCCTGGAGCTGGTCCCTGAAGTCCTCCAGATCGAAACCTTTTCCTTTTTTGAGCTTTTGGGAAATCTTTCGCGCCTTCTCTTGATCGACGCTGCGCTGCACCTCCTCAACCAGACCCACCACGTCGCCCATCCCAAGAATTCGAGACACGACCCGATCCGCATGAAACACCTCGAGCGCTGAGGCGTCTTCACCAACCCCGAGGAACTTAATCGGTTTACCGGTGACCTCTCGCACTGAAAGCGCAGCCCCGCCTCTGGCGTCACCGTCGGTCTTCGTCAGGATCACGCCGGTCAATTCAAGCGCCTCGTTAAATGCGCCCGCGCTCTTAACAGCATCCTGGCCTGTCATGCTGTCCACCACAAACAGCGTCTCAGCCGGGTCAACTGCCTCGTGCACGGCTTTGAGCTCAGTCATCATTTCTCCATCGACATGAAGACGACCTGCTGTGTCCACGATGACCACATCGTCGGACCGTACCCGAGCCTGTGACAATGCATGTTGCGCGATGCTGACAGGGTCTGTCCCGTCTGAAACAAAACCTACGCCGTTTTGTTGTGCCAACTGAGAGAGTTGCTCAATGGCTGCGGGCCGGTACACGTCAACACTGCACAGCAGTACCTGCTTCTTCTCGCGTTGTTTCAAGAAACGGGCGAGTTTGGCAGCGGTGGTGGTTTTTCCCGCACCTTGTAATCCCGAAAGTAGGATGACTGCCGGCGGGGTTACCGAAAGATTCAATCCCTCAGTCTCAGCGCCCATCAGGGCGACCAGTTCATCATTAACCACTTTGATGACCGCCTGACCCGGACTGAGACTCCCCAGCACGGCCTGTCCTACTGCTTTTTCACGAACGCGATCAAGGAAGTTCCGCACTACCGGCAGCGCCACATCAGCTTCCAGCAGTGCAATACGCACTTCGCGCAGTGCCTCTTTTATGTTTTCCTCGCTAAGGCGGCCACGACCGGTTAACTCCTTAAAAGTGGCTTGTAGCCGATCTCCTAACTGGGTAAACATTTTTCTCCCTGAGTAAACTGTGATGGACTTGCGGTTGAAGCCTGCCGATACCTGAGGACCGCCGCGATTAGGCTAAAATCACTTCCTGAAAAAGCGACGGAATGATTTTACACGCTGGTCATCTCTTACGCTTGGCGTCACCTGACCCTTATACCCCACGATACCTGACTATGATCCCAGTTTTCAGTCTGACGGCCATGTTTTTGTATGCTGGCGCCTGGGCGACTCTGCTAAGGTCCCTCACTGCCGATCCGACAAGAGTGCACCGCAAAAGATTCGACGTGCTGCTGGCTTATCTTGCCGCGATGGCTCACGGCCTTTTGCTGGCGCCGACGCTGGTGTTTACAACCCAAGCCAATCTGGCACTCGGCAGCACCCTCTCCCTAATTACCCTGATCATCGCGCTTTTGTTTCTAGCCATACGATTGTTTCAGCCAGTGCAGGGCATGGGAGTTCTGATTTATCCATCCGCTTTGGTAGGTGTCGGATTGGGTTGGCTGCTGCCGGGGCCGATCTACGCTTCTAACCTTGACGGGGTAAGTGGTCTTCTGCACATCGTTGGCGCGGGCCTGGCATACGCATTGCTGAGCCTCGCACTCGCCCAGGCAATCCTTCTGCACTTTTACGATCGAGACCTCAAACAAAAACGCAGCGTGGGGCTCTTTCGGTCCTTCCCTCCGATCCTGACCATGGAAAAGATCCTTTTCCAGTTGGTCTATCTAGGCTTTGGTCTGCTTACAGTCACCCTGTTGAGCGGCGCATTATCTTCAGGGGAGATGTTCGGACAGGCGTTTTTGTTTAATCACCATACCGTCCTATCTCTTTTAGCCTGGATCAGCCTCGCAGCACTGATACTTGGTAGATTGGTTCTGGGTTGGCGCGGAAGAACCGCTGTGCTTTGGACGGGAGCCGGATTCTTTCTGCTCGGGGTGGGATATTTCGGAACCCGCTTTGTACTGGAAGTATTGCTGGCCTCCTGATGAATTGATCGGTGTCCTCGCCCCTAAATTCCGATCCGATCGAGAAATCCATACCACCCGACCGAGGCGGAAAGGAACCAGGGTTTCCCGTAATACAGCGGTCGAGTTCGAAAAGGCAAATCAGAAAGAGCACTTCGACCCTCATCGAGTCCCAGCACTTGTTGGCCCAGTCGGGTGCCGAAATAGCTCGCGAGGGCAACGCCTGATCCGCAGTACCCCATTGAGTACCAGATTCCGTCATGACAGCCCAAATGGGGCATGTGCTGAAACGTCCATCCAACAAACCCCATCCATGCATGGCTGACTTTTGCGTCGCACAACTGCGGAAAAATAGTCGTGACGTGGTCGTGAAGGCGTGGGGCACTGACACGCGGATTGGTTTCGCTCAGCGATACACGGCCCCCAAAGAGTAATCGCCGACCATCGGGTGACAAACGGTAGTACACGACCATCCTTCGCGTGTCGACAATCATCCGGTCGCCCGGAATCAACGAACGCGCCGCCGCTTCGCCGAGATCCTCTGTAGCGATCATGTAAGTGCCAATCGGGAAGACGCGACGTTGCTGCCAAGGCGTGAGCCGACTGGTGTATCCACTCGTCGCGACGACCACCTCTCCTGCTCGAACACGGCCGCGATCAGTATCAACGACGAACCCAGCACCATCGCGACTTCGCTCGATACGCGTGGCCCGGGTATGACCGACGACGCTCGCGCCGCTTTCGAGAGCACAGTTAAGAATTCCCTGATGATAGGCCGCAGGATCCAAAGAGGCATGCTGACTCTGAACCAGTCCGCCGTGATAAAACTTGGTGTCGATCTCAACCGACTGCTCCGAACGCGGCACCAAAAACGCCTCCATCTCGAGCCCGGGGGGCTGTGATGCCAATTTCTGGGCGAGCTTGTCGTAGTGGCGTGCGGTGTGTGCGCCAAAAAACCTGCCAGAAACACGGTAGTCGCAATCGATCGCCTCATGCTGTATGAAATCGCCGATCCACGACAGAGCCCGCTGTCCTTCGCGATGCACTTCAAGAGCGGTTTCACGCCCGAACTCTTTTTCAAGGGAGGCGTAATCGGGCTTGATGCCCGTCGACACCTGCCCCCCATTTCTGGAACTGCAACCCCAGCCCGGCTCGGCTGAATCAATCACTAGTGTCGCTCGACCACCACGGACTGTCTGAAGGGCCGCACACAACCCCGTGTATCCTGATCCAACGACCAGCACATCAACCGATGTTGGCAGGGGCGCGGGCGCACCCACGGGTCTTGGTGTTCGCTCCCACCAAAACGGTTGTTCGCGGTAGTCCTGAGAAAACAGGCGACTGGAGTCGCTATTCATAAGTCGGTTCCTGATTCAAGAACGGTCAGCAAGATTGCTGACCTGATAGTCTGCTCCGTCAAGCCACTTCGAAGCAATCTCGATTCCCCAGCCGGGGTTATCGCTCACATTGACCTGTCCATCACTTACATTGAATGGTGACTCGACAAAAAGGCCATCCTGCCACGGATAGTAATCCAAGCCCTCAATTGAGAATTCAAGATATTTGCCCGCATTGGGAATCGCGCGCAAAAGATGCATGGTGAACAGCGTAACCAAAGAGAGGTTCGCGCAATGCGGGGTACACGGCAGGCCTTTCTCGGCCGCCATCTCAGCCACCTGCATAGCGCGAAGCATTCCCCCCACGTAGCAGACGTCCGGCTGCACAATATCCACCGCCCGCATCTCAATCATCCGCCGCCATGTTGAAAGATCACAATCCTGCTCACCGCCCGTGACATCCACAGAGAGGGCCTCAGTAACCTCGCGCGTTTGTTCAAGTTCCCAGTACGGACAAGGTTCTTCAAAGTGCTCAACACCCCACTCTTCCAGCAAATGGCCCACCGCAATCGCCCTTTCTGGCGAAAAACCGCTATTGGCATCAACCAGAAGCGAGACGTCATCTCCGAGTTGACGTCTCACAGCCGGCACAATGGCTTCTGTTCGCCCTGGCCATTCATCGATGTCGTGCCCACATTCGGCCCCGACGCGAAACTTGAATGCGTCAAACCCCCACTCATCCCGCAACTGACCTAATCGTTCAGCCTCCGCTTCAGGTGTGATGTCACGACGCATGCTGGAGCCGTACGCCCGAAGACTGCCCGGTGAACCACCCAAGAGTTCGCACACACTCTTTTCGCAAGCCCGGCCCTTCCGATCCCAAAGCGCGGTTTCGAGCCCGGCTAATGCCCGTCTGAGATAAGACCCGGGGAACTTATGTTCACGTTCAGGAATCTCTCTTACCAACTCACCGATGTCATCAGCCGATTTCCCCAGAGACCAGGGCGCCACCTGGCGATGCAATACCTGCGTTGTAATATCAGCGTTATAAGGGGAGACCTGTCCCCATCCCATACTACCGTCGCGGCAGGTTGTCCGGACGAAAGCCAGATATTCTCGGCTGAAGGTCTCTACGCGCTCAATAATCGCGCCATCATTCAGTTGCGGCATAAGGCGGCCAGTCGGCTAAAGCTAATCAACGTATTCGCTATTTTCGCCCAAAGTACCTTTGTTACCCAACAAGTCAACTCCACACTGAAGAGGGTTCGGCAGGAATCAGAAAGCGTCCAACAAAGCGATCTACAATAGCCATGGCGTTACCGGCTTGCGCTACCCACAGCAAGCGATGTCAATTCCACAGCGACCGTACTGAGTTTTCCTCTTGAAGAGCATTGATCGAGATAGCCCGCAACAGCGGTTCGCCGGAGTCCTGCTTCTTTTAATGATTTTCGCGTCCATTTTATCAGGCTTCGGCCTGACAGACTTTCTCTGGATGTCCGGCTTGTGCGCTCTTGCAGCTCTAGTGTTGTTATGGCCTCGCAGTCAGCGGGCACAGCGGATTCAATGCGTTATTTTTATCGCGATCGGAGTGATGTGCCTTGCTTTCGCCCGGGCCAGCGGTCACGGCGAAATTCCCATCCAACAAATGCTGACCCAAAATCACCTCCTGATCAGTTTGCTCTGTGCGGTGAGCTTTCTGCGCCTCATTACCGACACCCGCGCGGCCTCAGGAAGAGCGCCGAAGACAGGAGAGGCAGCGTTTTTGCAGACCATTTCAGGACTTCATTTTTTCTCCTCTGTCATCAATCTGTCGGCGCTGATCATTTTTGCAGATTCCCTGTCCAAGGATCAGAAACTTGGCCGCACAGCGGCCACGAGCCTGCAGCGCGGATTTTCTCTGGCGGCACTGTGGTCGCCCTTTTTTGCGGCGATGGGAACCTGTCTGTTATACGCGCCAGGCACGCGTCTGCCGGATCTATGGTTGCTGTCTATCCCGCTTTGCGCTTTCGGGCTAATATTTACTTGGGCTGAACACCGGTTTAGAAGCGCTGGCGGGCTCGGCACATTCGAAGGCTACCCAGTTAACTTCCGAGCCTTGTGGGTTCCCTCTCTGATGGTGGTCTGTGTGCTGGGCGCGAATTCCCTATTCCCTGAAGTATCCGTGTTAGTGCTGGTCTCGGCACTCTCCGTACTGGTCACCGCGACGGTCATAGCGGCTCGAGAATCTTTGTCACTAGCGATCGCGACGGTACGTAACTTCAGCTATCGTCGATTGCCTGATATGTACGGCGAGTTGATACTGTTTTTCAGTACCGGGATTATGGCTACCGGAATTTCAGCCTTCGTCGCCGTAACGCAACCTGCGTTGAACGTGGTCGGATTTACGCCCGGCATTGCGATCAGCCTGCTTGCTATCCTGCTATTCCTGGCTGTCGTGGGCGTGCATGCCATCGTCAGCATCGTTGCAGCATCCGCCATCATCGCACCGCTTGACCCCGAACCGGCGATACTCGCGCTGATCTTCCTCGTCAGCTGGTCAGTTGGGGCGACTGGAGGCCCAATATCCGGTCTTAATCTGGCCATGCAAAGTCGCTATGGGGTAACAATGGGTCAGTGCTTTACTTGGAACCTGCGATACACACTCGCCATGTTTACCGGCACCAGCATCATTCTCCTGATAGCACTGAACTAAGCAAAAGCACTCTTTACTCGGGAGAGAGATACCAACGGAATTCGAGCGGCGTAAATTCCTTATGAAACGCATCAAGCTCAAACTGCTTGCACTCCCGGTAAAGGTCCAGATAGGAAGCGCCCAGATAGTCTCTTAGAATCGACCCGCTCCCCAGCTGATCCAGCGCCCCTTGCCAGGTAAACGGGACGGCGGGATCCAGTTCCCCTCCGGCGTTGTCGGTTCGTGGTTCAGGCGGATCCAATTGTTGCGTGAGGCCATGATGAACCCCTGAAAGAATCGCCGCCAGGATCAGGTAGGGATTGGCATCTGCGCCAGCCATCCTATGCTCCAGCCGGCGAGCCTTCATGTCTCCCGCCGGCACCCGAACTGATACTGAGCGATTGTTGTACCCCCAGGTCCTGCCGGTCGGCACATAAAGATTGGGTCCGAATCGCCGAAATGAGTTCACATTAGGCGCGAAAATTCCCATCGACTCCGGCAGCAACGCGAGTAAACCGGCAATCGCCTGCCGCAGTAAACCACTCCCCTGATCAGACCCATCATCAAATACATTTCGGCCCGCATCGTCGAGAATGCTGACGTGCGCATGCAGGCCATTACCGGCACTGTCCGGATAAGGCTTGGCCATAAAGGTAGCTGCCACACCATGTTTACGGGCAATCCCCCTGACCGCCCGCTGTAACAAAATAGCGTGATCTGCGGCCAGCACGGGATCATCGACATGCTCCAGGTTGATCTCAAACTGCCCCGCGGCATATTCGGAACTGGCTCCTCCTAACGGCACACTCTGCGCAGCGCAGACTGACTCCATCTCCGCAAGAAAACCGCTCACGCCATCAAGGTCTGCAAGGCTATAAACCTGTGTGCGCTCGGCAAGCCTGCCCGTCTCAGGAAGTATCGGCGGATGCACTTCGCCGGAATCCGCTCTCTCAGCGTCGAGCAGATAAAACTCCAACTCCAGGGCGACAACCGGATGAAGGCCGTCGCTCGCAAGCCTTGAGACCACGTTGCGAAGCACGTGTCTTGGATCTACAGCACAGGGGCTTCCGTCTAACTCGTAAAGGAGCCCCAACACTTGTGCCGTACCGGATCCCGCCCAGGGAACGGGCGCAAGGGATCCGGGAACCGGAAGCACAGTCACATCAGGATCACCGTCTGAGAATCCTCGTCCCCCGGCATTCGTCCCGACGCCGTTTACATCAAGAAGGAACGTAGAGCTGGGCAACAGGATGCCTTCTTCATAGAGCTTGCCAAAATGCTTTCGGCTCACTCGTTTTCCACGCATAACGTTACAAAGATCCGGTAGCAACACATCGATGAATTCCGTCTTTGGGTGTGAAGCGAGAAACGGCTCTAGTTCCGTTGTAAGATCGTTCATATCGTTGGATCTGAAAGGGTTAGGCAGCTCATTTTGGGTCCGGGTGTTGGCGGGCGTGAGTTTCCCGAGTTAGCGCAATGCTGACAATGGCAATCGCCAACCAGGCCAACATGAGCAAAAACCCAAGACGATAACTGCCAAAACTATAAACTCTGATTCCTTCCGCGCCCACATTACCGCTCCACAATCGATCCAGCAACCAGCCAATCAACGGCTGCAGCAGCATGGGACCGCACATGACCCCCATGTTGACGACACCCGACACCGTTCCGGCCAGCGCCATTGGCACAGACTCTTTGGCTTGAGTGAATCCAAGGATCATTCCGCCGGAACAAAAACCTGCACCAAGCAACAACGCCACTAGAAAACTTTGCGGCAGATCAGGTATCAAAATCACAGCCGACCAACACCCCGCCGCAAGACAGGTCCCAACCAGATAGGGTAGTCGGCGTAATCCGATCTTCTCCGAAAGTAAACCGAAAACCGGCCCGCTAAACGCCCAGGCCAGCATAATCCCCGAGCAGACGGTCGCCGCGATCGCTGAGGACATGCCGTAAACATGGGTCAAAAACGGTATCCCCCAAAGCCCGGAGAAAGCGAGCACCGAACCGACAATCCCTCCGGGCGCCAGTGCAAGTAACGCAGAGTTCCGATAAGAAAAAACGCGTTTCAATTTTTGCCACTCAGTTTCCCCCGACACCTTTGCAAGGGACGTGCTCACATAACCCGAATATCCGCGGTCAGTCGGATCATCCCGCACGATGATCCAGACTGCGCAAGCCAAAACCAGACCAACAATTCCTGCCGCAAGAGTGACGATGCGCCAGCCGAAAGCCTCACTTGCCAGATGCAGCGGCACACCCGCGAACACAGCGCCCATCATTCCAGCGACGAGCAGCAACCCAGCGGCCAGTGCGAAACGCTCAGGCGCCAACCAATGTGTGGCAAGTTTCAGCGTACAGACAAACCCTACAGCGACAAAGGCACCGATCAACAGTCGTCCAACACCCGCCCAGAACAGGGACGGCGCCAAGGCAAATATCACCGCACCGAGAGTGCTGAGTACAAGACCTGCCGTCAGCAAACGGCGGGGCCCGTATCGATCAGCGAGGAGTCCCGTTGGAATCTGCATCGCGACATACGAGTAGAAGTACAACGCTGACAAGCTCCCCAGCGAGGCGGCGCTCAACCCGAAGTCCAGACTGAGTTCCCGATGGAGCACAGCCGGCGCCACCCGATGGAAAAACCCCAGAAGAAATAGACCTGCGCCCAAAGACCACACGGCCCAGGCCAACATGGCCGGTGGAGTAGATTTGTGATTGGGCGTACCGAGCATCATTTGTGGCGCGTTCAGTTATAGACTTTGCATAAATTTCGGTTTTAAATTGGCCCTGTACCATTCAGGATCACACTACTACCATCTCGGACCGATCCACCGATTAGATGCCTGGATGCTACTCTCAGTGCGCCGAGTAAGTCCTTGTCCGGAGCGACGGAGCGTCGATTGCTTCAGAGCGAGTGTGGGCCAGCGTAGACTGGATTTTGCGGGCGTGGGGCAATGGCCTGCAACTTATTCCTAATCACCATAATAAAGCCATGAAACCCTATTCCGCCTGGAAAGTCTTCGTCAACGGTCTCACGGGTCAGAAAGGCTGGGATCGCGCCTGGCGTGACCCAGAGCCAAAAAAAGAATACGACGTAGTCATAGTTGGTGCCGGACTGCACGGACTGGCTACCGCTTATTATCTTGCCAAGAATCACGACATCAAAAATATCGCCGTGGTCGAAAAGAGCTGGCTCGGTGGGGGCAATGGGGGCAGGAACACCACGATCGTTAGATCCAACTACATGCTTCCTGGGAACCGGGAATTTTACGAACATTCTCTAAAGCTTTGGGAGAACCTCAGTCACGATCTGAATTACAACGTCATGTTCAGCCAACGCGCTCACGTCACCTTGCTGCACTCCCCCGCTGCACGCGACGGCGCAGCACGCCGATACAACACGATGCGCCTGACGGGTTCTGACGGCGAACTCTGGGATCTTGAGACCCTAAAACGCAATATTCCCCACCTCAATTATTCAGCCGATGCCCGCTTCCCGATCATCGGAGCGATGGCGCAGCCGCGTGCCGGCACCGCCCGACATGACGCCGTCGCGTGGGGCTACGCTCGAGGGGCAGACCAGCAGGGGGTCGACATTCTTCAGAACTGTGAAGTCACAGGCGTCGAGCGCAACGGAAGCACAGTCACGGGCCTGCAAACGAGCCGAGGAGTGATTCGGGCGAAAAAGGTCGGCTTCGCAGTCGCGGGAAACACCTCAAGACTCTGGCGCATGGCGGAACTTGGCAAGCTCCCCATTGAATCCCACAAGCTGCAGGCCTTCGTATCCGAGCCGCTGAAACCACTGCTGGATCATGTGGTGGTGTTTGGAGTGGGCGGCGCGCATTTTTATATCTCGCAATCAGATAAAGGCGGGATGGTGTTCGGTGGCGATATCGACTGGTATAAGTCATACGCTCAGCGCGGCAACCTTCCGATTGTCCAGGATGTGGCTGAGTGCGCCACTTCGATCCTGCCCTGCCTTGGTCGTGTCCGGCTGCTGCGCCATTGGTCCGGCGTCATGGACATGTCGATGGATGGCTCTCCGTTTATCTGCAAGACCCCGCTCGACAACCTCTACCTCAACGCCGGCTGGAACTACGGCGGGTTCAAGGCAAGCCCAGCGTCCGGATGGTATTTCGCGGATCTTATTGCGAACAATCGGCCCGACCCGGTTATTGCAGATCACACCCTGGATCGATTTGCCCGCGGCATCAACATCGATGAGCGCGGCGCCGGCCCTGACCCGAAACTGCACGGATAGTCCGCTATGCTAAGAATCTCCTGTCCCTTTTGCGGTGTTCGAGACCACAGTGAGTTCAGTTACGGTGGAGATGCGTCCGTCGAGTATCCCGCCCTGGACGCATCAGAATCCGAATGGGTCGAAGCGGTGTTCCAGCGGGAGAATATCGATGGTGTGCAGTTCGAGACCTGGCAGCATATTCAGGGGTGCAGGATGTGGATTGTGGTCGAACGGGATACGCGTACCCACGCTATCCACTCAGTACGGCCCGCTCATGATGGCATCGCGCGGGCTCTGAACGCGGAACAAGACGGCGTGAGTACATCATGACAGCACAGCGCCTCCCGAAAGGCGGTCATATCGATCGTACCCGTCCCCTGACCTTCCGTTGGGACGGGACCCCTATGAGCGGTTACGCCGGTGATACGCTCGCCTCGGCTCTCATGGCTAATGACGAACAAATTCTGGGTCGGAGCTTCAAATACCACCGGCCCCGAGGGATCATGTCAGCCGGCGTGGAGGAATCCGGAGCCCTGGTCACGGTCGGTAAGGGTGCGAAACAGGACGCCAACGTTAGAGCCACTACTCAACCTCTCTACGAAGGGCTTATTGCTCGGGGCCAGAACGCTTGGCCGAGTGTCCGTCTTGATTTTGGCGCCATAAACAGTCTTTTTGGCCGATTCTTTGCCGCAGGTTTTTATTACAAGACTTTCATGGGCCTTCCGCCATTTGAATGGGGACGCGGCACAGGGATGTGGATGCGGTATGAAAAGATCATCCGAAAAGCGGCGGGGATGGGTACAGCCTCCCGTGAGCCGGATCCCGATCGCTATGAACACGCCCATGGCTATTGCGATCTGCTCGTGGTCGGCAGCGGCCCTGCAGGGCGTGCTGCGGCGCACTGTGCCGCAAAAGCCGGCTGTGATGTGATCCTGGTTGAACAGGACGCCATAATGGGAGGCGATACTCTAAGTCAACCAGACAACACCAGCTCTTTGCAAGAAGAACTTTCCGCGCTAACAGCTTGTGGCGTGCGGCTAATGACCTCTACAACCGCATTTGGTCTTTACGACAACGGCGTTGCTGGACTTCTGGAACGGGTCACGGACCACTTGGCTGATCCGACGTCTTGGCTGCCGCGTCAACGATTCTGGACGGTGCGTGCCCACGCCACCGTGATCGCCGCCGGAGCGCTGGAGCGGCACATTGCTTTTGGCGACAACGATCGGCCTGGAGTAATGACCGCTAACGCCGGACGCACCTACCTCAATCGCTTTGCGATCCAGGCCGGCGAAAAAATCGTCATCGCCACCAACAACGACTCTGCATACACCACAGCGTCTGATCTCGCAGGCTCTGGAGCGAGCGTCACGATGCTTGACTCCCGGCGCGAAATCCCCTTCTCATGGCGGTCACACTGCGATACCGCAGGCGTCGTAATAAAGTCCGGTGCAGCCCCAATGAAGGCGCTCGGCGGCAAAGCCGTCTCAGACCTGACGACGGCCATCAGACAGGGGAACAGTTGGCGCGCGGACAGAAATATAGATTGTGATCTGGTGCTGGTTTCCGGAGGTTGGTCCCCCGTTGTCAATCTTCTGTCACACAGGGGTATCAAACCTGTCTGGAACCCGGAACTAGCGTGCTTTCTGGCCCCTACTTCTGAAGAGCCGATCCTGGCGGCTGGAAGTGCAGCGGGCGTGTGGGACGACGCCGCATGCCGTACGTCTGGAGAGAAAGCCGCCCTTGAAGCGTTGGAACTCATAAGGAACCCCGCATACCGCACTGCCGCGCAGACGCCAGGCAATTGGGAATGCCCGATTGATCCCCTCTATGAAGTTCGCCCAGCCAAACAGAAACTCAAGTCTTTCGTAGACCCTCAACACGACGTCACGACAGACGATATTCGACTGGCCCATCATGAGGGTTTCGTGTCGGTCGAACACCTCAAGCGATACACAACGCTCGGCATGGCGACCGATCAAGGCAAGATGGGCAATATCATCGGGATCGCCTTGATGGCCGACGCACTGGGAAAGGAAATCCCTCAGGTCGGTACGACCACCTTCCGCCCCCCTTACACACCGGTCAGTATTGGCGCGTTAAAGGGCCGAAATGTGGGCCCGCATTTCAGACCCCTGCGACGGACGCCGCTGCATGACTGGAATCTGGACGCAGGCGGCACCATGACGATGGCCGGACTTTGGCACCGACCCTGGTTTTTCGCGCGCAGCGGGGAAACCATCAGCGAGGCCTATGTCCGGGAAGCGGAAACCGTGCGCCGCACAGTGGGGCTTTGTGATGTGACCTCACTGGGCAAGATCGCAATTCAAGGTCCCGACGCGACGGAGTTGCTGAACCGGGTTTACAGCAACCCCTTTGCAAAACTCCAAATCGGCAAAACCCGTTACGGCATTATGCTTCGAGATGACGGTTTGGTCATGGATGATGGCACCACCTGGCGCCTTACCGAAGACGAATACTTTATGACCACCACAACTGCACATGCGGCAAAGGTGATGGCGTTTCTGGAGGAACTGCTTCAGACGCGATGGACCGACCTGAAAGTTCACCTGACCTCAGTGTCAGAGCAATGGGCGGGTGTCGCCGTGGCAGGACCGTTATCGAGAGAAGTGCTGACAGCCTGTGTCGAACAGCCAACGCGGGTTTCCGACGAGGCCCTGCCCTTTATGGGCGTGGTGGAAACGAACATGCGTGAAGGGATCCCTGCACGGATTGCACGAATCAGTTTCTCCGGAGAGCGGGCTTTCGAGGTATACGTGCCGTCGGATTTTGGCCCCGCCGTGATGCAGAGGCTGTGGGATGCCGCCCGACCAATGGATGGCTGCCTGTATGGTCTGGAGGCATTGGGTGCGCTGAGAATTGAAAAAGGTCATGTGACCGGTGCCGAGCTCGATGGCCGGGTCACTATTGAGGATGCCGGCCTTGGGCGGATGGCGTCTGACAAGAAATCCTATGTTGGCAGCGCACTTCGCAAACGTCCTGAAATGGTGAAGGACGACCGCCCGCGCCTCGTTGGAATTTTCCCGAAAGACCGCCGGGAAATCTTTAACGCGGGGTCCATTCTCTGCGCTGCGGACAACATTGCCGGATACGGTGAAGGGTGGATCACCGCCGTGACCCATTCTCCGGCCCTTGGCCACTGGATTGGACTGGGCTTTATCAAAGGCGGTCACGAGGGCTGGCAGGGCCGAGACGTCGTTTGTGCTGACCCCGTGCGCAAGGGAAATACCGCCGTAGAGATCGTCTCACCGCATATGTATGACCCCAAGGGAGAGCGGATGTATGGCTAAACGACAATCCCCGCTCGCATCCGTTTACCATCTTGGAATGCATGGTCGACCCGGTGAACCCGGCGTTCGGCTACAGGAAATCACAGACCTGAACCTCGTTCAGGTTGCGGCGTGGCCTGACATGCTGGAATCTGCGGCAAAAGACGTCGCACACGCGATCGGCGCTGACCAGCCGCCCGGTCCCGGTCACGCGGTTTCGACCGAGCAGGGAACCGCGCTGCGCGTAGAAGCGCTTAAATGGTGGCTGTTGGACTGTGGGATGCCGACTCTTGATGCCAAAACAGCCGTTTGCCTGGACCTGTCCCACTCGAGAACGCGAATTCTGTTGTCAGGGCCGGAGGCTTCTGTGTGTCTTAACCGACTGCTCCCGCTTGATTTGCGCCCTGATCGTTTCGGGGTCAACCAAGTCGCAAATGCAGGCATTCATCACGTGGGTGTCACCTTGCGGCGCAGTGAAGCAGGCTACGAACTCTTCATCCCCCGGGGGTTCGCCGTATCGCTTTGGGAACTTCTAGTGGAAACCGCTGAGCAATTCGGCCTGGAGATCATCTAGCCCGCTTCTTCCTCACGCCGGCGCGGTCTTAGCCCAGGACTGAAAAACTGCTGTCTGGATTGATCTGCCGCCGCCGAGACATGCTCGCTGTATCCAGTTCATAGTCGATATGCGCCAACTTGAACCGGAAGGCTTCGGTATCATGGTCTCCCCCTGATTCACAATATTCAATGAGGCCGGCCATCAAGCGGCCGGCGCCCGGCGCATTTTTAAATTGGTTTCCGCTTGACCCGCACGCCATATAAAAGCCGTCAATCGCAGACCGGTCATAAATCGGCAGCCAATCCTCGGTCACGTCGTAGAGGTCCACCACCCCGCGCATACGATTGGGCAGTTTTAGCCCGCCCATGCGTTGCGCCAGACGCAGCGCCTGCGTAGTTGCCTGATCCGAGAAATCACGATTGAAGTCATCAGGGTCCGCCCAATCATGCGGATCACAAGGAGGATCTTCACTGCCTGCAAGAACATAGTTGCCGGTCTCCGGCCGACAATACACGCCGATGTCATTATCCGACACCACCAGACCGGCGCCTTCGAAGTCCAGACCCTCGGGCGACGGCACGTGCGCCACCTCTTGCCTCAAAGCACGGGTGGTAATCCTCATATCGGCAGTTGCACCCGCCAGTTCGTTAATCTTGGATGAGTGAGGACCAGCCACATTGACCACCACCGGCGCGTTGATACGGGTGCCGTCTTCCAGTACCACACCCTGTACCCGCCCCCCCGCCGAAGGAATCTCGCTGACAGCCTGATTGAAAAGAAAACGCCCCCCCGCAGCCTCAGCAGCCAACTGGATGTTCTGTGAAGCCAGTTGTGGATCGCTGATATAACCCGCGGTCGGGAAGAATACCCCGCCTTCAATCCGCCCTCCCCCAGGCTCGCCAAAGGACGGATCCTGCATCCGCTTTGCGGGTGCATAGCACCGAAGATCGTAACCGGGCAATCGTCGGGTAATTTCATCCTCATTCCACTCTTCATACGGAATCGCAAGCGAACGCGCGTTATCAAGGATTTTGGTGAGGTGACCGTTTCCTTCGGTTTTCATAACCAAGCATCCGGTTTTATGAAACCGGGCCTCGTCGAACCCCTTTGCCGACGCTGCCTCTAGATATCCTGACCAATCTTCCCAGTCATGATAAGCGTCAAAGGCAAAAGCCGTTCCTTCCAATGTCGAGTAATGCACTCGAACGATTGCGCAGGAACTTGAGGTTGAGCCGTACCCTGCTTTGGGCGCCCGATCTACCGAAATAGTACGCCGGCCGGTTTTTGCAAGCTCATAAGCAACTGCCGTGCCGATAATTCCGGCTCCAATAACAACAGCGTCGGCGGATAAAGAGTTCGTCATCTTGATTTGAGATCCTTTTGGCTCAAGCGAAGGCTGCGTCAGTTCGCTATCGTCCCAAGTGTGGTGATCGTTCCTGTCAGAAAGTGGTGGAACTTGAACAAACTGCCAGGTGTGCCGAGATAGCCGTCGACACCCCAGTTATTGTTCAGACTAATGTCCGCAAAAGAAAAATTCTCGCTATCGAATCTTGGATCAAAGCCGGCATGGGTATGGTAGGTTGCAGTGGCTGTCCCTGCCCCGACACTTGAGGGAGATCCAATACTGACGCTGTCCACCGTTCCTTTTACAGGCTCGGTCGCACTGAAGGTGTTGTCACTGTTGCGATACACCCAGCCTCCATACTCCAGATTCTCCGCTACGGATGTAGGGTTAATCCCGTTCAGGACGTTCCGAGCCGCGTCGTGTTGGGTGGAGAAGCGCAGTTGGTTATCAGACGACTCGCTGCCAGAACTCGCTACCAGGGCAATTCCCACCGCTCCCGCCGCCAGCACCACGGTGGTCGCAATGTCAGTGGTACTGGTACCGCCCTCCCGGGCGAGTAGCCTATCCTGGCTCCCTTGCCGGCTGCTGAAATTGACAATCCACCGCTGATATTCGCCGTTACCAAAGCGGCTGCTTCGTCCGTCACGGACTTCAAACCCCAGCCACAGATGACGCCCCAATGGCAGCTGCCATCTCAGATTTGCAGAAGAAACATCCGAACCTGCCGCTGCAAAAGTGGATTGAAGCTCTCCCACCGGCAGGCGCAACTGCAAACCAAGTGCATGAGCGTAGTCATTTTCTTCCCCATCTACGCGATAGAATTGCAGCGCAAACGCGCCCGATGTGGCGCCCGCAAACCAACTTATTCGATCGACTGTCTGTATCGCACCGACCTGGGACACTCCACCGGTAAACTGGACCCCCCCGGTCAAAAAATCAAACGCAGCGCCTGAGAAGTGGGTTGGCCGCTGATAATTGCCATGAAAAAGGCTCGCATCTCGCTCCGCGAGCGAAAGCGACGAACTGAGAGAGGACAGCCCCTTCCCTTCGCCCCAAAAACCACTCAGACTAAAACCTGAGCCATGAACTGATGAGAGCAGGAGTTGGTCATCGTGACTGACCCCGGCCATTGCTTGCACGGATCCAAGGCCTTGAGGCGGCGTCGTAAGCCAGAAAGCCTGATCAGACGGTCCTGAAGCTCCAAGAGCGGGGATAATTCCCGCAGAAAAAATAAATGAGGCCCGAACCAGGCTTTTTATCAGTACGCTAAACACTCAGTGTTGTCTCACTAAACAAGTTCTCCGGGCAGACTAACTGATCCCTAGGATCTTGCCAACCGTGGGGTCACATCGACTTGCCCGAGTCGCGTCGGTCAGCAGTATTGGATCCAGATTATGCACGCAAGGGAATTCTTACTCGCCCTGTTCGTCCCATTTAGTTGGGCGTTGGGATTTGTCGTCGCTAAGGCGGGGCTAGAAGAGTTCCCCCCGCTGCTACTGATGAGTATCCGTTTTGCGATCGCGGCCCTGGTGCTGGTCTGGTTCGTACCGATTCCCCGCAACTGCCTGAAAGATCTTTTCTGGATCGCACTGGTGGGTTCTACGGTTCAATATGGCCTGACCTTTACCGGCCTTTCCATGATTGATGCCTCGCTCGCCATTATCGTTGTGCATTTGGAAGTTCCAAGCGGTGTCCTGCTTGCCATCCTGGTGTTTCGCGAACGTCCGGGTCTGCTGCGGATTTGCGGGATGGTGGTCTCGTTTCTCGGCGTCGTGCTCATTGCAGGACTCCCCGATACGGAGGGCCAATTACTCGCGATCTTCCTGACCGGCAGTGGCGCGGTCATCTGGGCGGTCGGCCAGATCATGTACAAACGAATAAGCGATCAGCTCGATGGCTTTACTGGAATTGCCTGGCTGGGCGTTCTGGCGGCACCGCAAATGCTTATCGGCTCATTTATTTTTGAGGAAGGTCAGTGGGAGGCGGTGAAACAAGCCACCTGGATCGGCTGGGGAAGTGTCGCTTACCTTGGTCTCGTCATGACAGTGGCGGGTTATGGCGTATGGTTCACAGTCTTGCGCAGAAACCCTGTGTCCCATGTGATGCCGGTACTGTTGTTGCTACCGGTCTTTACCATTGGTTTCTCAATGCTTCTTCTGGGAGAACGTCCGAGCATCGGCGTTTTACTGGGGGGCCTGGTCGTACTCGCCGGCGTGGCGATGATCGTGCTGACCAAGCCCGCGCCTGTCTCCGACAAACCCGGGACTCGCCAAGAGAGCCAATGATTCGTCCGACATCTGTCGATATCTGGCGACTCTTGCTCGAGGGTCTAGTTGACTGCGCACCCGCCTTGCGATGGTGTCTTTCAGAGGGCGAGATTGAACGGGCCGACCGCTTCATCTTTGAGCGTGACCGTACTCGTTTCATTACCTGCCGGGCCATACTGCGCGGTGTCATCGCCCAAAATCTCAACATCGGGCCCGCCGATGTCGTCTTTGCTTACGGAGAAAAAGGAAAGCCCTATCTAGAAGACTGGCCCCTCTTTTTCAATCTCTCCCACTCGCATAACGAGGCCTGCATCGCGATCCATCCAAACGCCCCACTCGGCGTCGATGTCGAACATATTCGACCCCCTACCCGTAACAATTGGATCGCTCTGGCCCAGCGGTTTTTCTCTGCGGCCGAAATCCAGGCACTTTCAGACATGCCTGAACGGCTTCAGTCAAAGGCATTCTTTGCCTGCTGGACCCGCAAAGAAGCCTACCTAAAACTTCATGGACTGGGGCTTTCCTTGCCACTTGACCAGTTTTCAGTCAATGTCGACCCTGATGCGCCGGCAAAACTCTGCTCCAGCGAGTGGTGTCCTGATGATCTTGGTCGTAGCACTCTTTACGACCTACCGACAAATTCCGGATATCGGTCTGCTATCGCGATCGCCACAACGGACCCAGTCACGATTCATGAGACTTGCATCTCTGGGATTGAGTCATTTCCTTTTTTTAAGAGGGTTTAGGAAGCTCATGAACCGTTAAACTACATTCATGAAGTACGACAATATCCTTCAAACAATCGGACACACCCCAACGATCCGCCTGCACGGTTTTGACAGCGGCCACGCACACTCTCTTTGGGTCAAACTTGAAAGCTTCAACCCCGGCGGGTCGGTAAAGGACCGCCCGGCGCTCAATATGATCGAGGACGCTGAAGCCCGCGGGCTGCTGAAACCCGGTGACACGTTGATAGAGCCTACCTCGGGGAATACCGGAATCGGCCTCGCGATGGTGGCTGCCGTCAAAGGCTATCCGGCTATCTTCGTCATGTCTGCCGACATGAGTGAAGAGCGCAAAGCGATCCTGCGCGCTTTCGGCGCCGAGTTGATCCTGACGCCCGCTGACAAAGGCACGGTAGGAGCCATCGAAGAAGCCCGACGTCTGGAAAAAGAAAAAGGCTACTTTTTTGTCGGGCAACACTATAACCCGGCAAATCCGCAATCCCATCGCCAGACCGCTAAAGAAATCATCGACGATTTCGATGGTGACCTGGGCGCCGTCATCTGTACTACCGGCACTGGCGGTACCATCAGCGGTTTATCGACTGTTCTGCGTCAGGAAATCCCTGGAATCAAAATCGTTGCTACCGAGCCTGACAACTCCCCGATTCTCTCGAAAGGCATTGCCTGCAAGCATCGGATTATGGGTACCGCACCAGGATTTATCCCAGATACACTTGACCAAGGCGCTTATGACGACATCATCGCAGTAAATGCCGATCACGCCATGGCGGTTGCCCGCCAACTCGCGCAACAGGAGGGGATTTTTTGCGGTATCTCATGCGGCGCTGCAGTGGTTGGCATGCTGGAGTACGCCAAGCGAGAGGAAGCCCGGGAGCGCCAACTGCTTGCGATTCTGGCAGATACCGGGGAGCGCTATCTTAGTACCGAACTTTGGGCCTCGACATGACCTACATCGTTCACGTCACAGCCGTCGTTGAGGGCGATCTGGATCGCATCGAGCAATTGATTGACGAATATCGCTACACCTGTCTGGAAAATCAGCCAGGAATGAAGCAATTTTTCGTCTGTCGGGCCGCCGACAAGCCGAATGTCTTTCTCTATACCCAGATATTTATTGATGCCGATGCACATCGGGCGCATATCGAGGGCAATGATCCTCAGAACTTTTTCTCCAAAATGGAGGACGAAGGATTCCAGTTTCAGGGACGCTGGATGGCTGGCAAAGAGATTGACTCCCTGCCTGAGGGTCAGTGGCTGAACTGACGGTGTCGTCCGCCCGGCTCAGCCCACAGGGCCGGGGTATCCGTTCTGATGAAGCACCCTTGAGATGTCATCGCGGGTGAACAACGCATCGTAGTTCCTTCCGATATTCGGCCACTCCCCGCTTTCGCGCGTGCCGGCGCCGATTTCGGGGTCCCACTCCAGGACCATATTCAGATAAACATCCGGAGTGCTCAAACTGTTTCCAAGAAAAAACGGTCCGTCATGCTTTCCCAGCCCGTCTTCGATGATGCCAAGAATGTAGTCCAGCCTGCGAGCTGCGCATTCAGATACCGCTGAAGTGTCGCTATCGGTTGTATACCCCGAGGTATACCGCTTCAAGAGCATGGTTTCCTGAAGGGTATTGGTGAGGTAAGTGCTCCACTGCAGATACTCCCATCGAAGTCGACCATCCAATCCTGGGGCCATCTTTGCCTGCGGATACTTGTCGGCCAGGTACATCGAGATCGCGGCCGATTCCATCATGATCTCTCCATTCATCACCAACGTCGGTACCCGACCATGGGGATTGAGCTTCAGGTATTCCGGGTCCCGCTCCGCCTCATCAGAGATATCTACCGGGACGAATTCATAATCCACACCGGACGCCTCGAGTACGCAATGGGGTGCCAGGCTGGCGGAACCGAGACTGCCATAGAGTTTGTACATAGCGGGATCTCCAAACAAAAGACCAGCGACCGCGAAGGCAAGCGGCCGATGGGCAGGTTAAAAACGCGGTTCGTCAGTGCAAACAGGGTGAGCCGGTCAGCGCTCGTTTTACGAACTGCCCGCCCCGCTCAATCTTCTGCTCGTTATTCTCGATGATGACCCGGCCGCGACTCAGGACAGTTTCCGTGAAGCCCTTCACCTTAAAGCCTTCATAGGCAGAGTAGTCCACCCGCATATGATGCGTGCAGGGATTTTTGACACTAATCGTTTCAGTGCGTTCCGGATCAAAGATAACAATGTCCGCATCGGTACCCACCGCGATCGTTCCTTTTTTGGGGAAAAGCCCAAAAGCCTTGGCAGCGGCTGTTGAGGTGACCTCCACAAAACGGTTGATATCCATCCTCCCCTGTACCACACCGCCGTTGTGAATCAGACTCATTCGGTTTTCGACACCCGGAGCCCCGTTGGGAATCTTGGTGAAAGAATCCAGACCCAGCTCTTTCTGTTCTTTAAAACAGAACGGGCAGTGATCCGTTGCAATCGTTTCCAGATCCCGGAACTTCAGCCCCTGCCAGAGTTCATCCTGGTTCCACTTCTCGCGCAGCGCCGGTGTCATCACGTATTTCGCACCCTCAAAACCCTCCTGATCATAATAACTCTGATCCAGGAACAAATATTGTGGACAGGTCTCAGCGATAACGTCTACACCTCGCGCGCGCGCGCGCTTAACCTCCTCGAGAGCATCAGAGCAGGACAAGTGCACGATATAAAGCGGAACCTTGGCGACCTCTGCAATCGCGATCGAGCGGTAAACGCCCTCAGCTTCCATTCGGGTCGGACGTGTCAGACCATGGTATTTGGGCTCGGTGTGACCGTCTGCGAGCGCTTCTTTGATGATTTCATCAATGACGATTCCGTTTTCCGCGTGCATGCAAACGCGTGTCCCGTTATCCCCTGCCTGACGGAACGCCCGGTAAAGCGTCCCGTCGTCTACATAGAGCACGCCTGGATAAGCCATAAAGAGCTTATAGGAAGTGATGCCCTCATCTGCCAGCTTCTGCATTTCGGGAAGACGAGCCTCCGGCATATCCGTGATAATCATATGGAAGGCATAGTCGATTAGTGACTTGCCGTCGGCTTTTTGGTGCCAGGTATCCATCCCTTCAAGGGTCGAACTGCCTTTCGTCTGAATGGCAAAATCGATCACACAGGTCGTCCCGCCAAATGCCGCCGCCCGAGGGCCAGATTCGAAATCATCTGCGCTCCTCGTTCCGCCAAACGGCATATCAAAGTGCGTATGCGGGTCGATACCTCCAGGGATGACGAGACGGTCCTGGGCGTCAATCACCTTGGCGGCCTCGACGTTCAGGTCCTTACCTATCATGGAGATCTTTTCATCTTCTATATAGATATCCGCATGATAGTCATCCACCGCGGTAACAATACGCCCGTTTTTGATCAGTACGCTCATGGCTCCCCCTATCTAGTTTCCGTCTCTGGTCGGCAGAGATCTTTTATCCATGATAAAGACACTATCGGATCAAAATCAAGGCGAATCCTGCCGCCCAGTACTTGGGCCGTGCGCTGGTCCAACGATGCTAACCCTGTACAACGCCCCAGATTTCAATGGTGGAAACTATATCCTGCATATGGTCCACCAGTCTCAGGCTGAGCGGCGGCAATACGCCCCCGCAATAATCCGCAAGCAGGTGAACCAAGGCTTCGATTTCATCATGATCAGATAAAAATCCCAATCGCGAAGGCAAGAGGGGCTGCCTCACCCGAGATCGCAGTTTTTGGCGCTCTCAGAAAAGGTCTTTGCTGAATACGACTCTACGTTGAACAGATGCTTGTTCGGGCGCGCAAACCCCTTTAGTCTTCCGCCCCTCATTGCCAGAAAGAGGCATTTTAGGTGGCGGCAGTCAATCAGGATAACCGGCCGTTTGTCGGCATTACTGCCGTCATTGCGGGGCTTTTTGTTTTCTCTTTGCAGGACGTGATCATTAAGCTCTTCAGCGCTGAGTATTCCATTTTGCAACTCGTGATCATCCGCAGCGTTATCGCGTTAGGATTGATTGGCATCATCGTTGCACTACGGTTGGGGCGCAGCGGCTTCAGGGTGTACCAGCCGTTCAAGATTCTCCTGAAAGGCTTCCTAGGGTTTCTATCCTATCTCGCATACTACCTGTCGCTTGCGTCGCTCCCGCTGATCGATGCGGTGACGATCACTTTCACGGCGCCAATACTGGTTGTAATCTTCTCTTCGATTCTCGTGGGCGAGAAGGTAGGACTGCGGCGGTGGCTGGCAACGCTAGTGGGTTTCGTCGGCGTTCTGATCGCGGTCGGGTTTGAAGGGCGCCTTGCGAACATCGCGGTCGCTTTTGCCTTTTTAGCAGCACTCACCTATGCACTGAACAGTGTCATGGCCCGTTACATTAGTTCCCAAGATAGCCCATGGACAGTGACCTTCTACTTTACCGTTGCACACTCAGCAGGCGGACTAATCACCTATTTGATTGTCCTGCTCACCGCCTCTGGAGTTGTTTCCACGCATCCATCGCTGGCCTTTCTATTTCGTGCTTGGACTCAGCCTGAGTCGACTGATTTAATGATTATGTGTTCGTTAGGAGTGATCGCCACGGTCGGTTTTTTCTGTCTGAACAAGGCGTACCTGAGTGCCCGCGCGGCCACTGTTGCCCCTTTTGAATACAGCTATATCTTGTGGGCTGCGTTGTTCGGCTATCTTATCTGGGGCGAGGCGCCAACCGCCGTCACGCTCCTGGGGCTATCCATTCTGATTGGCAGCAACCTGTTTGCCCTACGCACAGAAATCAAAGGTGCGGGAAGCACCACCTGAGAACAGGCTCAGGCGCCAAAGTAAGCGCTGACCACTGATGAGTCGGGCGCCGTTGATTCTTCAGGAACTTACCTTCTCGGTCATTGGGTCGCGATCCCCGGCTGATGCTGGCGAAGCACATACTTTTGCACTTTGCCGGTGGCAGTCTTGGGAAGTTCATCAACAAAACTCACGGCTTGTGGTGTCTTGAAATGCGCCAATTGGGCCCGGACGTGCTCTTTCAACTCATCTTCAGTCGCGCTCGCCCCGGATTTCAAAACCACAAACGCGTGCGGACTTTCTCCCCATTTCTCGTGCGGCATTCCAACGACTGCGGTCTCCTGCACAGCCGGATGTGTCAACAGGCACCCTTCCAGCTCGACCGAAGAAATGTTCTCACCGCCACTGATAATGACGTCCTTGAAGCGGTCTCGAATCTCAACATAGCCATCGGGATGCACGACGGCTGCATCTCCTGAATGAAACCAGCCGTTTCTTATCGCCGCTGCGGTCGCCTCGGGATCGTTGTAGTAACCGGCCATGACGACATTACCGCGAACCGTAATCTCTCCCAGGGTGCCGCCGTCTGCCGGCACTTCAACGCCTGTTTCGTCCACCACGCGGACTTCGCCCGAACTGACCAGTTCCACCCCTTGCCGGGCCTTAATTTTTGACCGCTCCTCAACCGAGAGATCCTCATGTTCAGGTCTGGGTTCGCAGAAGGTAATGAGTGGCGCTGTCTCTGTCAGCCCGTAGACGTGTGTGAGCTCCCAACCAAGGTCTTTCTCCACCAGCTCAATAGTGGCTGCCGCCGGCGGCGCTCCCGCCGTGAAAAGCCTGACTCCTCTGGGTGCACCGTTTCGTACCTCTTCCGGCGCATTGGCGATACTGATTAACACGGTCGGCGCTGCACAGAACATCGTAATCGCTTCTTTCTTGATCAACCGGAAAATCGCTGTCGGCTCAACTTTGCGCAGGCATACATGGGTCATGCCCCGTGCCGTGTTGATCCAGGTGAATGTCCAGCCGTTGGCGTGGAACATCGGTAGAGTCCAGAGATATCGATCTGCCCGGCTAAGATGGTGCTGGGCTAGGGTTCCCATAATGTTGATATAGGCATTGCGATGCGTAATCATGACGCCCTTGGGCCTTGCCGTCGTTCCGCTGGTGTAGTTGATCGTGATGAGATCCGTTTCATTGATCTCGACAGGCGCAAACTGCGGATCATGCCCAGCAAGTGTCTCTTCATAATCAATCCACCCTTCTGCACTGCCTTCCAAGTCAACGAACACCTTTGCCTCGGGAATGTCTTTCCTGATCGATTCCACTGCCTCGATATGGTCGGGATGTGCGCAGACGACTTTGGCGCCACAATGATTGATGATGTACGCGAAATCCTCGGGTTTGAGCCGGAAATTGATAGGGACCAGTACCGCTCCGATTTGCGGGACTGCATAGTACGCTTCTAGATGCGAGTGGGTATTAGGGGCGATATAGGCAACACGATCGCCCTGCGACACTCCGAGTGCCTGCAGTGATAAAGACCAACGATCGCATCTTTCTAGAAATTCGCGGTAGGTAAACCTGCGATCGCCGTCGACTACGCCCTCCACGTTGGGATAAAGCCGCCTGGCTCGGCGGGCAAACTCCATGGGGCTTAAAGGAATTTCCATACTGTCTCCAGAAGATAACCGGGGTTCGGGCCAATTCAACCTCAACTCAGACACTAAGGCATCGCGCGCAACGGTGTCCAGAGCAATACGCAAGCTCCTCGAACCGATCAGGCATAGCCTTGCCGTCGACCATGCCTGTTGCTGCAGGATTGGCGCATTGAGCGGAATTGAAATGGGCCTGACACTTGCCGAGGTAACGCATAGACCAGGCGGGCTGCAGGCGGCAATGGCTTATTTGTCCCGACCAGCCGCCATCACTTAGTCCTCGCCCAAGCGGACGCTGACTGGGCAGTTTTTCAATTCATCGAGTCGAAAATGACAGAGGGATCGTAGCTGCCCAGGCCTACGATCAACAATACGCAGCAAGCAATAAAGACGGCAATGCCCCGGCCGAGTCGGTCAGTGTGCTCCCCGCTACTTCTTTGTGTCGCAGAGGAGCATTGCCCGGCTGAGTTTTTGGAGAGTAGCACGACGCACCCGAAACCACAGATCACTATTCCTCCCAGTCCTACCCAGAAAGAAAATGCGCCATTCATATGGAGATAAAACAAAGAGAAACTCCAGTCATCACTCCAGAGCCTGAACATTGAATAACCGAAAAAACCCAACAAGCCTAATCGCCAAAGCATCTTGTCACTCTTTTTGCTTTCTTTACTCTGATTTCTCACTTCTTGATTCTGGCTGCGTTAAACCTCAACTGATAATACCCAGCCAGAACAGCAGCAGGATCACCAGCAGCCCGAAGCATCCAAAGAAAACCGCCACCGCCAACGCAACCTGGCGTCTCGTCATTCTGGCGGGCTCCCCAACCGGCTCATTCTCCTCAGTTTGCACTGCCCGCTCGGCAGACAATGTGGCCCTATATCTTTCTTCGAGCCTGTCTGCGTACTGCCGAGACCTGGGTGCAAAGATCATTTGCCGGGATCAGGTCCTACAGGCCTTGTGGAATGACCTCATATCCGGACTCTTCCGGCTCATCATCCAGCATTTCCGCCGGAAACCCTGGCGCGAGAATTTCAAGGCCGGTCGCCTCTTCCAGGCGCTTGATGATATTGGGCGAAAGCTCTCGTTCTCCAAAACGCTTAATGCCATCGTTGAAAATTTCGACCAGCACCGGCGCGATCTCTAGGGGAACATTGTTTCTCGTGGCGACTTCCTGAAAAAGGCCGACATCTTTTTTTACAAGGTCCATTGTGAAGGAGATATCCCGGGAGCCATTAAGGATGACTTGGCTTTCTGTTTCATGA
>DLPX01000046.1:48317-48723 GCA_002477475.1 Proteobacteria bacterium UBA7447
GCCTCGCAGCAGGTCACCAGATTCGCAGTCGCCAGATAGTTGGTTAACACCTTGAGAATCGACGCAGATCCCAGCTCTCCCGTGTGCAAAATTCGACGACCCATGGTTTTGAGAAATGGCGCAATCTCTTCAAAGGTTTTCCGATCGCAGCCCGCCAGAATCGAAATGTTCCCCGTAGCGGCGCGATGACACCCGCCAGAGACCGGACAATCTACCGCAGCCCCGCCCCGCTCCATGACCATGGCGCCCAGACGCTTCACCTCGGCCTCATCGGTTGTGGACATCTCCATCCAGATCTTGCCGGCTTTCACTTCAGGCAGCATCTCATCCATTACCGCCGCTGATGCGGCAGGGGATGGCAGGCAGGTGATGACCACGTCGCAGTCCCGCATCATGGACGCGGGTC
>DLPX01000046.1:49043-49303 GCA_002477475.1 Proteobacteria bacterium UBA7447
ATCAGTCCCCTCCGCGCCGCGCGAAACGAAGTCGTTTACGAGATCCTGATTAAGATCATGGACCGTCAAATCAATCTCATTACGCAATAGTGAGCCGGACAATTTGCCGCCCACGTTTCCCAACCCAATGAATCCCACTTTCATCTTTTTGCTCCGCTAAGAGTCACAGGAAAATTAAGCCCCCGACTGTGTTGAAACCCCGCAGCGTTTTACTGTCGATCAAACCGTGGCCAATAACAAAAAACATCTGAATTTGCACA
>DLPX01000046.1:49626-49869 GCA_002477475.1 Proteobacteria bacterium UBA7447
GTTTAAAGACCCCGTCGAGGATCCTAAAACAAAATTTTGTAAGACAAGCTCGCTTTGAAGCGGTCCGGATGCTCCAAGTCTGATATATAGGAAAAACGTAGTGTGTGATCCTGCTTGGGAAGATAGTCAAATTTAAGGGAAGTTGACGCCAGGTCTGCGGCCCCATCTTTACCAAAGCGTTCAGCGTAAGAAATGCCTATGTTGAAGCGGTCGTGTTGTTTCCAATCCATGCCGATATAAGTC
>DLPX01000043.1:0-496 GCA_002477475.1 Proteobacteria bacterium UBA7447
ATGTCAAGGCAAATGACCTTTCCATGGTCTGCGCCATTTTTCATGACAGCATAAGTGAGGCAGCTAACCTTTTCGTCCTCGTAAATGGTTTTAAACTTAGCGATCCGAAATCCTTTGTTGTATGATCAAGTTAGGGTTTCCTCTTTTGAATCCACTGAGTAATCGGAGTCATGTAGCTCGAAGTCTTCAGTAGAAAAAGAAGCGAGATGATCTGGGTTTCACGTTTCAAACGTTTTGTCCCAGGCCGTGAGAATATTCTCGCCAGTGCTCATAGAAATATCCCCGTGTGTCTTAGTTTCAGGAAACGACGTCAGTTTTTACCAAAGAAAAAACACTCGTCCTCCAAGACACAAGTCAGCTCTCGACAAACCAGCACATAAAATGAAAGCCGTAATTCTATCTTTTACGATTGCATCATTATTCTTCTTGGGAACCAGTGAGGCCAAAGAAAACGGTCCCCCGCCAGCGCGCAAACACACGGCAATCCAATCCCACC
>DLPX01000043.1:867-5343 GCA_002477475.1 Proteobacteria bacterium UBA7447
GTGTCACGGTAGAAAATGGTCAGAGAAAGATCAAATCCAATGGAATACCGACCCACCTTGTAGGCCGTTTCCCAAATTGTGGAAATCCGCACTCAATAAGTCGACAGAGGCACTCGTTCTCTATGCCCTTAAATCCAAGGTTAAAAGAACAAATTACGGAACTCGAGTCTGGCTGGGTATTTGGTGTCGCGATAAATGGAGTCCCTTTCGAACCTTTAGCAGCTGAATGGTATCTGGGCGCTCGTAATTCGATCTGGAGATATGAAGCATTAGGGGGCGCTGTCAACCTAGGGGTCGACGAGAACTATGCCCACGTCCAGCCAGGGGGGAAATATCACTACCATGGACTTCCTATAGGATTGCTCAAAAAACTTGGTGTCTCAGAAGGAGCAGACTCAGTCCTAGTCGGTTGGGCGGCCGATGGATTCCCGATTTACGGCCCATACATCTTCAGGAATGGCGTCGATAGCTCTTCCGGGCTGAAAGAAATGAGAAGCAGTTATCGACTAAAAACTGGAGCAAGGGCTTCTGACTCAAACGCCCCGGGCGGCCTTTTTGATGGAGCATTTGTTAACGACTTTTATTACGTGGATGGACTTCATGAGTTAGACCAGTGCAACGGTGCTTTTCTCAAAACCCCAGAGTTCCCAAAGGGTACGTACGCTTACTTCCTATCAAAAGACTGGCCAATCATTCCCCGATGTTTTCGAGGAAGACCGGACTCAAGTTTCAATAAGAGAGGCAGAGGTCGCCATGCGAAGCCCGGAAAACGACCAGCCGACTGTTAGGACAGCTCCACTATCTGCACCAAAACAAAGATCAGGCCATAAAAGCCATCGAAGACCTAGACCTGTAGTTGTATAGCCAGATGTATAGTCAAATGTATGGTCAGAATGAGGTCAATCAATAGCACTTTATGTCATTAGACGCATATAAGCGTTTTATGAAAGTGCTAGACAGGCGCAAAAAATGGAGCGGGAAACGAGACTCGAACTCGCGACCCCAACCTTGGCAAGGTTGTGCTCTACCAACTGAGCTATTCCCGCGCGAAGCCAGTGAATTCTATAGGGGTTCAACAACCTGTCAAGTAATTGCTAGCGCTCGATTAGCGCAGGCCAAGCCCCTTTTAGGTACAAAACCATCGACCACAGAGTAAGCGCTCCTGCTATGTACAAGAGAAGTTCCCCAAGGATTAAAACCAGCTGCTGCATCCCCGCCTGAGCAAAGAGCAAAATCGCAATCGACAGAAACTGCAGCGTAGTTTTGACTTTGCCCATCCATCCGACCGCAACGATGCCACGCTGACCAAGCTCGGCCATCCACTCGCGTAACGCCGAGATGGCGATCTCTCTGCCGATAATGATGGCGACCGTGATGGTGAAAAGGGCCGGGCTCAGAAGAGGCTCCGTAATTTCACGATCAGCCACCAATAGGACAAGTACTGCGCAAACCATCAGCTTGTCTGCGACAGGATCCAAGAACGCACCAAAGGCCGAGAGTTCGTTTCGTTTTCGGGCCAGGTAACCGTCCGCCCAGTCGGTAATACCTGCGAGAAGAAATAGCCCGGCCGTAAGGTAGCCCGAGCCACCGACAAGATAGATAGCGACCACAACAGGAATCAACGCGACGCGGATTACCGTCAGGATATTAGAGATCGTCCAGGGCATGGCTCAGGCGGTTCGAAAATGTTCCACGAGACGCTTGGCGAGATTAACACTGATTCCATCGACTTTGACAAGTTCTTCTACGGTCGCACTTTGAAGGGGCCGGATCCCACCGAAGTGGCGCAACAATGCCTGTCGTTTCTTGGCTCCTATGCCGGGTATGTCTTCGACCTTGGATCGCGTCCGTGAAGCGTTTCTCTTCTTCCGATGGCCCGTAATCGCAAATCGGTGTGCCTCGTCCCGGATCTGCCGCAGCATGAGATGGGCCGGCGAGGACGGATCCAAAACCAATGGTGTCTTCCGCCCCGGAAGAAAGAGACTCTCCCTACCAGACTTTCTGCCTGATCCCTTGGCAATCCCAATCAACATCACGTCGGTGGCTAGATGATCGTGAAGGGCCTTTTGCGCCCTGGCGACCTGCCCGACTCCCCCATCAATCACCATGAGATTCGGCCGAATACCATCTCCGTCGTTGACCCGGGCGATTCTTCGACTGACGACCTGCTCCATTGCTGCAAAATCGTCTCCAGGACTCACGTCTTTAATATTGAAGCGACGATACTCTCCCGGAACTGATCCAGATGCGTCAAACACAACACACGACGCCACTGGGTGTTCTCCCATACTATGGCTTGTATCAAAACACTCGATCCTCTCAATCGGGTCAGTCCTGCCCAGCAATTCACCCAGCGCCTGAAGCCGTTGTAGATGATCGGCGTTTGACGCCAACTGACGGTCCAGATGATCGGTCGCGTTCAGCACAGCCATCTTCCGCCACTGGTCGCGAATACCGCGCACACGAGACTTCACCTGCACGCCCTGCCCCGCGGCGTTCCCGAGTGCGTCTGAAAGCAAATGCGGATTTGCCGCGCCCGGGAGAATAATGATCTCCTGTGGGACAGGGTGATTCTGGTAGTGCTGCATCAAAAGTTTCTCAAAAACTTCTTCTTCATCTTTCTCGAGCGGATTTCTGTGGGAATAATGACGGCTGCCCAGGTTGTGTCCGCTCCGGATCTTCATTACAGAAAAGACTGAGCTGCCCGAGCGCTCGGTCAGCAACACAACGTCTGCGTCATGTTGCCCGCTGGACACATATTGGCGTTCCTGGAGTTTTCTTAACGCAAGTATTCGGTCCCGATACCGAGCTGCTGACTCATAATCCTGAGTTGCGGCCGCATCTTCCATTTTCCGCGCAAAGGCACTGCTGATTTCGCTTTCCTTTCCCTCGAGCAACAACATGAGCTCTTTCACGTCCTCAGCATATTCATCCACCGACACCAAACCGACACAGGGGGCCGAACATCGGCCAATTTGATGCTGTAAGCATGGCCTGCTGCGATTCCTGAATGTCGTGTTGTCGCATTGCCGAATCGGAATCACTTTTTGCAACTGCGCAAGCATTAGTCTTACGGAGCCTGCATTGGCATAAGGACCAAACAAACGATCCTCTACCTTTGTACTGCCGCGGTAGAACGACAGCCTGGGAAAACGTTCAGTGGTCGAGACCTTCAGGTAAGGATAACTCTTATCATCGCGCAACAGGACATTAAACTTTGGCCGCAACTCCTTGATGAGATTGCACTCGAGCAACAGAGCCTCTGTCTCCGTACGGGTACGCTGAATCTCTATCGCCTCGACCTGATTCATCATGAGTCGTAAACGACTGCTTTCTTGAGGTGCGTTGAAATAACTCGAGACGCGCGCCTTTAGACTTCTCGCCTTACCCACATACAAAACGCCCTGTTCCCCGTTACGCATCACGTAGACTCCAGGCCCGCGTGTCAGGCCCTTTACCGCTTTGGCTTTGCTGATGGGCATGCGTTAACCCAGTAACTCCCGCACGCGGCTAAACACGCTTTCGAACATTTCGCCCGTCAAGCGACCCGTCTGGGTGTTATACCGACTGCAATGGTAACTGGACAACAGCGTACGCCCACCCGACACCCGATATTCGCTAGCGTGTCCAAATGTCACTTCACTCACACGCATCCCAAGCGCCCGGACCACGCTGTCGTGCGCCAGTTTCCCCAATGCCAGAATCACGCCGCCCTCAGGAACTGTCCCTAATTCCTCGACAAGAAAAGGCCGGCAGGTATTCACCTCGGAGGCAATCGGTTTATTTTCAGGAGGCAGACACTTGACCGCGTTCGTCACCGCACAATTCTTTAAAACCAGGTCGTCGCCTGGATGAGAATCAGGCGCTGAGGAAAATCCGAATTTGTGAAGCGTCTGATACAGAAGAATACCGGCGTGATCCCCCGTAAAGGGGCGGCCCGTGGCGTTCGCACCATGCAATCCCGGTGCCAAGCCGACAATCAATAACGAGGCGCCCAGGCCCCCAAAAGAGGGCACCGGTCGGCAAGCGTAGTCAGGATGGCGCGTCCGCGCGGAATCTAGAAACTCTACAAGCCGAGGACAGGCCTTGCAGTCCGGCCGATAGAAACGCGGCGACAGTTTTTTGCGTGGCCGGTCGATCAAATGCTTAGCGCTCATACGGGTTCTGCTTGAGTTGTTGCGCTTTTCGCAAAGCTTTACAATCGCGAGCGCTCAAAACTGACTCCTTAATCTCCTCATGAAGATATCTGCTTCGGATGTGCGCATTGGTAATCTTGTCGAATATCAGGGAAAACTCTGGCGTGTCCTGAAAAAGGCGCACGTCAAGCCTGGCAAAGGTGGTGCATTCGCCCAACTGGAGATGAAGGCCATTTCTGATAATACCAAGTTAAACGAAAGGTTTCGCTCGGAAGACAAACTTGAGAAGGCCCATGTAGAGCCGCGACAGATGCAATATCTTTATCCCGAGGGCAGCGAT
>DLPX01000043.1:5746-21943 GCA_002477475.1 Proteobacteria bacterium UBA7447
CCGAATGAAGAAGTCCAGATCAACTTCTACAATGACCAGCCCATTGGCATCGAACTGCCCGCGAGCGTTGTTCTGGAGGTCACAGAGACCGAAACAGTCGTCAAGGGCCAGACTGCCGCTGGCTCAGGAAAGCCCGCTATAGTAGAAACCGGCCTTCGGGTAATCGTTCCGCCGTTCGTCAATGCCGGAGACAAGATCCGGGTAAACACCGACACGGCGGAGTACATGGAGCGGGCAGACTCTTAATCGGCTGACTCTCAGAATGCCGCCCCGGCTCGACAACTTTAGATGTGTCGGGTCACCCGCTCTCTCGCCTCATTCATCAGAGCATCATCTGTCTTATAAGGGGCATTTGGACGCATCGTCTCCAACCTCCCTCGACTGGCCTCCGACTGAGGAGGTAACTCAGCGGACTCGAGCACCTGGTCCGTTACCTCGTCACTATTGCACAAAAGCACCATATCAGAGCCTGCCTCGAGCGCCATTCTCGCTAGCCCCTCAGGGGCTGCTATGGTGCCCAGCGCACCCATCATAATATCGTCTGAGAAAATGGTCCCCCTGAAACCAAGCCGGCCTCTGAGTTCATCGGTCAAGAATTTATACGAAAGACTTGCAGGTACCGGGTCTACCCCGGGGAACAGCACATGACAACTCATCACCCCAGCGATCGTTTCAGAATCTAAATTCAGATACACCTGCATATCGTCTTTGCGCAATTGACCAAGTGATCTCTCATCACGCGGGAGTTCCTCGTGGGGATCTTCTACAACGCCACTGTGGCCTGGGAAATGCTTGCCGACGCCCCGCATTCCATTCAACGTCATTCCGGACGCGAGTGCGTGCGCAAGCGTCGAGACGACCTGTGGGTTTAGGTGAAATGCACGCGTACCGATCGCTCTGTTGCTTGAAAGGAGATCCAGTACTGGGGCAAAACTGAAATCTACGCCACAACCGCGCAACTCTCCTGATAACACGTATCCGGTTGCCCGAGCCAAGGCCAAACCGGATTCTCGATGAGTACTAAAAAGCTTGCCAATCGTCTCCATGTCTGGCAACCGCGTGAAACCCTCCTGAAATCTTTGGACACGCCCTCCTTCCTGATCGACCGCAATCAGTAATTCTGGGCTCTTGAGCGCCCTGATTTCACCAGTAAGCGCGCGCAGCTGCTCTGGGGAGCTATAGTTTCTTGCGAAAAGGATGACGCCACCGATACTGGGGTGCATCAGCCTTGATCGGCTTGACCCATTAAGCGCCGTCCCCTCGATGCTCACCATTAGAGGCCCGGTCATCGTAGATGAACTATTCTGAGAAATCGCGGATAGCCCGTTCGAGGTCCGCCACAGTGTCAATACCGGGACCGGGGGCCTGGCGCGCCGCTGCAACAGCAATCTTGTCGCCCAGCCAAAGCACTCTCAGTTGCTCGAGTGCTTCAGTGATCTCAAGAGCACAAGGCGAAGTATACGAAAGGTGTTGAAGATATTCACAGCGATAGGCGTAAATCCCGATATGTCGGCGCACATTCCTCCATGGAACCCGATCAGGCGAATCGCCCTTGAGCTCACGCGCATGCGGAATCGACGCTCTGGAGAAGTAGATCGCATGTCCATGACTGTCAGTCACGACTTTAACAACGGCGGGGTCGGAATATTGCTGGGGTTTATCCAAAGCGGTACAGGCGGTTGCCACCCTCGCTTGCGAATCTTCACTCAAAAGCGTCGCGACCTGGTCAATGAGTTCACCTGGCATATCAGGCTCATCGCCTTGGACATTCACGACAATTTCCGTAGGCGCGAGTCCCAGAATCCGCGCGGCCTCGGCTACGCGATCGGTCCCGCTCTGATGCGTGGCCGAGGTCATGCACGATTCGCCGCCGAATTGGCGTACTGTCTGTGCAATCCCTTCATCATCCGTCGCTACAACAATGTTGGCGGCGCTGGAGCGCGCCGCTGACTCAAAGGTTCGTTGAATGAGAGGCCGCCCCGCGATATCCCGGAGCGGCTTCCCCGGAAGTCTCTGGGAGCCGAATCTTGCGGGAATGACTATTGTGAAGTTTTCCGACATGTCAGGCGCTCAAATTGACCTGCCCCGTTTGGTGGATCACACTTTCCAATTTATCGATCAATTCCTCGGGAATCTCAGTGACTTGCGAAACAGACCAACAACGGTCGCTCGCAAACCTACCACACTTGACCGCATCTTTTTCAGTCATCAGAACAGTCGTCTCCGCGGGAATGTCATCAGCGCAAAATTGATGATGGTCTGGAAACGGATGCGCAGTTATCGTCAGGCCATGTTGTCTCAGTAGATCAAAAAACCGCTCCGGGCGATGAATGCCGGCAAGGGCGGCGAGTGGCACATCACGAAATTCGTCTAGCGAGGCCTCTTCTCCTGAAACAAGATTGCGCGCACTGCCAAGAGCGGCGGTGACACTGTATTCGCCCTCACTTGCCTCACCTCCGCGCCGAACTCGGATATCGGCAGATGCAAGACGAGCCGGCGGTTCTCGCAAGGGTCCAGCTGGGAGTAAAAAACCATTACCCAATCCCTCGATGCCGTCGACCATAACAATCTCCGCACTTCGGGCCATAGCGTAATGTTGAAGGCCATCGTCGGAAATCACAATATCAACGGACTCATTTAAAAGCTTTTCGACCGACTGCGCTCTGCGCCTCGCCACCGCGACAGGAAGGCCAGTCTTTCTGGCAACCAAGACGGGTTCATCGCCGAAGTGGTGGGGATCTCCGTCCGCAGGCACAATCTCGGCCTCTGTTACTTTGCCCCGATAACCTCGACTCACGATCCCCGGACGCCATCCTCTAATTTTCAGTCGTTCTGCAAGAGTTATTACGAAAGGGGTTTTACCGGTACCGCCCACCGTAAGATTTCCGACGACGACAACCGGAATATCAAAGCGATGTGTCTTTAAGACTCCGGAAATGTAGGCGGCTTTTCTAATCTTTGTGACCAACCCATAAACAAGACTAAAGGGCGTGAGTGCGAGGCTCACGGCAGTGGGTGTGCGCCAGTGCTGCTGAATACGTTCAGCCAGCGTCATAGCCGTCCTTACTCCGTCTCGTCTGCGGAGGCCTGGGCCTGTTGGGCAAGCCACATCCTGGCGTAGGCGCCATTTTGTGCCAAGAGGCTCTGGTGGGTGCCCGATTCAATAATCTTTCCTGAAGCGAAGACGTGAATAAGGTCAGCGTGGGTAATGAAACTTAGTCGATGAGCAATCAGAAGCACTGATCGGTGTCCCCGAAACTGCGAGATAGCATGTTTCATCGACTCCTCGGACAGCATGTCCAGCGCCGAAGTGGCTTCGTCGAGCACCAGCATGGCACCTTTGCGCGACAAAGCTCTGGCCAACGAAACCCGTTGGCGCTGCCCGCCGGAAAGCCGGGACCCCAACTCACCGACGCCCTCGTTTTTGTCGGCAAAGGCATCTATCCCCGTCGCACGAAACAGGCTCTCGGCATCAATATCCGTATCATGCCCAGCACCGTAAAAAACATTCTTCTCGATCGATCCGTCAAACAGAATCGCTTCCTGGGGTACAAGCGCGATCTGTTTTCTCAACTCTTTTTTGGAAAAAGTCTCGATAGAAGCGCCGTCCACGAAAATGTTGCCTGTGGTTGGGCTATAAAAACCCAAAAGAAGCGATGCGACCGTAGACTTGCCGCTACCGGATTCCCCCACCAATGCAATCGTCTGCCCAGGCTTGACTTCAAACGTTGCGCCGTCGAGCGCCCTCCCCTGCCCGCGGGGATACTCGAATACGACTTCCTCAAAGGAGACGGAGCCGGACAACACCTTGCCGGTATCAACACCACTGTCCGACTCCTCCGGCTGGTCTATCAGGCGGAACACACTCCCGGCAGCCGCCAGGCCAGCCTGAATGTATTCATTTATTCGGGCGAGACGCTTTATTGGACTCATCAGCAACAGGATTGCCCCCATATACGATACGAATGTCCCTGCGCTGACAAACTGGCCGATCGTATCCGTGAGGGCAAGATAAATTATTCCCGACACCCCTGCGCCGGCGATCAAAAGCAGCATGGGAACACTCACCGCAGCCACTGCGGCCCGTCGTAATGACCGTCTTTGATTGGCCCTATTGACATCAAGAAATGCGGACTCCTCTTCTGAATATCCTCCGTAGGCTTTGACCACTTTCTGACCCTGCAGCGCCTCTTTCGTGATGTGAGTGATCCCCGCCATCGAGTCCTGAATCCCCTCACTCGAGCGGCGGAAACGGCTTGAGGCTTTTCGCACCACTACCGCGACGAGCGGTGTGATCAGAAGAAAGATGAGCGTCAGATGCCAGCTAAGGATAAACATCCATATAACCAGACCCAGTCCCAGGAGAATATCCTTCACCATTACCCGCACCGCCATCGTCGACGCGGTCGAGACCTGCTCCAGATCGTAGATGAGGCGTGAGATCAGATCAGCAGTGGGATTCAGATCAAAATACCGGGCCGGCAACCTCAATATCTTTGCGAACAGCAACTCCCGTAGATCAAAGATGACACGCCGACTCACCCAGGCAATGCAATATTCGTCGGCAATGGCGCCTGCCGCCCGCGCAATAAACACCGCCATCAGTAAAAATGGGGTCAGGGCGATGATCTCTTGATTGCGCTCAACAAAGCCGCCATCCATGATCGGTTTGAGCAGCGCGGCAAAAGCCACCTCTGAAAGCGCTACGACTGCCATACCCAGAATACTGATCAGGAAAATGCCCTTGTAGGGCCAGACGTAACTCAGCAAACGCCGGTAGAGCAAGGCGCCATTTACGGCTATTTTGTCCTCTGTCACGACGCCGCTACCTCAGCCGCGAACTTGACCCGGGTAAGGTTCGCCTTCCGGGCCGCATCTAGGGCTTGCACCACCGCTTGGTGAGGCGTCTTTGCGTCTGCCTTGATCACAAGCGTTGCCGTGTCGTTTTTAGCCGACAATACCTTAAGCATCTCAGATAACTGCTCAATATTGACTGATGCGAAGTCTGAGCTTTTCCCACTTTGCTCGGTGCTCATCCGATAAGCGCCTGTTGCATCGATTGCTAGAATCAGTGCAGAAACCGCGGGTTCTGAGGACGCTTCGGCACTGGCCTCGGGCAGTGCGATTTCGAGTTCTGTCTCCCGCTGGAAAGTGGTCGAGACCATAAAGAAAATCAACAGCAGGAAAACAATATCGATCAGTGGTGTGAGATTGATCGACACTTCCTCAGTCTCAGGAGATGAGAACTTCATTGAAAATTTCTCTGACGTAGCAGATCCAATAACCTCAGCGCCTGCTGTTCAATTTCCACTGTCAGCTCGCTGATCCGGCCACGGAAATACCGATGAAACATGAGACTGGGAATACCAATAGAAAGACCCGCAGCCGTCGTGATTAGGGCTTCGTAAATCCCGCCGGCGAGCACCTGTGGATCTCCCACACCTGATGTGGTGATCGCGGCAAACACCTTGATCATGCCGATCACGGTACCCAATAACCCAAGTAAGGGTGTCGTGGCAGCAATCGTACCCAATGCATTCAGGTACCTCTCAAATCCATGGACAACATGGCGCCCCGCTTCCTCGACGGCCTCCTGTACCCGGGAGGGATTGCTTTGCGCGGTCGCCAGCCCCGCCGCCAGGACCTGACCCAGCGCAGAGCCACGCCTGAGGGAAGCGATTCGATCGACATCCAGACGACCCTCTGAGATCGCCCGATCGACATCCGCCGAAAGACCCGATGGCACGACTGCGCTCCGACGGAGGGCGAATGAACGTTCAATAATGATCGCGACGGAGATGACAGAACAGGCGAGGATGGGCAGCATCAGCCACCCCCCGCTACGAAGAAACTCAAGCACGCTTGACTACCAGTCCGATATAAGGGATGTGAGGCCAAGAGATTTGGCCGGCAGATCAATTTTACCCGTGCTTCACCCCATTAACAGGGAAGATTCGAAAATTAATGCCAAAAACGGGCCCAATCTTTCGTAAAGCTACCAACCTCCCAACCCTCACGCAGACTCTGATAACTCAACTGCCCATCCGTAGCGGTGTCCCCGATTTGGGCCCCGTGCCGCTGATAACGCTCCACTACGGTTTGGTCAGGGTGGTTGAACCGATTCAGCACGCCTCGACTCAAGGCGGCATAGCGCGGCTGAGTTGTCGCGAGAAATCTCTCGGTCGATGAAGTCTTTGAGCCGTGATGGGGGATTTGCAAAACATCGCTTTTCAATCCCTTTCCGTAGTATTTAAGCAGGCTCTGCTCTGCCGCGGTTTCAATATCGCCTGTCAGAAGCGCGCTTCCATATTGTCCTTTAATCCTAAGGACACATGACCGATCATTTGAACTCGGTGCCCCGTCCGGCAAGGACCTCAAAAATGAAAACGTGACGCCGTCCCAGACCCAAGGAACATCGGCATGCAAATGGCAATCGAAGCCAGGGGTCTTTTGCGGTTCCCCGGTAAACAATTTTTTTACGGGAACCTGCCCAAGAACGGAGGAGAATCCTCCTACATGATCGTTCGCGCCATGGCTGATGATTGCGGCGTCGATCTGAGCATGGCCCTCGCCGCGAAGATAAGGGAGCACCACCGCCTCGCCCAAACTGAAACTGCCGAACCTGGGCCCGAAGTCATACAGCAAGACGTGGGCGCGAGTCGCAACCGCCATGGCCAGGCCCTGACCAACGTCCAAGAACGTTACCCTGAACTCACCTTCTTCCAGAGTCGTTCTGCTTTGGAAAAGAATAACACTCCATAACACTCCCAAAGCCACCAGCAACATTGAGGCCTGGCGGGCTCTTAAGGCGAGCAATCCAACGAGGCCAAAGACCATCAGGATCGTAGCGCCAAATTCTGGCGCCAAACGCACACTCGGCAAAACTCCTCCTGATAAAAGCTCGGCCAACCATAACACCCAAGAAATCAACTTGTCGGCGGACAAAAGTATCCAGTCAATCCAATGGGGCAGCCCCACAGCATAGGCCCCTAACGAGAACAGTACGCAAGGAACTACAAGAGCCCCGAAGATGGGAACAGCAAAAAGATTGGTCAAGGGAGCCGACAACGGCACCTCCCCGAAAACCAAGATCAGTAGAGGCATCATCCCCGCCAACAGGACGATTTGAAGCCTTACAAGCGCTCTCAGGTACCCGATTGAGTGTCTTTTGACAATAGCAACACGGGCAACCGGCCCATCCGAGTGTTGACCCCGATCCAGGTTTTGCTTGGAAGAAAACCGGCAGATGAGCCAGACCGCGCTGAATGAAAGCCAAAATCCCGCGGAAGCCACCTGTCGGGGGAAAAATGTTACAACCACAAACATTGTGGCGGCCAGTAGTAAATCCGATGAACTGCGGATGCATGCCAGCAGGAGTGCCGCGCCGATAACCGCCATGACAACGGCTCGAACGGTAGAAATGGGCAAGCCCGCAACAAGCGAGTAAGCCAATGCCATCATTACACCGGCGGCCAGTCCAACATGTCGGGCGGGAATGGATGAGCAGGATCCTGCAATCACCCGGCAAGTCCCTGCAGCCAAACTGAATGCAAACAAAGCGGCCAGCCCAATATGCAGCCCTGAGATTGCCACTAAATGACTCAGGCCCGACTCCCTCAATAGCTCTCTTACTGCCGGATCCAATTCCGAGCGCTCTCCCACCGAAAGCGCTGTCAACAGCGGTTTGTTGACGAGGATTTGGGAGTTCGCCAGATGTTTCCTGAAATTCAGCCGGAACCGATCTACCGCCACCCAAAGACCATTCTGCATACCAGGCGATCGGCTGCCCTGTCGGACATACCCGGTTCCTTGAATTCCGTTCTCTAGAAGAAAGAGCTCGTAGTCAAAACCATGGTGATTTCTATAGCCTCTTGGGGAGCGCAATTCCACCACCAGTCGCCATTGGCTGCCGGGCGTCAGCACGTTATCGGTCTCGTACCACCTTAGACGAACGGTGCGTCCGACTAGTCTTGCCCCAACTTCTGGGCTCGCTTCAAGAATTTGAAAATCAAATCGAATATGCCGTGCCCCTTCTCTGGGCAAGCCAGCGACCGTTCCCACAATCTCGCGGGTTGTGCGTGCATTTGCATCAGCAATACGTTGCTCTAGAGCATGGTGGTAGGCATTGTTTCCCCAGATAACGCCAAAAATAAAAAATGGCAAAAGACGCAACCGAGGGCCCAAAAATAACCCGATCCCGACCAGACCCATACCGACCAAGATTACCCACGGCAGGAGTGAGCGCTGTAGCGTGACCGCACAAACCCCCAATGAGAACGTAACTGCCCAAACAAGACGGCGGTCCATGTGGCATTGACCTGGACTTCAGTGTTTAGTTCAGGTCAGTGTAGTAATTCTTCCCCTTTTCGCGCTGTGACCTTTTCACTAATTTGGTACTTACCCATGATCAGACGCACGCAAGAAGACAGTTCACGCTCTGACGAACAGTTGGCGAAGGTTTCCATCCTGTAGCTCGTATTGGACGGCAAGACTTCGGGCAAACTGCAGATCATGGGTAGCCACGATGAGGGCGAGCTTCTCGGCCTCCATCAGATCCAATAAAAGCTCTTGAACCTGCGCCGCGGTCTTCTGATCCAGGTTTCCCGTAGGTTCATCTGCCAAAATGCAGTCGGGGCGGGTCACAAGTGCTCTTGCGACCGCCGCCCGTTGACGCTCGCCCCCAGATAATTCCGAGGGCTTGTGGTTAAGTCGATGAGAGAGCTCAACTCTCTCCAGAATGTTTTCTGCTTGCGCCTTTGAGCTCGCTGGAGACTCTCCCCGTATCAGTAGCGGCATCGCAACGTTCTCGAGGGCAGAGAACTCAGGAAGGAGGTGATGAAACTGATACACAAATCCCAGATGACGATTGCGCAGGTCACCCGATTGCGCGGGGGTCAGCCCCTTCAGGGTCTGGCCAGATAAGACCACTTCTCCTGACGCTGGCTCCATCAATCCACCCAACGTATGCAGGAGTGTGCTTTTTCCGCTCCCGGAGGCACCGACAACCGCAACACTCTCGCCTGAACGAACGCTCAGATTGATTTTTTGGAGCACATCTACCGAGAGCCCAGGCTCCGAGAAGGTGACACAAATCTCTCGGCAGGCGAGGACGATCTTCGCTTTACTCATATCGAAGCGCCTCCGCCGGTTGGGTGCGCGATGCCCGCCAAGCCGGATAAACCGTTGCGACCAGACAAATCAGAAAAGATACTCCAGAGATCAGGTAAACGTCTGGCCACTTCAGTTGGGCGGGAAAGTCGCTGATGACATAGACACTGGCGGGAAAGAACTCAATACCGAATAAATTTTCTACCCAAGGCACTAAGGTCTCGACATTGAGCGCTGTCAGTACGCCAAGGACACCCCCAACAAGGGTGCCTCCAAACCCAATCACAACCCCTTGCACGATAAATACGGCCATCACCTGAACAGGCCGAAGGCCCAGCGTACGGAGAATCGCCACATCGGCGCGTTTATCGGTGACGACCATCACGAGGGTGGAGACAATATTGAACGCTGCCACTGCGATTATCAGCAGAAGAATGACAAACATGACGCGTCGCTCAATCTTAAGCGCCGTAAAGAAGTTCGCATGCTCACGCGTCCAGTCACTAAAGCGGAAGCCACCGCCAAGTTGTTGGCGCAACTGCTGACTTACCAGCGGTGCACGGTAGATCTCTTCAAGGCTTAGCCTCAGGCCAGTCACCCCTCCATCGGTTTCCAGCAATCTGGCGGCATCAGCAAGGTGAATGAGCGCGATACCGGAGTCGTATTCATACATATCCATCTCGAAGACCCCGCTCACTTCAAAACGGCGCATTCGAGGCAGAAGCCCTGCCGGGCTGATCTTTCCTTTTGGAGCGATCAAGGTGACGCGATCACCCACGCTTACACCCAACGACCACGCCAGTTGCGCGCCAATTACGATCTTCCACTCACCTTCTCTGAGCGACGCAGATTCGCCGACGATTAAGTTATTTAGGATTCCTGAGACCTTGACCTCTTCCTCCGGAAGGATGCCCCTAACCAACACGCCAGAGACCGTATTGGCACGTGTGAGCAGGCCTTGGCCATATATAAACGGCGCAGATGCCAATACTTCCGGATGTCTAGATACGGCCTGCGCCAATTCCGGCCAGCCCTTCAACCATCCGTTTCTCGCACTGACCGTAGCATGAGAGGCGACACTCAAAATGCGCTCGCGAAGCTCACGTTCGAAGCCGTTCATAACGGACAAAACCGTGATTAACGCCCAGACCCCAATCGTGATCCCGAGAATCGATACCCCCGAGATAAATGAAACGAAATGATTTCGTCGACGCGCCCGGGTATATCGGAGACCGATAAATAACGCGACTGGACGGATCATTTCGGCCTCACCGGCGCCGACAGGCTATTCGGCAGATTCCGGACGCATATGCGGGAAAAGCAGCACATCGCGGATCGAGGGGCTATCAGTGAGGATCATTACGTACCGGTCTACGCCGAGTCCGCCCCCAGCATTAGGCGGCAAACCATATTCCAATGCCATAACGTAATCCGCATCATAAAACATCGCCTCTTCATCCCCCTTCGCCTTGGCTTGAGCCTGATCGCGAAACCTCTGCGCCTGGTCTTCGGGATCATTCAACTCTGAAAAACCGTTCGCCAACTCCCGGCCCGCGGAAAACAGTTCGAACCGGTCGGTCAAATCCGGATCGTTGTCCTGCCGTCGTGACAACGGTGACACCTCAGCAGGATACCCAGTAATAAATGTCGGCGCGATCAATTTGCTCTCCACGGTTTCCTCGAAGAGCGTAAGCAGCAGTTCACCGGCAGTCTTTGAGTGCAAGTCTGCAAGGCCCAAACTGATTGCGCACCGTGACAACGCCTCGGTATCAGAGCAGTCAGCAAGAGAGAGAGCAGGATTGTATTCACAAACTGCCTCTGCCATCGTCATCCGATTAAACGGCTTTGAGAAGTCGATCTGCTCCCCCTGATAATTGAGACAGGCTGCTCCTGTCACCTCCCCTGCAACTTCCCGAAGCATTTCCTCAGTGAGATTCATATAGTCGATAAAGTCCACGTAGGCTTCGTTGTACTCGAGCATGGTGAACTCAGGGTTGTGCTGCGTACTCAGCCCCTCATTCCTGAAGTTCCGGTTCAATTCATAGACTTTCTCAAACCCACCCACCAGGCACCGTTTGATGGCGAGTTCCTGGGCGACACGAAGATAGAGATCAACATCGAGAGCATGATGGTGGGTGACGAAGGGGCGGGCATTCGCTCCCCCGGGGATCGACTGCATAATGGGTGACTCAATTTCCAGGTAGCCTCGACGGTCCAGAAAACGGCGCAACGCGGTGATGGTAGCCGCTCTCTTGCGAAAGACTTCCCGCGACTCCTGATTTACCAGCAAATCGACATAACGGCGTCGATATCGCGTCTCAATATCAGTTAGACCATGGTATTTCTCCGGGAGAGGATGTAGCGATTTAACCAGCAGCCGGAACTCGCGAACATTAACCGTCAGCTCACCCGTGCGGGTTTTAAACAACACACCCGATACCCCGACAATGTCTCCGATATCGAGTTTTTTGAAGACATCGTTATAAATTCCTTCCGGCAGCGCATCACGCTGAGCGTATATCTGGAGATCTCCGGACTCATCCCGAACGTGAGCAAAGGCAGCCTTGCCCATCACACGACGAGTCATCAACCGCCCTGCAATACGAATCTCTTTGGGGTCGGCTTCGAGCGCTTCGTTTTCTTGGTTTCCAAAATTCTCCACGAGGACCGCCGCTTCTGAGTCCCGACGGAAGTCATTAGGAAACGGGTTCCCACTCTCCCGTAAGGTATTGAGTTTCGCCCGCCGCTGAGCAACTTGCTCGTTATCCGTCTCGTTATTGTCCTTCATCACTTTTTCTCAGTTACAGCCCCGCTTTCAGGCTCGCTTCAATAAATAACCCCAGGTCTCCGTCAAGAACCGCCTGCGTATTTCCTGTCTCCACTCCCGTTCGAAGATCCTTGATGCGTGACTGATCAAGAACATAAGACCGGATCTGACTGCCCCAACCGATATCCGCTTTTGATTCCTCGAGTTCTTGCTTCTTTTCACGTTTTTCCCGCATCTCGGCATCATACAGCCGCGCCCGAAGCATGTTCATTGCCTCGGCTCGATTCCGATGCTGGGATCGATCATTCTGGCACTGCACCACGATTCCTGAAGGCAGATGAGTAATCCGTACGGCTGAATCCGTACGGTTAACGTGCTGGCCGCCAGCGCCGCTTGCGCGATACGTATCGATTCTCAAATCCGCCGGGTTGATCTCAATCTCGACACTTTCATCCACCTCGGGATACACAAACACTGATGCAAATGAAGTATGGCGCCGATTGCCAGAATCGAAGGGCGACTTGCGTACCAGGCGATGCACCCCCGTTTCGGTCCTTAACTTGCCGAACGCATACTCTCCCCGAATCTGAACTGTTGCGCTCTTTATCCCGGCCACCTCTCCATCAGAGCGTTCTGCCAATTCGGTACTGAGACCCTCATCCTCAGCCCACCGAAGATACATTCGCAGCAACATATCGGCCCAATCCTGCGCCTCAGTACCACCTGAGCCAGCCTGGATATCCACGAACGCATTCGCGCCGTCGAGTTCACCAGAAAACATCCTGAGAAACTCGAGTTTCTCCAGCAGCACAAATGCTTGTTCTGTTTCGGCGGAGATCAACTCGAGTGATTCGCTATCTTCCTCCTCGCGGGCCATTGCCAGGAGTTCAGAAGCTTCCTCTGCCTTGATCGCTAATTCATCCAGCGCGGTCGTGCTGGCTTCAAGACTGGCGCGTTCCTGCCCCAACTGTTGCGCCTCTTGTGGATCATCCCATACTTTGGGATCTTCCAGCCGAAGTAAAACCTCTTCTAGACGCTCTTTCCTGCCATCATAGTCAAAGATACCCCCTAAGCGACTGGATCCGCTCAGCCATGTCTTTGAGGCGGTGAGAAAGCTCTGATGTTTCTATCATTTGATCGAATTTTTCCTATCGGGGTAGGCGAAGGATACCGAAAATTTCGTGAATGAGAATCCTCGGGCCGGTATCCCTTGCGATTTTTAGAAATACCCCTAATGAGAGGGTCAAGAGCGCTCCAAGAATGTTGTCTGGCTTTTAAGCATCAAGGACAATTCAAGACCTTCCTCGGACCCGTAGCCTGGAATTGTCTCATATGATCATTGGTGTTCCCGCTGAACGCGCCCCGGACGAGAAACGAGTTGCCCTGAGCCCCTCATCCGCAGCTGGCGCCATCAAGCTTGGCTTCACGGTCAATGTCCAAGCAGGTGCCGGAATCGCCGCGGGCTTTTCTGACCGGGAGTACCAGGAACACGGGGCCGAGGTCATCGACTCAGCCCAGGAGCTCTATCAAACTCCTGACGTCATCGTCAAAGTTCGCCCGCCGCTGACTCCTGGTACTAAAACTCGAGATGAGGATGAGCTCTCTCTTCTTAAATCAGGTCAGACTCTCGTCTCCCTGATAGGGCCGGGACAAAACCCGGAGCTGCTTGACGCCCTAGCGCAAAGAGGAGTTACCACCCTGGCGATGGACGCCGTGCCGAGGATTTCCCGCGCCCAGAAACTCGACACCCTAAGTTCCATGGCCAACGTGGCCGGATATCGCGCCGTGGTCGAAGCAGCAACTCACTTTGGACGTTTCTTCACCGGACAAGTGACAGCTGCAGGGAAAGTCCCTCCCGCGAAAGTGCTGGTGATCGGCGCCGGCGTTGCCGGACTCGCCGCTATCGGGGCGGCAACGGCGATGGGCGCGATCGTCCGTGCGTTTGATACCCGCCCGGAGGTAAAAGAGCAGGTCGAGAGCATGGGTGCGGAGTTCCTGATGCTGGACTTCGACGAAGAGGCTTCAGGAGAAGGCGGTTACGCCAAGGTCATGAGCGAGGCGTTTATCGCTGCTGAAATGAAGCTATTCGAAGAACAGGCACGGGACGTCGACATTATCATCACCACCGCGTTAATTCCCGGCAAACCTGCCCCCAAACTGATTCTTGCTGATACGGCTCGACTCATGCGTCCGGGAAGCGTAGTGGTGGATCTCGCAGCCGAACAGGGCGGCAACTGCGAGCTCACCCGCCCAGGGGAGGTCGTGACCGAAGATGGAATTATCGTTATCGGCTTTACGGACCTGACTAGCCGAATGGCTGCGCAATCCAGCCAACTTTACGGAAATAATGTTGTGCATCTTCTGACAGAACTGTGCCCTGACAAAAATGGTGAGATCCAGATCAACTTAGAAGATGAGGTTATACGGGGACTGACCGTGGTTCATCTCAATGAAGTCCTCTGGCCCCCGCCGGCCCCTCGTCTTTCCGCCGCCCCTGCACCTGCCCAATCGAGTACAACTGAGGAGCCGCAAGCAGCGAATGAGAAAGAGAACGAGGTAAAGAAAACAAAGTCCGCGTCAGCGCTCGGCAGCGTACTCGCCCTGGCGGTAGTACTTGGGCTGATTCTTGGGGTTGGGGCATTTGCGCCCAAATCCTTTATGGGCCACTTCACCGTGTTCGTGCTGTCGGTATTCGTAGGGTGGCAGGTCATCTGGAATGTCAGCCCGGCACTGCATACCCCTCTGATGAGTGTGACGAACGCCATTAGCGGGATCATTGTCGTCGGTGCCCTTGTGCAGATGAGCTCCGGGTCCGGCGTGGTGGTATTGCTCGCGGCGGTCGCGCTGTTCCTGGCCAGTATCAATATCTTTGGAGGCTTTTGGGTGACCCAGAGAATGCTTCGCATGTTCCGGAAAGAATCATGATGTCGCAGGGACTCACATCGGCGGTCTACATCGCAGCCTCCATACTCTTTATTCTTAGTCTTAGCGGTCTCAGCCATCAGGAGAGTGCCCGCCGAGGTAACTTGTTCGGCATTGCTGGAATGGCCATCGCCATCTGCGCCACCCTCATTGCTTCCACACCCACCAGTTATGCGCTTGTTCTCGGTGCGATGGCTGTGGGCGGCGCTGCAGGCAGCACCCTCGCCGCGCGGGTAGAGATGACCGCGATGCCACAGTTAGTGGCGATCCTACACAGTTTCGTTGGCCTCGCCGCGGTCCTGGTCGGGTTTGGCTCCTTTCTTGATCCCGCTACAAAATTTGAGGGGGCAGAGAAGGTTGTTCACGACGTTGAGGTCTTTTTGGGGGTATTAATCGGCGCCGTCACGTTTACCGGATCTGTCGCCGCATTTGGAAAGCTCCAGGGAATCCTTAACAGTCGCCCACTCATGCTTCCCGGCCGTCACTTAATTAACCTGGCCATTGGACTTGCATGCATCTGGCTTGGAGTGCTGTTCGTCGGTGCCGACTCACCCGTGTCATCCCTGTGGCCCCTGTTGATCATGACAGGCTTGGCGTTTGTATTTGGGCTCCACATGGTTCTTGCGATTGGCGGCGCCGATATGCCTGTCGTGATCTCAATGCTGAACAGTTACTCCGGATGGGCGGCGGCAGCCACTGGATTTATGCTAGCCAATGATCTCCTGATTGTGACCGGGGCCCTAGTCGGCTCAAGCGGCGCGATCCTGAGCTACATCATGTGCCGAGCAATGAACCGGCGGTTTTTGTCGGTAATCCTGGGTGGTTTTGGCGGAGAAACCTCCACAAGTGGAGGCGCTTCCATTGAAGGGGAAGCGGTAGCCGTCTCCGTTGACGAGACGGTCCAATTGCTTTGGGAAGCGAAGAGCGTAGTGATTGTTCCTGGCTACGGAATGGCCGTCGCACATGCGCAGCACCCTGTATCGGAACTCGTCAAATCGCTGAAGGAGCGCGGAGTCGAGACACGTTTTGCAATCCATCCCGTTGCCGGGCGCATGCCGGGACATATGAATGTGCTGCTGGCAGAAGCCCGCGTTCCCTATAATGTTGTGCTGGAGATGGATGAGATCAATTCTGACCTTCCCGATACCGACGTCGTGCTCGTGATCGGCGCGAACGATATCGTCAACCCCGCAGCGCAGGATGAACCCAATAGCCCAATAGCGGGAATGCCCGTGCTTGAGGTCTGGAAGGCGCAAACGACGATCATTTTGAAGCGCAGTATGGCAACGGGATATGCCGGCGTAGACAACCCGCTTTTCTATCGCGAAAACTCGCGGATGCTCTTTGGCGACGCCAAAGAAAGCATCAGTGCGGTACTTTCGGCACTGTAGTCGGCGCTG
>DLPX01000043.1:22276-25508 GCA_002477475.1 Proteobacteria bacterium UBA7447
GGTCGGCACTACAGCCGGCACTGTCGATCGAACCCAGCAGAAACCTCGGCTGACTCCGCTAAATCTGTCTCAACTCTTATCGATTGCGTCACACATCGCCAAGCCGATTTCGGCGGGGTTCGCTGTAACGGTCACACCCGCTGACTCAAGAGCTGAGATCTTGTCGGCAGCTGTACCTCGCCCTCCGGCAATGATTGCGCCAGCATGCCCCATGCGTTTTCCCGGCGGAGCCGTCACGCCGGCGATGAACGCAGCAACGGGCTTTTTCATATGTTGACTGATCCACTCGGCACATTCTTCTTCATCTGAACCACCGATCTCGCCACACATGACAACGGCATCGGTGTCCGGATCATCGTTGAACCGCTTCATCACATCCAGGTGCTTCAGACCATTTACTGGGTCGCCGCCAATACCCACACAACTTGACTGGCCCATCCCCAACTTGGTCAACTGGTCAACCACCTCATAGGTCAATGTGCCAGAGCGGGAAACGACGCCGATTCGCCCCTGGGTATGTATATATCCCGGCATAATTCCTATCTTGATCTCTCCAGGAGTAATCACCCCGGGGCAGTTGGGTCCGACCAATACCGCATCGCTTTCCCGCATGCGGTCCCGCGTCAGAATCATATCTTTAACGGGGACGCCCTCGGTAATGCAGATCACCGTCTTAATGCCTGCGGCGACCGCCTCATCGATCGCCGCCGCTGCGAAGGGAGGCGGAACATAAATGACCGAAACGTCAGCCCCTGTTTCGGCGCGCGCCTCAGCAACACTATCGAAGATGGGAATTCCCTCAAACTCCTGGCCCCCTTTTCCCGGAGTCACTCCAGCAACAAAACAGTCTTTTCCTTCAGCGTAATCAAGGCAGTTCCTGGTATGGAACTGTCCGGTCTTTCCCGTGATCCCCTGAGTAATTACACGGCTTTGCTTATTGATCAATATCGACATCGGTCAGTTTCCAGTAGCTGCGACGACTTTTTCAGCTGCATCAGCCATAGTCGTCGCGGTAATCATATCGAGGCCTGATTTCTCGAGAATCTCACGCCCTCGTTCGACGTTTGTTCCCTCTAATCTCACTACCAGAGGAATTTCCAACTTCACCTCTTGGGCCGCCTGTACCAATCCCTCCGCCAGGACATCGCAGCGCATAATCCCGCCGAAAATATTTACCAGAATCGCCTTGAGGTCAGGGTTACGAAGCATAATTTTGAATGCCTCGGTAACTTGATCCGTGGTCGCACCTCCGCCCACATCCAGAAAATTTGCTGGTTCTGCTCCATACAACTTAATAATATCCATCGTTGCCATCGCGAGGCCGGCGCCATTGACGAGGCACCCAATGTTGCCGTCCAATGCGATATAGCTTAAGCCTACAGCAGAAGCTTCGAGCTCCGCCGGATCCTCCTCATCGGTATCACGCATCGCAACGATATCGGGATGGCGAAAAAGCGCGTTGTCGTCAAAGTTAAATTTGGCGTCCAGAGCGATAACCCCATCGTCCGCCGTAATAACCAGCGGATTGATTTCAGCCAATGATGCGTCTGTCTCCCAGAATGCTTCAAAAAGTAGTCGCAAAAAGCGCCCGCCCTCTGCTGCCTGGGGTGGGTCAAGATCAAGTTGGGCCATCATTTCGACCGCTTCGGGTTCCGTCAGGCCAATTTTCGGATCAACAAACTTCTTAAATATTTTTTCGGGGTGAGTGGCTGCAACTTCCTCGATCTCAGTCCCACCCTCAGAACTCACCATTACCACGACACGCTGCGAACTTCGATCGATAACCAGTCCGACGTAAAGCTCACGGGCAATCTCCACCCCCTCCTCCACCAGCAGGCGATTCACCTGCTGGCCCTCTGGGCCGGTCTGATGGGTCACGAGCATCATCCCCAGCATGGCCTCAGCCGCCTCACGGACACCTTCAAGAGAGTCGACAACCCTGACGCCCCCACCCTTACCTCGGCCTCCCGCATGGATCTGCGACTTTACGACCCAACGGTCGCCGGCCAGGTCAGTAGCGGCCGCCATCGCCTCATCCACGGTAAAGCAGGCGCTGCCTCGCGGGACCGGAACGCCCCTGGCACGCAAGATTTCTTTCGCTTGGTATTCGTGTACTTTCATCGCGAGTTTTCCATCAGAGTTTTTTCCTAGTTCAAAATAAAAACGATCGTTAGCCTTCATGAACCTCGATGGGGCGCTCCGGATCAGTAATCCACTCACTCCACGACCCCGGATACAGTCTTGATCCACTCAGCCCCGCCAACTCCATGGCAAAAAGATTGTGACAAGCGGTTACTCCAGAGCCGCAACTATGGACGACGGTTTCGGGTGATCTGGCATCAAGGAGCCTCATAAATTCCTCTCTAAGCGATTCAGGCGCTTTAAATTTGCCCTTGGACAAGTTGAGGGCGAAATGGCGATTGACCGCTCCGGGAATACACCCCGCCTTTTTGTCCAACGGCTCCTTGCGACCACTAAAGCGCTCTGGTTCACGAGCATCGACCACAAGAGGGTCGGAGGCGCTCAATCGCGTCACCAAGTAATCGACATTGACGTATCCCGCGCTCTCTACTTGCGAGACGGTGTCGCCAGAAACCGCGCCCCTATCCATGGAATGTTCCTCGGTCCCAAGGGGCAACCCCTGACGGCGCCACTCCTCAAATCCACCATCAAGCAACATTACGTCGGGAATACCTGCCCATCCAAGCATCCACCAGAAACGGGCAGCAAAGACGCCCGGACCCCCGTCATAGAGCACCACTGTACTGTTGGCATTGATCTGCAGGCTCAAAAGCGTCTCTCGCCAAACAGCAAAGTCCGGCAACGGGTGACGTCCTGTGCCCGACGTAACAGGTCCAGAAAGATCTTTTTCCAGATCAACATAGACTGCACCCGGAATATGCGAGCCTTCATAGGCGGCTCTTCCCGCATCTGGATCATTGAGAGCAAAACGGCAATCAAAGATTTTTACCGAGCCCTCTGCGGATTGACACTCTAATTCGTGAGCGCTGATGATTTTGGCCGCCATGAATCGTGTTGGGCAGTTTCAGGGAACGCTATTATCGGCGGCCATACCGATCCTGCGCAACGCCTTCCAGGTTGCGGTAAGACCTGCTGAGTGTCTAAGTCTTTGTCCGCGACCCTGCGGTATCGCGCTTTCGTCGGCTGGCAGGTGAACCTATCTATTCGGTGACCAGGTACCAGTGGAGAGTCACGGCCCCATCATTCACCT
>DLPX01000080.1 GCA_002477475.1 Proteobacteria bacterium UBA7447
CGCGCTTTGATACCCTGGTCTCAAAATCTGATCAGACCCAGATTTACAAGTACTGCGTGCACAATGTGGCCCATGCGCATGGCTTGACGGCGACCTTCATGCCCAAGCCACTCGTGGGGGACAACGGCAGCGGCATGCATGTTCACCAGTCGATTTTCAAAGGCGGAGACAACACTTTCGCCGGAGACGAATACGGCGGCCTCAGTGAAACTGCCCTTTACTACATCGGGGGTATCTTCAAGCACGCCCGCGCTTTGAACGCGTTTACCAATGCCAGCACCAACAGCTACAAGCGTCTGGTGCCAGGCTTTGAGGCGCCCGTCATGCTGGCGTACTCAGCAAGAAACCGCTCAGCTTCCTGCCGCATCCCGTATGTGAGTAATCCGAAGGCGCGCCGCATTGAGGTCCGTTTCCCTGATCCGACGGCCAATCCCTACCTCGCGTTTTCCGCAATGCTGTTGGCGGGTCTTGACGGTATTCAGAACCGCATTCACCCCGGGGGTCCCATGGACAAAGATCTTTATGATCTGCCGCCCGAAGAGGAAAAGGAAATCGCCACGGTGGCCCATTCCCTTGACCAGGCGCTCGATGCACTGGACGCTGACCGTGAGTTTCTGAAGGTTGGCGGCGTGATGAGCGATGACATGATTGACGGCTATATCGAGCTCAAGATGGAGCAGGTCCAGCGCTTGCGGATGGCCACTCATCCGGCTGAGTTTGATATGTACTACAGCGTTTAGGCCCAAGAGCGGGTGTTTGACAGGCACCCGCTTCCCTTGGGATATTATGCACCATGATGGTGCAAACGCTTTTCCGATGAAGCATTCTCAAGCGGATATTTGCCGTTCGGTGCTCGATGGACTTCAGGCGGCAGTCCTTTTGGTCGGGCCTGACCGGCGGGTGATCTTTATGAATCCGGCAGCAGAGGGACTTCTCGAAACCAGCAGACAGAGAGGGTGCGGCCGTGATGTGCTCGATCTTGTGCCTATGGGGATGACCCTGCAGGGCGCATTGATCTCAGGAGAGGAAGGCGCCACGACAACGCTGCGTGAGGAAATGCTTCGAGGTCCGCTGCAGGCCGAGGCCATTACCGTGGACTGCACTGTGTCGCCGATAGATGATGGAACGGAAGGCCCCTGCATGATCGTTGAACTCAGCCAGGTTGACCAGGTGGCCCGTATGACTCGGGAGACCACCTTGCAGGAGAACCAGGGTGCGTTCAGCCAGGTAGCCAGGGCATTGGCTCATGAGATCAAAAATCCCCTCGGGGGTATCCGTGGGGCCGCCCAGCTGCTTGACAGTGAACTGAGTGACAAGGATCTGCGCGAGTACACACGCATCATCACCCATGAGACCGACCGGCTGAACGGCCTTGTCGACCGACTGACTGGGGGCTACAGCGCCGGGGAACACGAATCCTTCAATCTGCATGCGGTGCTCGAGCATGTTCGGAAACTGACGCAGGTAGAAAACCCAGGGGGTTTGGAATTCGAGCGCGACTATGACCCCAGCATCCCGGATATTATCGGCGATCACGCCCAGATGACTCAGGCGGCATTGAATATTGTGCGTAACGCCGTGCAGGCAATGGAAGGGCAGGGGTGTATTCGTTTGCGGACCCGCGTACGCCGACAATGCACAATCCATCACCGTCGCCACCGATTGGCGATTGAGGCCTCTATTACGGACACCGGACCCGGCATTGAGCCGGACTTAAAGGAACGGATCTTCTTTCCCATGGTGACCGGCCGACCAGATGGGACAGGCCTGGGTCTCGCTCTTACCCGGGAGATCATCTCGCGTCATGGGGGCCTGATCACTTGCATAAGCGAGCCGGGCCAGACCTCCTTCACCCTGTTGCTGCCCGTGAAGGAGAAGGCATGACTGGAAAATCCTCCGTCTGGGTAGTAGATGATGATGCCTCGATCCGCTGGGTGCTTGAGAAAGCGCTGTCCAACGCAGGGTTTGCGGTCACATTGTTTGACCGCGCGGATGACGTGCTGAAGCGTATCGGACGCGAACAGCCGGACGTCATTGTGACCGACATTCGCATGCCTGGTACCAGCGGGCTGGAATTGCTCGACGTGCTCGGCAAAGACATGCCCGGTCTTCCCGTCATCGTGATGACCGCGTATTCCGATCTCGACAGCGCCGTGTCGGCTTATCAGGGCGGGGCATTTGAGTATCTTCCCAAGCCTTTCGACTTGGAGGAGGCCGTAGCGCTGGTGGGCCGGGCGCTTCAGAAAAAAGCGCAAGTCAAAGTGCAGGTCACCACCGATGAGAAAGACAGCGAGATCATAGGTGCAGCTCCTGCCATGCAGACCGTCTTTCGGGTTATCGGCCGATTGTCGGGCTCCCAGATGAATGTGTTGATCTCCGGGGAATCTGGCACTGGCAAAGAGCTCGTTGCCCGCGCAATTTATCGAAACAGTCTGCGGTCGGCGAAACCCTTTGTGGCGATAAACACTGCTGCCATTCCGGCGGATCTTCTGGAGTCGGAGCTTTTCGGCCACGAAAAGGGCGCCTTTACCGGCGCACAGGATCAGCGCCGCGGCCGCTTTGAGCAGGCCGCGGGCGGTACGCTTTTTCTAGATGAAATTGGCGACATGCCGATCGAGTTACAGACTCGGTTACTCAGGGTGTTGTCTGACGGCACGTTTTTTCGCGTCGGTGGCCATCAGGAATTAACCGCCGATGTGCGCGTGATTGCAGCGACCAACCAGGATCTCATGAGTCGGGTCTCAGAAGGGCGTTTTCGCGAAGACCTTTTTCACCGGCTCAACGTGATTGGAATTACGCTCCCGGCGCTGCGTGACCGTCGGGAGGACATTCCTGCCCTGGCTGAGAAGTTTCTTCATCAGGCGGCAACCGAGCTTGATGTTGAGCCCAAGCGGCTCGATGACGGAGCGATGCAGTTGCTCTGTGAGGCCGCTTGGCCCGGAAATGTCCGAGAGCTTGGGAATCTCTGCAGACGCCTGACCGTGCTGGCGCCGGGTGCGACGGTAACCGCCGGGGACCTGCCGCCAGACGTCAATGCTCAGTCAGCAGGGGTGCAGTCAGCACAAACCTGGCAGCATCTTCTAGAGCAGGCGGCAGCCGAGCGTTTTGCAATGGGTCAAAAGGATGTGCTTTCCGAATTTGGTCCAGACTTTGAGCGAGTCCTTCTGCGAACGGCGCTTGGGTTTACCCGGGGCCGCAAGCAGGAGGCTGCCCACTGGATCGGATGGGGCCGAAACACTCTTACCCGCAAACTGAAAGAGCTCGATATAGACTGACGCCGGGCCGGGCCGCGCTTTTCCATCAGCCGTGATTGTCGTCGGCTTGTCTGCCGGGCGGACACAGGCACACTATACTTTTCGCTCGTCTGACTAGACCCTCCCTACAGGAAAAATCATGAGCAAGCTATCGGGAAAAACCGCGCTGGTGACGGGTGCCAGCGCCGGAATCGGTTTCGCCACCGCACGGTTGTTGAGCGAAGCTGGTGTTCGGCTCATCGGTTGTGCCCGTCGGCTGGACGCGCTTCGTACTCAAATGGATGAACTGCCTGGCCCGACACTGTCAGTGCAGCTTGATGTGGCGGACACCGAGTCTGTTGCTGGTCTGATGGCCCAATTACCGCCCGAGTGGAAGACCATCGATATTCTGGTCAACAACGCGGGCAGTGATGTCGGCGGCCGCCGTGATTTTCACGAGGGTGATATCGCAGAATGGGTCAATACGATACAGATCAATGTCTCTGGACTGATGCAGGTGACCGCAGCAGTGTTGCCCGGCATGCTGGCGGATCAAGGGGGACATATTGTGAATCT
>DLPX01000051.1:0-873 GCA_002477475.1 Proteobacteria bacterium UBA7447
CGCCTGAAAGCGCTTAAGGGACGCAAGAGTGTGTTGAATCCTATCTGGTACGCAGGCGCCTTTGGAATGGGGGTCCTTGCCGGCTGGGCTGGCGATCGTTGGAGTTTGGGTTTTCTCAAGGAAACCGAGCACCAGGTCGAGGCTCATCTGGACAGTCATCTGGATCGACTCCCGGAAGAAGATTACCCAAGTCGCGCAGTTGTCAGCCAGATGAAAGATGATGAGCACAAGCATGCCCAAACTGCGAAGAATGCGGGCGCCGCTGAATTGCCCTGGCCGGTGCCAGCATTAATGCGCCGAGCGGCCCGCGTCATGACGCAGACTGCGCGCTGGATCTAGCACCTCGGCGCGAGTTGTTCTTATTCTTATAAAGACGGGCTCATAAGAGGTCTGGGATTGTGCTAGCGAGAACTTACACCGTGGGGTTCGCTGGGAAGGGGTTTTGGCGGGCGATATTTGCGATGTTCGGTCTTTTTTTTGTGTTGCGTGTGTCTGCCGAAGTAGCAGTGGTTGATGATGCGGGACACAAAGTGACATTAACTTCCCCGGCGATGCGTGTTGTCAGTCTTGCGCCGAACATCACTGAAATTCTCTTTTTCATTGGTGCAGGCGAGCAGGTGGTGGGCGTTGTGGAATACAGCGACTTCCCCCCGGCAGCCAGAGAACTGCCGGTGATAGGCGCTCACAACCGATTTGATGTGGAGCAGATACTTTCTCTCAAGCCCGACCTGATTGTGGGCTGGTTGTCGGGCAACTCACAGGATGACTTACAGGGGCTTAAGCAATTAGGGTTGCCCGTGTTTATCAGTGAACCGGGCACGGTAGATGACATCGTGAGTCTCATGGAGCGGTTGGGAGAACTGACTGGGCACC
>DLPX01000051.1:1251-24766 GCA_002477475.1 Proteobacteria bacterium UBA7447
AACCTATTCAACCCGTCGGCCTGTAAGTGTTTTTTATCAGGTCTGGGAGCAGCCGATCTACACTTTGAATGGCGATCATGTGATCAGTCAGCTCATCAGTCTTTGCGGCGGCAGGAATATTTTCTCGGATCTAAAGCAACTGGCTCCGGTGGTGTCGCTTGAGTCAGTGCTCGCTCGAGATCCCGAAGTGATTGTGGGTGGCGGCGTCTTTGGGCGGACTCCGCCCTGGGCTGAACGATGGCAAAGTTGGCCCACCATGAGAGCGGTTCGTAACCGGCACATTTATGCGGTGGATTCAGATCACATCGCCAGAATGGGGCCACGGCTGGCCGAAGGAATGGAGGCCTTGTGTGTTGTCATTGACAAGGCGCGTCATCCTTCCTGATCCAAAAAGATCGGCACGGCACCGTGTTTAATTTTCAGACAGATCGCGATTCGAGAAGATTTGGTTGGGTCATTTCGGGTTTGGCCGTGCTTGTACCGGCGAGCCTGGTTATCTCGGCGTCGGCGGGAAGCATCGCCATCGATTGGAGCGTAGTGGTAGAAACCATCCGCACGGGCAGGCCGTCGATAGACCACACTATTATTTTTGAATTGCGTCTGCCACGATCAGTGAGTGCCTTGGTGGTGGGCGCCTCTCTTTCGCTTGCGGGAGTCCTGATGCAGGCGTTGTTGAGGAATCCCTTGGCGGATCCCTATGTGCTTGGCACCTCGGGCGGAGCTGCAGTGTTTGCGCTGATCGTGATGCTATTGGGACTCCCATATCAGACCGTTTCCTTGGCCGCAGCAGTGGGAGCCGTATTGTCGCTAGCGCTTGTTATCTTTCTCAGCCGTGACGCGGGGGGCTGGTCGTCAACGAGGTTGCTGCTCACCGGCATTGTGGTGGCATCAGGCTGGGGCGCCCTTATCAGTTTTTTGCTTTCAATTAGCCAGCAAAGTCAGGTCCAGGGCATGCTTTTCTGGCTGATGGGTGATTTCCGGGAGGGTGGGCCAGGATTTTTGCATTGCCTTGTTCTGTTGGTCGTTCTTGTATTCAGCCTTTTTTCCTCGCGCGGGTTGAATTTACTCGTCGCAGGCACGTTAAAAGCAGAGTCGCTCGGTGTTCACACGCTCCGGCTTCGATTGGCTATGTTAATCGGAGCGGGGCTCTTGACGGCAGTAGCCGTAACGCTCGCGGGCGCCATTGGTTTTGTTGGGCTGGTTGTGCCCCATATGATGCGTTTGATCGTGGGCTCAGATCATCGTCGTTTGATTCCTGCCTCGTTGATGATGGGGGGTAGTTTGCTGGTGATTACGGAAATGCTCGCCCGTACGGTGTTGGCCCCTCGCCAGTTGCCGGTTGGGGTAATCACGGCATTTGTCGGCGTGCCTTTGTTTCTTTACCTGCTCCGGCGCGGGAGCCGGACACAAACGCAATGACGCTTCTGAGTGCAGAGGGAATAGAGGCGAGCATTGGAAAGCGGGTCGTCTGCCGTGATCTGAATCTGAGTCTTGAGCCGGGAGGGGTCTGGTCGATTCTGGGTCGTAACGGAATCGGAAAGACCACGTTGCTGCTGACGCTTGCAGGCCTGAGACCCTTGAATCGGGGCCATATCCGGCTTGGGAGAGATCCTCTTGATCAACTGACTCGACGGAGTCGTGCACAGAAGATCGGTCTGCTGTTTCAGAATCCAGAGATTCAGTTTCCAACGACTGTCAACGAGACCGTAATGAATGGGCGCCATCCGTGGATCCAGAGGTGGCGGGACTCGAGTGAGCACGATCAATCCATTGCTGAACGGGAGTTGAACCGCGTCGGTCTCCAGGACTTTGGAAGTCGCGATCTTTCTTCATTGTCCGGCGGCGAACGGCGACGGGTGGAGCTTGCCGCGTTGGCCGCACAAGAGACAGAGCTGGTGTTTATGGATGAGCCGGTTAATCACCTCGATCTTCATTTTCAGACCCAACTGCTCAAGGAGTTCCTTGCCGAGTGTCGAGCCAAGGCGCGGGCGGTCGTGATGGTCATGCATGATGTCAATCTCGCTACGCGCTTTAGTGATCACCTGCTTTTGCTGTATGGTGAGGGAGAAACGCGCCAAGGCCCGGTAGAGCTAATCGCAAACGAAGAAAATCTGTCTAGGCTTTACCAGCACCAACTTCACCGCTATCAGGCGGGTGACACATACTTTTTTTATCCGGCATGAGTGTGATCTCAAAAACGTATGCAGTTAAAGCGGTCCAAATTCATGGCACGCTGCTCAGAGTGCAATGCTGACCCTGATTCTCGGGGGTGTCCGCTCTGGCAAGAGCCGCATGGCAGAGCGCTTGGCTGCTGATATCTCAGACCAGATCGTTTATGTTGCCACTGCCGAGGCAAAAGATGTTGAAATGCAAGAGCGGATTGCTCTGCACCAAACACATCGACCGGAGCATTGGAAAACTATCGAGGAGCCGATTCATTTAGCTAAAGCGCTCTTTGAATATGGGACGGCTGAAAACGTTGTCATAGTCGATTGCATTACGTTGTGGATAACAAATCTCCTGTTGGCCGACGAGCGATTCAAAACGGGAAGAGACGAGATTGAGGCGCTGATCATGGAGTTAAAACGAGGACGGTGCAATCTGGTTCTGGTGAGCAATGAAACGAACAGCGGCGTGGTACCCATGGACGCACTGAGCAGACGCTTTTGCGATGAGATTGGAGTTTTGCATCAGACACTTGCCGCTCTCGCAGACAATGTGATCCTGATGGTGGCCGGGATACCAACTTGGGTGAAGCAGACAGTCTAGAGGGAAATCAATGGAGCAATCGGAGAATGACTGGATTATCGCTCCAGCAATGCCGGTATCTGAAAGGGCCCGCGAGGCAGCGCTGGCCCGACAGAACAGCCTGACGAAGCCGCCCGGTTCACTGGGTCGATTAGAGGCGTGCGCGGTGCATCTCGCCACACTGCAGAATACCGACGTACCCCAGACCAAACCCGCCTATATCGGTGTCTTTGCGGCAGATCATGGTGTAGCGGCGGAAGGGGTCTCTGCGTTTCCCGTGGCAGTGACGGGAGAGATGGTAAGAAATTTCGCGCGCGGGGGTGCGGCGATCTCAATTATGGCAAGGCACCTCGGCGCCGAATTGGAAGTGATCAATCTTGGCCTCGTAAATGATCCGGGTGAGCTCGATAAGGTTTCCCGATTGGACCTCGGTCCGGGCACCGCGAACTTTGTCAGCCAGCCGGCGATGAACGCTTCGCAACTGACAGAGAGTCTCGACGCCGGGCAACGAGCAGCGGGGAAAGTGGTTGAAACTGAAAGTGAACTCTTCATTGGCGGAGAAATGGGCATTGGGAATACCACTAGCGCCAGTGCACTCGCCTGTGCTCTGCTGGGTTTGCCGCCGGAGGATCTGGTCGGGCCGGGAACCGGGCTCGATTCAGGAGGCGTCAAGCACAAATCGGATGTCATTAGACAGGCACTCAAGCATCATGAGGCTGTTATTCGCACGGCGCAGCCTCTGATGATCTTGAGACATCTTGGAGGTTTTGAGATCGCAGGACTGGTCGGCGCTTATGTTGGCTGTGCTCAGAGAGGCAAAGCAGTGCTAGTGGATGGATTTATTGCCTCAGTGGCGGCATTGGTTGCCGTCAAAGCCAATCCTTCTATTGCGCCATGGCTTTTTTACTCTCACTGCTCAGCAGAGCCGGGACACAAGCATGTTTTGGCGGCCCTGAAAGCAGATCCGTTGCTGGATCTCGGTATGCGACTGGGAGAGGGGAGCGGAGCGGCCGTTGCGGTTCTCGTGCTTGAGGCGGCCTGCCAGCTGCACAGCAATATGGCGACGTTTGCCGAAGCGGGCGTCAGCGAGGCCTCTGATTAGCGGACCGCAAAAGCGACTATGGCGTTATTGAATCCCGATTCTGTGTCACGAGAGCTTCGTCGCTTTCGGGTGGCCGTAGGCTACTTTACCCGTATACCGATGGGCACCATCTCCGGATTCTCAGATAGCGATCTTGATCACGCCAGTCAGTATCTGCCTTGGATTGGGCTCGGTATCGGCGTCATCGCGGCGGGCGTATTCTGGTTCTCGATACTCTGGCTGCCTCAACCAGCAGCGGCAGTGCTGGCCGTCGTCGCTGGACTGCTGTTGACAGGCTGTTTCCATGAGGACGGCCTGGCCGATGTGTGTGACGCGTTTGGCGGTGGGTTTGCCCCGGCGGACAAGCTTCGGATCATGAAGGACTCGAGGATTGGGACCTATGGCGCCACGGCTCTGTGGGTTGTCCTTTCTTTGCGGACAGCGATACTGGCTTTTTTGGATCCTGTTTTAGGCGTCGTGTTGCTCGTCGTCGCGCATGCGCTGTCCAGAATTGCGCCTCTGGTTTTAATCTATCTCCTCGATTATGTGCAGGACACCGACGCGGCCCGGGCAAAACCGGTGGCGCAGAGTGTACCCTCCAGAGGACTTCTGGTGGGTCTCGCAGTCATCGTGCCCCTGGGTCTATGGCAGCTGCAACTCACGATTGTTGCAGGCATAATCCTGGTGGTTGCTGTCTTGCTGCTGGCGCGATTGTGTGTCCGCCAGATTGGTGGCTATACCGGTGATTACCTGGGCTTTTCCCAGCAGATTTCAGAGGTGCTTATCTATCTTTCAGCGAGTGGTCTATGGCTCTCTACCTGATTCGGCACACTAGTCCTAAAATCCCAGAGGGCGTTTGCTATGGACGTCTCGATCTTGACGTCAGTGATACCTTCCCTATTGAAGCGCAACAGGTTAAGCGAAGAATTAAAAAAACGTACTCGAAAGTAATTGTGAGCCCGTTGCGCAGATGTCTGAAACTAGCGGAGTATTTGAATATACCGTTTGAGATTGACTCTAGAATTCAGGAGATGGATTTCGGAGACTGGGAAGGTATACCGTGGTCGGAAATCAATCCGAAGGAAATTGACGCTTGGGCAAACGACATTGTGGGTTATCGAGTACCCGGTGGTGAGCGATTTCAGGATGTAATCGAGCGTGTGGAGGAATTCCTCTCAGAACTTAGCGGAGAAGACAATCTCCTTATCACTCATTCAGGTGTAATTAAGGCGTGTTGGGCTTTGCGTGGAGTTCTCAGCGTCGAAATTGCAGCCAAGAAGTCCATGGATTTCGGAGATTATCTCTGCCTACCTTAATTTTAGCTTTGTGACTAAGGAGTGTTTTCGTGCTAATTGATCAGCCGTCGCCTGAACAGCACGGTGGCGATCCAGGTGGTCACTAGTCCGAACCCAACCAGCGCGGCGAGATGGAACCCGAGGTCTGTGATGGGTTGCCCGACGACGATTGGCCGAATAATTTCAACCGCGTGAGTCAGAGGCAGTAGTTGCACAAAAAATTGAGCTGTATCTGGAAGGCTGGCGACAGGATAAAACACGCCACACAGGATGAACATCGGTGTCATGACGAGCGTGAGGTAGAAGCTGAAGTGATCGTAAGACGTAGCGTACGCCGTGACAATGAGCCCAGGCGCGGCAAAGCAAATTCCAGTTAGGAAGACTACAGGTACGACTAGCAATGCATCCCAGTTGCTGACTGCACCTAGCAATGCCGCGACCGCAAGGATGGCGGTTCCGCTCATGAGGCTCTTGGTGCCGCACCAGAGGAGCTCGCCGAATACGATATCATCTACCTTTGTGGGCGTTGCCAGGATCCCTTCGTAGGTTTGCTGGGGCACCATTCGAGTATAGACCGACCACATTGACTCCATGCTGGCAACGTTCATCGCCGACCAGGCGATAAATCCCGAAGCGAGAAAAGTAAAGTAAGGCATTCCGTCGAGTTCACCAACAAACCTCCCAAGACCGTAACCAATGCCTAAGAGGTAGAGCAAAGGCTCAGCAAAGTGAAAGAGTAAACTGGTGGTCATTACTCTGCGCCACACCAATGCATTACGCCGCCAGACTGCCAAACATTCAAGACCAGGACGCGGCGGAGTGAGTATATTCATCCCCGAAGTGCCCGTCCTGTTAGCCGTAAAAACACATCTTCCAACATTGCTCGGCGATGCAGACAGAGCATGCCGATTAGTTCTTTGGAAAAATCCTCTAGAGCCTGGGAGTCGTCAGCGTATATGTAAAGACTTTCACCCGCTTCCTCAGTTCGCCAATTTGCTGGCAGAGACTGGATCCGAATTTCTTTGACGTCTCCCCGGATCTCAAGTACCGTGCTCTCGCAAAAAGTTTCGATCAGTTCTGACGGACTTCCTTTAGCCAGCAGGCTCCCCTCATCGATAACAATTACATCATCACAGAGCCGTTCAGCCTCTTCCATGTAGTGAGTAGTAAGCAGAATTGTCTTACCAGATCGCTTCATCTGGTGAATTAGCGACCAGATCATGTGTCTTGCCTGGGGATCCAACCCGGTTGTGGGCTCGTCAAGTACAAGCAGTTGCGGATCATTTACCAGAGCACGCGCAAGGGTTAGTCTGCGTTTCATGCCTCCGGAAAGTGTGCTGATTCGGTCATTCGCTCGAGGTGCAAGCTCTACCATGTCGAGCAACGTGGGGATCCGCTCATCCATGACCTTCGGATCAAGTCTAAAATAGCTGCCGTACATCGCTAGGTTCTCTCTTACCGTAAAGTCAGGATCGAGATTGTCGGCTTGGGGCACGACGCCAGTCCGCTGGCGGATGGCTCTTCGACCATGATTGATATCCTGACCGAAGACCTCGAGCACACCTCCAGAGCGGGGCGATTGGCCGAGCAGCATGCGTAGCGTGGTGGTTTTGCCGGCCCCGTTTGGTCCCAATAGGCCGAAGCAGCTCTGGGGTTGAATGTCAAAGCTGAGATCAGCAACGGCGACCATGTTGCCGAACGCCTTGCGAATATCGCGACAGTGGACTACTGGCGAAGGACGGGTCTGATCAGTCACGCAGGCGGTCAATGTTGGTTCAGTCTGGAAACTGGGCGTCGCACCAATGTGGAAGATCTGCAATCGAGTCTAAAGCGCCGTCACAACCCTCGGGCAGGGGCTCCTTGGCACTGTTTCCCGTACGCACCAACAGGCTGCGCAAGCCTGCTTTGATAGCTCCATCAATGTCGGAGGCAATGCTGTCTCCGATCATCACGGTATCTGCCCGGGCGAAGCCGGCACGGGACAGAGCGGCATCAAAAAAAGCTCGCTGGGGTTTGCCGATGACCGTTACAGCTCCGTCGATCACCGACTCGATGGCCGCAACGATCGGCCCAAGACCAATGCGGGTAACGTCGCCATCCGGCCAGGTCGCATCGCGATGCAGGGCGATGACCTCTGCACCCTGCAAGGCCAGACGCTGGGCGATATCGACTTCTCCAAAGTCCGACCAGAGCGACTGTCCGATAACTACCGCATCAGCAGATTCTTCCTTGCGCGACACGGTATGGCCGTGCTTTTCGAGCAGACGCGCCAGACTGTCATCCCCGATAAGAAAGCACCGCGCAGCATCAAACTTATGGGTAAGGTATTCCACTGCTGCAAGGGAGACCGGGAGAATCTCGTCGGTATTTACTTGATAACCGAGATCGACAAGTTTTTCCTGGATATCACTCGCTGACATTCGGGAAGTGTTGGTCACCAACAGAAAGGGAAACCCTCGGCTACGAAGATAGGCAATTACGCCAGGACCTTTGGAAACTGGTGCAGAACCCCCGTATAGGACGCCATCAATATCGATGAAAAAAGACGGTGTGGACAAGGCTCTGCCTGGAGGAATTTCTGGACCCCGTAGTCTAACGTCCAGCGTGAAGCCGTGGTACCGTGATCCGTTATTATCGGGACGCAGAGCAATCACATTTACCTTTTTTCAAGGATCTTTTGGTTATGGGTGAACCAGCTGCTGATTTGAGGTCACAGTTTCTGGCCTGGCAATGTCTTGTCCGCCAACGGGCCATGCGAGTGGGCGACGGACGGCCGACGTCCGGAATGTGCCCGCATCTGTCATTAGCCGATGGTGGGAGTTACTCCGGTCAAGTCACGTTGCTCATCATTCGGGCAGAGGCCGCAGATGATGTTTCCCAGTTTCGGCATATGGTGCAAAAGACCCATGATCCTGCCGATCGTTACAAAGCGGCGATCAAGTATCTTTCAGCCACGTATTACCAGAAGCCCCAGGAGTTCTCGGACGAGTTAACGGGTCTTTTCAGTGCAGAGGGTTTGTTGGCTCGGGCCCTTTGTGCTCGTGGATCGTGCATTCTTGAGTTCAGCCAGTTTGGGTCGCGCTACCGATTGCCCTGTTCAGTGCGCGAGTTGGAGGACGACGCACAAGCGCATGAGGCGACTTATTGGCACAACCGGCTTTTCAACTCGAGGATACCGGCTGAGATCAAGATTCTTGGATTTTTGCCTGACTGGGCTGAAGCGACGTTTGAGGAAGCCAGAAATTCTTATTAGTTGGGCCGCGTTCGCACAACTCCAACAAGATCGCTTCTTGCTTTATCCAGGTGATCGTAGATTGTGTTCAAAGCAGCATCCAGATCCCGCTTGGCAATCATGTTGTACAGATGGCGATGATGGGCATTGTATTGGGCGATCCGTTCCGGCACGAGAATAGATTCCTTCATGGCTGCCCATTGTTCGTGGCTGCGGGTTTCATTGACGAGTTGGTAGAGCCAGACCATTAGCCGGTTGCGGGTGCATTCGGCCATTGCGAGGTGGAATTCAGCATCCGCCTTTGAGAAGGCTTCTGGATCACCGGCAGCGCCTTCCACCTTGAGCAGGGTTTTACGCATTCGTTCGATATCCATGGCAGTCGCATTGGCAACGGCAAGACGGACGATCTGCGGTTCTATCCCGAGACGGACTTCGATGAGTTCCAGGGGGCTGGTGACGTCAGCAATTTCCGTATGTTCTGAAAACTGCCGATAGGTTACAAAAGTGCCACTGCCGATTTGCCGATCTACCATCCCGAGCTCCTGGAGTCGACGAAGCGCTTCCCGAATGGTGCCCCGCGAGGTCTTGAAGAGATCGGCTAACTCGCGTTCTGCGGGAAGCCGCTCGTTGAGGCCGTAGGCGCCTTCGATGATGGCGCGCCGTAGTTTGGCAGCAATCCCCGCCGAGCCCCCAACGGATACAGCCTCCGGAAGAGGCGGCAAGGGTTCGTTCTGAGAAGTGAATTCCTGATGTTCCTGACCCATTTCAGCCCTCTTTAGCGAGTCTAAACTCGCAATTGGTGTGAACCAAATAAATACCAAATATCGGAGAGGTACAAAGAAGGATCAAAATATGACATCAAGACACAAATTATTCAAGATAAAACAGCCCATTGAATCTCGCATAAATTAACCAATAAATTTGTCTGTTTTTGATTTCTTCAAAGATCTTAGATCGGTCTTGAATTGGTAGGTTCCTCGCTGATTCTCGGAAGTCAAACTAGCCATCCAGAGAGATTGGGCGGATTTGATCACCAGAAGGCATCAAGTTGGTGCTAAATCAGGAGGAGATTATTCCATATGGCTTTTCCCGCAAGCACGAAATATGTCATCGTCGGCGCAGGGATCCACGGTTTAAGCACCGCGTATCACCTGGCTCTGGAACTCAAAAGTAAAGGCACCGGCGATGGGTCAGACATTCTCGTCGTTGATAAAACCTCTATCGCCGCGGGCGCATCCGGCATTGCTTGTGGTGTTGTGCGCAATAACTACTTCCAGCCGGCCATGCGTGAACTCATGGCGCACAGCGTAACGGTCTGGGAGAGCGATCCCGAGGCTTATAGTTACCACCCGGTCGGTTACATGCAGATCAGCCCCGAGATCATGCGCGAGGATGTATCGACCATTGCGGCACAACAAAAGGATATCGGTTACGAGTCGGTTTTTATTGAGGGCGCCGAAGAGTCCGCGAAATACATGCGAGGCCTGTTTGATGACTGGCAGGCTCAGGGCATCACTTCGGTGCTTCATGAGAAGCCAGGCGGCTACTCGAACAATACCCGGGCCATGTATGGCTTGGCCGGTAAAGCGGAAGCGGAGGGCGTTCGAATTCTGACGGGCGTGACGGTACAGGGATTTGAGCGTGGCAACGGCAGCGGCGCCATTACGGCTGTAGTGACAGATCGGGGTGTGATTGAATGTGATTACGTCGTACTTGGAGCAGGTCCCTGGGTGAAAAGTCTATGGGAGATGCTTGAGTTGCCGCGCGCGGTCAACATCAAGGGCTCAGACGGCCAGATGCATCACGATATTCCGATGTGGATTTTCTGGTCGCTGCAGGAAGGGACGTTGGGAGTGGATCCCAAAATGCAACTGACCAACGATGGCGAGATGCCCCCTGTGATTCATGTCGATTCTGACGCACCATTGATTTCGGACGTGGATGGTTCGGTGATTACAGAGGAAATGTGGGGCATCTACTACAAACCAGATTTTCACTTCAATGGAATTCAGGGCGGCGCAGCTCCGTTTAAGGTGCCGACCGAACCAGACAAGGTGGCAGTGGATCCTTACGGTCCGGATTCGCCCGATTTTGTTGTGGGGGCGGAGTTTGCGCACATGTGGTGTTCAGCGCTCGCTCACTGCCAGAAACGTTTCGAAGGGCAGACGCCAAAATACAAAGATGAGCCGTCCGGCGGTATCGGCGCGTTCACTCCGGATAGCTTTCCAGTATTCGATGTGTTTTGTGAGAACTGCTATGTGATCGCAGACTCCAATCACGGATACAAAATGTTGGGCGTGGGGAAGCTGGTTGCAGAAGAGATCGCCGGAACCACGAGCGGGTTGCTCGAACCTTTCAGGTTCTCAAGGTATGCGCAGGGTAATTTGCACCCGGTATCTAACAGCCCGTTTCCTTGGAGTTGATAAGGATTGTGCAAAAAAACAATCGGAAAACGATGCAAAAATCTGTAACGAGCTAAAAATTAAAATGATCGAAGACGTAACTCGAAAACTAAATAAGGAGAGGAATAGAGATGACTGATCTTGAAGCCCATGTTAACCAACCAGGACGAGACGACCTCGTTAAGCAAGTCAGGGAGAAAATAAAGGAAACCGGTGTCGACTATATTTACTATCAGTTCGTTTCGGTCACCGGACGAATCGTTGGTAAGGGCATTCCAGCCGCACATTGGGAGCGCATAGCGGAAAGAGGCTTCCAGTTAGTATATGGCTCAACCGCAAATCTATTTGTTGATCGCCATGGTAACTATATTGGCTATGGCCCTGAATCCTCTGAACTTGTAGGGATTCCCGACCCGGAAACTTTTTGTCAACTGCCCTGGGACAAACGGGTCGGCCGTGTATTCTGCACGTTGTTTCGGAATCGCGAGGAGGTCGAGAATCCGGGTGGCGCATTAACTTCAGATTGCCGCGGTAATTTGCGCCGAATTCACGATGCCTTCCAGGATAAGCATGGGCTCGATATGCGCTGTGGTACCGAGCCTGAGATGATGTGGCTAAAACGCGGTGCGGACGGCAAGCCAGATGGTGGTGTGACCAAGCCTAATTGCTATCACATTGATCAGTTCGAAGAACTTCGCCCCACCTTCATGAAAGTTATTGAGTATGCACAGCAAATGGGTCTCGATATCATCCAGGGCGACCATGAAGATGCGCCCGGCCAACTGGAGTTGAATACCCAGTTTGATGACGTATTGCGTAATGCAGATCGGCTGACCACTTACCGACAGATCTGCGCGCAGGTCGCGCGTGAAGATAACTTGATTGCTTGCTTCATGTCGAAGCCATTTATGGGAGTTTCGGCGAGTGGCTGTCACCACAATATGTCGCTTTGGCGTGGCGGTGAGGACGTGGTCAACACGCTTGGGTTTGATCCCTTGCCAGGTATGGAAGGGGCTTTCAGCTATAGGGTCGGCGGTGAGAATACTTTTATGCCGGATCCATCGATCGATGAGCGTGCCCCCGGGCCGATTGGTCTGCAGTCTATCGGCGGCGTCATCAAGCACTTGGGCGCATTGACGTCCATCGGTTCTTCGACGGTTAACTCCTATCGTCGCCTATGGGATACCGGTTTCTGGGCGCCAATATTTGCTGACTGGGGCTATCAAAACCGTACCTGTGCGTTGCGTGTATCTGCGCCCGGGCGCTTTGAGTACCGCTCGGTTGACTCGATGGTGAATCCATACCTGATGGGTTCCGCGTTGTTAAAAGCTTTCGATGATGGCATTGAGAACGATCTTGAAGCGGGTGAGGCCGAAGAACGCAATATTTATGAGGCGATCGACGCGGGCAAGGATGTAAAGAAGTTACCCATGTCGCTAGGTGAGGCGTTGGACGAATTGCGTAATGATGAGGTTATTAAGTCCTCAATGCCTGGGGAGATGTTCCGGGTGTTCGAGCATTACAAGCGTGATGAATGGGAGCGCTTTATGCATACCACCACTGAGTGGGATACGGAGACTTATCTGGACTGCTTGCCCTGAAATAGCAGTGCCCAAATGAGAGGGGCGCAGCAGGCGCCTCCATTGGGTTCTGAGTTTTGTATCTCAACAATTACTTATACGGAGGTTAAGGTCCTATGTGCGGGATAGCCGGTTTGATTCACCGGGGAAAAAGCAGCAACGTCGGCCGGGAGTTGACGGACATGCTGCAGTCGCTGAAGCATCGAGGCCCGGATTCCACGGGTTTTGCGCTCTACGGCAACCCCAAGTCTGGAGAGCACGTGCTGCGGTTCAAGGTCGCAGAACAAGAAGATATGCGTCATGGGTTCCAGATTCACGATCAGGTACGCGAGCGCAGAGCAGAGGTTGATCGACGTCTCGATGAGCTGGGCGCGCGCCGCGTCAGCGAAGAAGAGGCCACCGAGTATGCCTACCGTTACTGGATTTCCTATGACGGGGATATGAAAAAACTCGCGGACTACGTCGAAGACGTAGAGGGCGCCGAGATTCTTTCTATCGGCAATGCGCTTGAATTGGTCAAGGATCTGGGAGACGCGACTGTGGTCTCGGGTCAGTATGGCCTTGGCGAGTTCGGTGGCACTCATGCCATCGGACATACCCGAATGGCGACTGAATCCGACGTGGATATTCGTTCGGCACACCCCTATTGGGCTTATCCGTTCAACGATATCTCGGTTGTGCATAATGGCCAGTTGACCAACTACTGGGGTTTTCGACGTGAAATGGAGCGCCGCGGCCACCGGTTTATGTCCAACTGCGACTCTGAACTGATTGCCGTCTACTTGGCAGACCGGATGGAGCGCGGCGAAGACCTTGAGGAGGCGATGCACCGATCCGTGGACGAACTGGATGGGGTGTTCACATACGTTGTGGCGACATCAGACAGACTGGGTATGGCCAAAGACGTGATGGCCGCCAAGCCGATGGTGCTTTATGAGAGTGATGACTTTGTTGCGTTGGCATCGGAAGAAGTGGCCATCCGCAGCGTCTTCCCGCACGAAATTGATACTTACGATCCTTATGAAGGAGAGGTGATGGTATGGCAGAGCTAGACCAGGCCCATGAGTCCTATGAACTGGGCATGCACACGGAGCAGTTGAGTGGCCGGACTCAACAAGTCTTTTTTTCAGCAGAAGAGTCCGACAACCTGGTTTACCCCTGGGCACCAGTGGTGGACTTTGACAAAAGCGGCGAGATCGACGCCGAGTCGCTAAATCAGCAGGAAGTGAATGCTGAGATTCGACGACTGATGTCTGAGGGCGTTGGCACGATCACTGTCCGAAACCCCGGAGCCAAGCACTCTCTTGGCGTGGGTATTCTGAGTCGCCTGAATCTTCATTTTGACGGCAGTCTGGGCTATTTCGGCTGCGGCCTGCTTGATGGTCCTAACGTTACGGTGAGTGGGCGTGTTGGCTGGTCATGTGGTGAAAACATGATGGCCGGAACCGTGCTGATCGAAAAGAACGGCGGCTCGACTTTCGGCGCCGCAATCCGTGGCGGCGATCTCGTCTGCAAGGGCGATGTCGGCAGTCGAACAGGCATCGACCAAAAGGGCGGCACCATCATCGTTGGCGGCCGAGCCGGCGCCTTTTCCGGATTCATGATGCAGCGCGGCCGCATGGTGATTCTTGGGGATGCTGGCAAGAACCTCGGTGACTCGATGTATGACGGCACGATTTATGTAGGCGGCAAGATTGCCGATCTCGGCGTTGATGCGGTAGAAGGAGAGATGACGGATCTCGACCGTGACTGGCTCACCCGCAAGCTTGCTCTGTACGGGCTGGAATCGCCCAACGGCGCTGAAAACATGACCAAGATTGTCTCCGGCAAGCAGCTTTGGAATTACGACAATCTTGAGCCCACCGAAAAGAAACTGGTGCTGTAAACCAGCTCGATATTCGATAAAGGAAAAAATATCATGGCAACAAAAAGAAATACCGACATTATCGGCAGCAGTTTCATGTTTCCGCCGGAGGTGATTGACGATATCCACGTCAAGGCGGAGCTGGGCCGCTATCGAATGCGCGGATTCTCCCTCTTTAAAAAGATTCCAAGTTGGGATGACCTGACTTTTCTTCCCGGCACCCTGACGCGGTTCGTCATCGAGGGGTATCGGGAAAAGTGCTTAACCAAGACCGTCATCGGCCCCCGGGCAAAACGGCCGTTGGAGCTTGATATTCCGATCTACATCACCGGGATGAGCTTTGGCGCCCTCTCATTTGAAGCCAAGACCGCTCTCGCCCGCGGTGCCACTATGGCGGGCACAGCGACTTGTTCGGGCGAAGGTGGCATGATTCCGGACGAACGTCGTTATTCGGAAAAATGGCTCTATCAGTGTATCCAATCCCGTTACGGCTTTAACCCGCATCATCTCCGTTTGGCAGATGGCTGTGAGTTCTTTATTGGTCAAGGCTGCAAGGTTGGCTTGGGGGGTCACCTGATGGGACAGAAAGTCACCGATCAGGTTGCCGAGATGCGCTCTTTGCCGGCCGGCATCGATCAGCGTTCACCTGCACGGCATCCCGATTGGCTCGGCCCCGATGATCTTGCGCTCAAGATTCAGGAGATTCGTGAAGCCACCAATTGGGAGATTCCGATTCAGCTCAAGCTGGGCGCTGCCCGGGTCTATGACGACGTCCGGATGGCAGCCAAAACCGGTCCCGACTCCATCTACATCGATGGTATGGAAGGCGGCACCGGTGCCGGACCCCACCTCGCTACCGAGGAAACGGGCGTGCCGGGAATTGCCGCCATTCGTCAGGCCCGCAGGGCACTGGAGGACGTCGGCAAGTCCGGGGATATTTCGCTGGTGTATGCCGGGGGAATCCGTAACGGCGGCGATGTGGCCAAAGCCCTCGCCCTGGGCGCCGACGCGGTAGCCATCGGACATTCTGCAATGATGGCCCTTAACTGCAACAAGGATATCCCTGAAGCCGACTTTGAAAAAGAGATGGGTGTTGAAGCCGGCCAGTGTTATCACTGTCACACTGGACGTTGCCCTGTGGGCGTAGCCACACAGGATCCCGAGTTGCGCAAGCGGCTCGATCCGGACGCCGCGGCGGAGCGGGTCTACAACTTCCTGCACACGCTCGCAATCGAGTGCCAGATGCTGGCGCGGGCCTGCGGTAAGACCAATGTCCATTCGCTGGAGCCTGAGGATCTGGCGGCGTTGACGATGGAAGCGTCAGCACTGGCACAGGTGCCTCTGGCCGGCTCACAGCACACCGTCGGTCGTCCCGACATGACGCGTTTTTGAGGATAAGCACATGGCATACGAAAAAGATATCGATCATTTCATCAAGGGTGATGGCCTGGACTCAGAGCGTGAGCAGACCATTGGTCAGCACATCGGATATCGCTACGATGTCAACCTGGTGCCCGACTACGAACGGCTGACTCCGTTTCTCAAAAAGTACATTGAGACGATGGGTTGGACTGACCTCAACTGGCTCGAAGATGTCCATATGGGTTACGAGGAAAGCCGACCGGCTGTGTTTGACAGGAACATCAATGGTTGGGTTACGATTCCAGAAGAGATTGATTTGCCTGACAACCAGCAGGATCGCGATATGATTGCTCGGGAGCTTCTGATCAAGTTCCAGATGTCGCCCAAGCACCCGATGGTGGATCTCAGGAAAGCTTACGCAAAGTTCTGAGTTGCCCGCCCGCCGGCAATAGCGGGCTCTGCATGGGTTAGTCGGTAACAGATGCGGCGGTTCGGGTTCTGAGCCGCCGCTCTTAGCCGGACCGATTGTATGTGTCGGGTTATCAACTCATAGGCAGGTTCTCAACGACCAGACTGCCGCTTGGTCTAGACTGCTAAGTTCGGGACGCTTGAGGAAAAGCACGCACTCGGCTGCAAAATAAAATTGTAGGCCAGTTGCTGGTTTGACCGAACGTCATTGGGACCGTCGCGCAAGTATGAGTGCAGATCTGAATCAGCAGCTGACAGCGGATTACCGTGACATCAACGGGAAGGCAGTTGCATCTGCGATGTTGTCGCAGGTATCGCTTGATGTCAGCGACCTTCAGAGCTCAGGCTGGCAGCCCCGCCTCGTTTCTATCCGGATCGGAGAGCACCCATCGGCAGATCTTTACATTCGCAATCAGGGACGGGTGGCGCAGAATGTAGGAATCGGTTTTGAGAGGCGTAACTTTCCTGCAGATATTTCGGAAGTTGAGGTTCGCGCGGCGATCATGAACCTCAATATCGACCCCGGAGTGACTGGTATCATCCTGCAACGGCCCGTTCCTGGGCATCTGCCTATCCAACAACTCCAGTCCACGATCGCGCTGCTAAAAGATGTCGAAGGGATGCATCCTGCCTCTATTGGCAATATTGTCTACCGGAATATGGAGTTGGGGCCTTGTACCGCGATGGCAGCGGTCGAATTGCTCAAGGAAACAGGCGTCTCGCTGCAGGGTCTTGAGGTCACCGTGATAGGACATTCGGAGATTGTTGGAAAGCCGATTGCCTTTTTGCTAATGGCCGAAGGCGCTACCGTTACCGTGTGTCACCATATGACCCGGGAGGTAGCGGTTCATACCCGCCGGGCAGATGCCGTGTTCGTTGCGGTAGGCCGGCCGGGACTCCTGAAGGGTGACATGCTCAAACCGGGGGCCGTCGTGGTAGATATCGGTATCAACCAGGTTGAGTCCGAAAGCGGCCAGAGTCACGTTGTGGGGGATTGTGACTATGATACCTGTAAAGAAGTCGCCGGCTGGATCACACCGGTCCCCGGGGGAGTGGGCCCTGTGACAGTAGCTGTGCTCATGCGCAACACGGTTGTTGCAGCACGTCGGCTGCAGGCATCGTATTCAGACTAATTCAAGAATCAATAATAAATCAAATCAGCCAAAGGAGAGTCATGAAAACCGTACCCAGTGATATTGAGATTGCGCGCGTAGCGGCAACCCAGCCCATCGGAGAGATTGGAGATAAGCTAGATATACCCTCCGACTCACTACTGCCCTATGGCCCCACCAAGGCCAAGATCAGCAATCAGTTCATCGAATCGCTGTCTGACCGTGCCGACGGCAAGTTGATCCTGGTGACGGCGATCTCGCCGACGCCAGCAGGGGAGGGCAAGACGACCACAACCGTCGGACTGGGAGACGGGCTAAACCGCATCGGTAAAAAGGCGCTGATCTGCCTTCGCGAACCATCGCTTGGGCCGTGTTTTGGAATGAAAGGGGGTGCTGCCGGTGGAGGTTATGCGCAGGTGGTTCCAATGGAGGATATCAACCTTCACTTTACAGGAGATTTCCATGCGATCGGTGCGGCGCACAACTTGCTGTCTGCCTTGGTCGAAAATCATATCTACTGGAGCAATGAACTGGGAATCGACCAGCGCAGGGTGACCTGGCGGCGGGTCGTGGATATGAATGATCGCGCGCTTCGCCAGATCACTGTAGCCCTCGGCGGGGTGGCGAATGGTTTCCCCCGTGAAGGCGGCTTTGATATCACCGTTGCCTCGGAGATCATGGCGATCTTCTGCCTTTCAGAGGATCTTTCCGACCTGCAACGCCGACTGGGCAACATCATTGTGGGGTATTCGCGGGCGCGCGAACCGATTCATGCCCGGGACCTTAAGGCCGAGGGCCCGATGACCGCATTGCTGCGCGATGCCTTTATGCCGAATCTGGTTCAGACTCTGGAGAACAACCCGGCCATTATCCATGGCGGACCCTTTGCCAATATCGCCCACGGCTGCAACTCGGTGCGCGCTACCAAGATGGCGCTCAAGCTCTCCGACTACGTTGTGACGGAGGCGGGTTTCGGGGCGGATCTGGGCGCAGAGAAATTCTTCAATATCAAATGCCGAAAAGCAGGCCTCAAGCCGGATGCCGTGGTGCTGGTAGCAACAGCCCGGGCTCTCAAGATGCACGGCGGAGTCGCCAAAGCGGATCTCAATGCGGAGAACGTTACCGCGCTGGTAGATGGTCTTGAGAATCTTGGTCGCCACCTTCGTAACATTGAGCAGTTCGGGGTTCCGGCTGTAGTGGCGATCAACAAGTTTGTATCGGACACCCCGGCTGAGATTGACGCGATTCGTGCCTACTGCAGGGAGTTTGGTGCCGAGGTGTTCGAATGCAGTCATTGGGCGGATGGCGGTGCCGGGACGGAGCAACTCGCAGAGCACGTCGCCGCCCTGGCCGATTCCTCCAACTCACAGTTCCGACCACTCTATGACGATCAGCTGTCGTTATGGGAGAAAGTCCGAACTGTAGCGCGATCCATCTACGGCGCTGAAGACATTATTGCTGACAAAAAAGTCCTGAGTCAGTTTGAGGACTTTGAGGAGCGTTACAGCCACTTCCCTGTCTGCATGGCGAAAACGCAGTACAGCTTTTCAACGGATCCGAGCCTGCTGGGTGCACCCAGTGGACATGTGGTCCCGATCCGCGAACTGCGACTTTCTGCGGGCGCCGAATTTGTGGTCGCGATCTGTGGCGAGATCATGACCATGCCAGGACTGCCCAGAGTGCCGGCAGCCAACAGCATTTTCGTCAATGACGAGGGCGAGATAGAAGGGCTGTTCTGACGGGGTGTAGCCGGGCGATGGCCACGACTGGCCTAACAGTTGTTGCCATCAGACTAGGCTAACCCCAGCGCTTTCTTGCGCTCGTTCGCCCAAGTCCGTAGGACCTGGTCAATCGCAAGTCCGATAAACGCCACGCACAGCCCTAGCACCAGCCCATTGCCAGTACCGTTCTTGTCAGAGAGGGCTTTCAGAATGAACTGCCCAAGATCATCTGTTCCGATCATGGCACCGATAATCACCATGGATAGTGCGAAAACCACGGTCTGATTGATTCCGAGCGCAATATGCGGAAAGGACATGGGCAGTTCAATTTTCAGCCAGCGCTGAATCCGGTTTACACCCGACATTGATCCCGCGTCGTGGAGAGAGGGTGGGACGCTCTGCAGGCCGGCAATTGTGTACCGCGTGGCCGGGACGGTGGCGTAAACCACGACAGCAATCAGCACCGACGTATCGGTTACCCCGAACAGCATGATGACAGGGATCAGGTAAATAAACGACGGGAAAGTCTGGAAGGTGTCACAGATCAGGAGCATGGATCTCGCAGCGACCGGATGTTGGGCCGCTAAGGTGCCTACGGTGATACCGATGATGCCTGAGATAATCACAGAAGCACTCATGATGTAGGTCGTGATCAATGCGCGGTCCCACCATTCAGTGAATGCGATAAACAGCACGAAGGAGGCGACGAAAATGGCTGAACGGAGTCCGGTCACGATGTAGGCGGTGCCGACTACAAGGAGTAATGTCGCCGCGACGGGCATACCGAGATACGCGCTCTTCATGGGCATCAAAATCTGGGTAATCAGAAATACGTTAAAGGCCTTAAGGCTGAAGAAGAAGGTATCCCATATCCAGTCCACACCGGCCTGCCAGAATTGTTCGGTCGTAAAGCCCTTGTTATGCGGGATCATGTAGAGGTAATTAAAACCGTCCCGGAAGAAGAAAGTACCGAGATAAGCTAGGACAATCCCAACCACAAATACCAGCCCGAAGAGCAGCGAGTATTTGTACCGGCGCATGAAGTTCAAGTCAGCAAAGTAATCTGTTTGCTTGTTCGCCCAGGCAAGGGAAAGCCTGTCCAGAATCACGGCAATGAGCACGATGCAGATGCCCTGCTCGAGGGCTTTGCCGATCCTCAGTCCATTCAGCGCCAGAAGCAGGTTGTAGCCTAGGCCCTTTGCGCCGATGAACGAGGCGATCACCGCCATGGCAAGGCACTGCATGATAACTTGGTTTACTCCGATCAGAATATCCCGCCGAGCCGTCGGTATGAGCACCTTGAATAGCAGCTGAAAGCTGCTGCATCCGCTCATCATCCCTGACTCGAGGACCTCAGGGGACACGTTCTTGAGGCCCAGAACCGTCAGCCGCACCATCGGTGGGGTAGCAAAGATGATCGTGGCAATCGCACCCGCGTGGTCGCCGATGCCGAAAAACACCATCACCGGAACAAGGTACGAAAAGTGCGGAACGATCTGTGCAACATTGAGGAGCGGTTGAAGGACAGCTTCGGCGGCAGGACTCTTGTACGCCCAGATTCCAAAGGCCAGGCCGAGTACGACCGATATCGGCGCGGCGATCAGAACGAATGAGAGCGTCTCCATCGAAGGCTCCCACTGTCCGAACAAGGCTATATAGATGAGGCCGGCTCCGGTCATCGTTGCAAGCTCGACTCCTTTGAGTTTGTAGCCCAGCAGGATTGCTCCTGCAGTCACCACTGTCCACGGCAGAGCGGGGATCTGAGCCCAGGGGTTTTCAGTGACAAAGTCCCAACTGGTGAAGGCAACAATGGTTTTGGTGCCACCCAGAAATACCTCGCGGACGAGGTGAATCAGGAACAACAGACCCGCTGAAATGGATCGGGTAATTTCCTTGAATAGAGGTTTGTCTTCGTACTCCTCGATCTCGGGATCCCATACCGATATTGGCATCCACTCGTACATCAAGTAGTCGACCGAGTTATTGATTAATAACGGGAGGCCGGCAATCAGCGACGGTAGCCTCCAGAGCCAATTGTTCTCATCGGGCTCAATTAAGGCACAAAGCGCCCAGAACGCAGCCAATAGGCCCAGAAACTGCAGAACCTTGGGAGATAGATGAAAGTTAGTATGACCCACGGGCAAAGGGAGAATCGGCGAGGACCTAGTGACGACTGCCGAAAAGTGTATGGATCACGTGAGAGGGTTTTACGCAACCGACGACATCATTCTGGTCGTTAATGACCGGCACGGGCCTCGGCTCACTTAGAACTGCCTCGGCAACCGTTTCGATGATCGCATCTTTGGACACTTTGAGATCGCTCATTTGAGTGCCCGGCTCGATGGGGTCCATCACCGATTCAATCTTCAGCACTTTCTCGCGGGGGACATCCTGAGTGAACTTGCGTACATACTCGGTCGCGGGATCCAGCACGATGTTGGCAGGGGTATCGAGTTGTTCGATAACGCCATCCTTCATGATGGCGATTCGGTCCGCAAGTCTCAGGGCTTCGTCAAAGTCATGGGTCACAAAAAGAATCGTTTTGTTCAGCACACTCTGCAGCCTCAGGAACTCATCCTGCATTTCCTTTCGGATCAAAGGATCGAGCGCTGAGAAGGGTTCATCGAGAAACCAGATATCTGGTTCGACCGCGAGTGACCGCGCGATACCCACGCGTTGCTGCTGTCCACCTGAGAGTTCCCGGGGAAAATAATTCTCCCGACCGTCCAATCCGACAAGTCTAACCATGTCGATGGCCTTTTCGATGCTGGACTTTGTGCTTATACCCTTCACCTGAAGCGGGAAAGCAATATTTTCCAGAACGGTTTTGTGCGGTAAGAGGGCAAAACTCTGAAACACCATACCCATCTTCTCGCGACGAAGCTCGATCAACTGTTTACTGTTCATCGCCAGCAGATCCTCTCCGTCTACAAAGATGCGTCCGGCCGTCGCATCCGTCAGACGGGAGATGCAGCGCAGCAGGGTCGACTTGCCTGAGCCCGACAGGCCCATGATGATCAGTTTTTCGCCTTTGGCGACTTCAAAGCAGGCGTTGTTGACGCCGACAATACAGCCGGCTTCCTGGAAAGCCTTTGGGTCGGTGACCTGTCCGTCGGAGGCCTCCAGCAGGTTCTTGGCGTTATCCCCAAAGATCTTGTAGACCGATTCGCATCTGATGACCGATTCCGAGGGATGGTTGGCGGTGGCGTCCTCAGGCATTACAACTTTCCGGTAAGTTCTTTCGGTTGAGCCGCTAAGCTGATGGCTCTGCAACCCATTATATTGAAAAAAAACCCCTCCCTTGCAACCAACGGCGAGGGAGGGGTTTTGAGCTAGTTCGAGCTACGTAGCGCTCTTACATGCCAGCCTGAGTGAAGGGCTTCCAGACATCTTCGTTGTCAGCAAGCCATTTCTTGGCAGCGTCCTTGTGATCCATGCCGTCGATGTCCACCAGCGCAGCCATAGAACCGATCTGACCGGCATTGAAAGACATCTGGGAGAAGGCCATGTAGGCTGCCGGATGGGTCTTGGGGAACTTGTAATAGGCTGCTTTCTTCAGCCAGCCTTTCGGTGATCCGCACTTACTGTCACCACCATCTTGCTTACGACAACCCGGGTAGTACGGTGGCCACTCGATAAAGACAAAGCCATCGGCATCGGTGAAGTTCGGGGTCCAGTTAAAGATGATAGTACCCCGCCCCTCTTTTTTCGCAGAAGCGAGTTCGGCCCAGAGTGCATCTGCACCACCGGCGAACTTCACGACCCAGTTATCTCCCAGCAGGGCTTCAACACGGTCCGGGTATTCCTGGCCGTGCCAGCTTTGCGGTCCTTCCAGGATTCGGCCCTTGCCGCCGGAATCGGGAGTAGAGAAGACGTCTGCGCAGTTGAGGAGCGCCTTGTAGTCAGGCAGTCCGGGGCACAGATTTTTGTCGATTACCCACTGCGGTACGCCGACCTCTTCAAGCGTTAAAGCTGTATGGGTTCCGGCGTCGATTACGCCGCCTTTAGCCATCGCATTGTAGAAGGACTTGCCGAAGGTGGATTGCCATACTTCGTGCGAGATAGTGACATCCCCGTTACGAATGGATTCGTACACAGCCTGCGTATCGGCAGGCACATACTCGACGTTGTTGCCCATCGATTCGAAGATACCTCCGATCACATAGGCCATGACCACTTGGCTTGACCAGTTGTGGATCGGGATCACGATCGGTTTGGTGCTGTCGGCCGCCTGGGCGACGCCGGTGAACGACAGCCCGGCAACGAGTGCTCCTGCTACCAACTGCCGGATTGATCTCGTCTTGATTAGTTTCATAATACTCCTCCGTTGAAAAGATTATTTCGTTTGCGTCCTTGGTTATCCCGACAACACGGCATCCCAGTCTTATTTAGGGCTGACATACCTGCTGTCCCAGCGGCTAATGAGAATCACCTCAGGTGTATTTATTAAACTCCCTTATAGGTAGATAAACAATCAGCCGTAGAACTGAGTGTAGGCTAGTTGAATTGGAAGACCTATAACCAAAAATACACCAATTATTCGATTTGAAAGGGCTCGACTTAGATAACGGCCTATTTAGGGTAAAACACTGATTGTTATAGGCTATATTATGAATTTAGTTCCAGAAAATCGACTCCGGCATGCAGCGT